>NZ_JARVCO010000007.1:0-300000 GCF_034531395.1 Pontiella agarivorans | reverse complement strand
GCACCGGGTTTGCAATGATCACATCGCCCTGGAACGAGAAGATAATCACGAGCGTCAGCAGCAGCCCGATAATCGTTGTGTTTCCAAACTTTGGAAGGAACGTTTTTTCGAAATACGCCTGCCCTTTGGTTTTCAGCATATGGCCGCGCGTAAGCGCCCCGGCGGTCAGCGGCACCACCACAAACAATACGACGGAAAGAAAAAGCGTATCCCACGGCACATGCACATCGCTGACGCCGAGCAGAAATTTAACGATCGGCACAAATGCCACGAGAATGATCAGATCGTTCGTCGCCACCTGCACCACCGTGTAAGCCGGATTGCCCTTCGTCAGATGACTCCAGACAAACACCATCGCCGTGCACGGCGCCGCACCGAGCAGCACCGCGCCGGCCAGATAATCCTTTGCCAGCTCCGGCGGGATCAGGTCCTTGAAAATCACGTAGAAAAAGAGCCAGGCAATGCCGAACATGGTGAACGGTTTAATCAGCCAGTTCGTGATCCACGTCAGATACAGCCCCTGCGGATTTTCGCCGACGTGTTTCACGCTCTTAAAGTCGACCTTCATCATCATCGGATAGATCATGATCCAGATCAGCACCGCCACCGGAATCGAAACATTCGCGTATTCCAGTTTACCCAGAAACTCCGGGATCGCCGGCAGAAACCGTCCGATCAGAATCCCGGCCACCATGCACAGCGCCACCCACAGCGTTAAGTACTTTTCAAAAAAACCGATGCCTGTATTTTTGTCTTCGCTCATTTTTTCCTCTGTTGCTTTGGCAGGCAGGACGCCTGCGGTACGGGAGAATGTATCGCAGGCGTCCCGCCTGCCACACCTTCAGGGACAGCAGTCCTCGCCGCGCTGCATCCGGCACAAATCCTCGCGCGTCAGCGCCACAATCTTTTCCAAGGTCCGGAAGTCCGCCTCCACCTGTTCGCCGGCGAGCGATTGTTCCAACCATTGGAACAGCGGCTCCGAACCGGCCGGCTTCGTCAGAAAAAAATAGACCCAGCGGCCGTCTTTGCGGCTGCCGACCAGACCGGCCTTCTGCAGAATCGCCATATGACGCGAAACCGTCGCCCCTTTCACCTGCAGCAGCTCCGTCACCTGGCAGGCGCAGAGCTCGTCAAACCGCCCCAGCGCCGCCACCACCCGCATCCGGTTTTTATCCGAAAGCGCCTTTAAAATATCCAGTGTGTGTTCCATGCCCGCGTTTATATTTAGTCAGTTAGCTAATTGTCAAATTAGAATTGGGTTAATGTAGGCCGCTGCGTCCGCAGCATTGACGGGAAGGCCGTATTCCAGCACGCTGTTTCCGTGATAACGGAGGCGGAACAATGAAAATGAGCATACACGGTATTACCGGTCTCACCTGCCTGCTGGGTGCGCTCGCCTCGGTTGCGGAAACAGCGTACTACAGCCTCGATCAGGTGCGTCTCGATGACGGTACCACCATCGATGGATTTGTGATGTGGACCTACTCGCCCGGCGATTTCGAGAACGGCGTCAACCGGTTTGTTTATCTGGATATCCCGCATTCAGAACACAATCAGGACGATCTTATTGCGGCCATTGAGCCCGCGCAGATTGAAATCACGTTTGACGGCAACCTGCATGATGACGGGGTGGATATTAAAATCGTTCTGCTCGAACCGCTCACGCCCCTGACCTCGTCCCTGATCGATACGAATATGACCGCGAGCAAGTATTCGATCGGCGGCAATGGATTTAACGACGGCTTCTTCCTCGGCGGCCGTGTGGTGCCGACCAACCTGACGGTGAATATTACGACGAATCTACCCGGCCTCGTGTCCATCGACTGGACGCCGGAGCTGCCGGACATCGCCGTCCTGCAGGAAACCCCGAACCTCTTCTCCAACTGGACAGACGCCGCCGAAAGCATCACGCCCGTCACGGTTCCGGCTGCCGAAAATACGATGTTCTATCGAGTGGTTGTGCCTTAGCGCCTCGGTTAATGCCGATAAAACGCCGCCAGTCTTGCCGGCGGAATACGGAGGTGATACCCGAGAATCATCAGCTTATTGACCCACGTCACCTTCCACACGCCGTGATGCAGCCAACGGCGGCCGGAGGTGACGGCCGCCTCCGGCCGTGTGACGACCCGCCCCAGCTTTCGCGCAGCGCAGACGAAGGCATAGTCCTCCATGATCGGCTGCGCGGGAAAACCGCCAAGGCGCTCAAAAACTGAGCGGCGCATGAAAAGGCCCTGATCGCCATAGGGCAGTTTCCAAACCCTGGAACGCCAGTTGGCAGTTTCCTCAATACATTTACGGCCCGGAAAATTCTCGCGAACCTGAAAGCTGAATGCCCCCAGCGCGACCGAATCATCGGCCAGCGTTTCGCGGATCTGTCCATCCCAGCCATCGGGCAGTTCCGTATCGGCATGAAGAAAAAGAAGCAGCTCCCCGTTTGTTTTTTCCGCGCCCAGATTCTGTTGGCATGCACGCCCCTCCCGGCAAACCGGCGCATCGGGAAAAAGCTGTTTTGTGCCGTCCGAACTTCCGCCGTCCACCACAACGGCTTCAACGTGGAAACCTTGCCGGACCGACTTGAGGGTTCGGGGGAGATGCGCCTCTTCGTTCAGCGCCGGAATGACCACCGAAATCTTCGCCGGCAGATCTTCCGGAAGATCCACATCATGCAGCGTGTCGAGTAAAACCGTTTGCTTCGGAGCCAGCGAAAGTGTCTGTTCCAGTACCCGCGCTGACCCCCAATCCACCCGATGAAAGAGGCGCGGCATCGGACGGGAAAGACCGATCAGATAATAGCCGCCGTCGTGCGCCGGGCCGATGACGCAGTCCGACGCTTTCAGGTGCACAAAACTGTTCCTGATATTTTTCCAGTGGTTGGAAGGACAATCGCAACCGATAACGACAACCCGCTCTGCCCCGGAGTCGAAATGGTCCTGAAATGCGCGGGCCATCCGCTCGCCGAGATCGCCGGCGCCCTGCTCCGCGTACTGCAGGCCGACGCCGAGCCACGCCTGCATCTCCTCTTCGGTTCCGCCGGTGTATCGGATTTCAACTTGTGCCCCGGACTGCTGCGCCTGCAGAACGGTATGCTCCGTCATTCGACGCTGAAATGCTGCGGCGCCCTCCTCGCCCAGCGCGGGAATGAGACGGGTCTTGCTTTTTCCAGCCACAGGAAAACGCGTAAATAAAATCAGTCGTTCCGGATTCATAGGTTCAGCGCCGCTGCCAGGTCAGCCATTTTTTCATAAGTTTGGCAATGGTCGGTGTCAGGCGGGTCTGGTTATAGAGACCGGCAACGCGCTTGATTGCCTCGGACTGCGTTGGATACGGATGAATGACGCCGCCGATTTTTCCGAGCCCCATTCCGGCCGCCATGGCGACGGAAATTTCGCTGATCATTTCCCCGGCGTGCGCGGCAACGATGGTGGCCCCCAGGATTTTATCGGTTCCCTTTTTCACAACAACCTTCACAAAGCCTTCGGCATCGCCCTCCGCCTGTGCGCGGTCATTTTCGGCCATCTCGAATTTGTAGGCATCGGTTTCGATCCCTTGGTCTGCGGCATCATGTTCGTACATGCCTACGTGTGCGATCTCGGGGGCGGTATAGGTGCACCACGGCATGTTGGCGGCGGAGAGTTTTTTCCGGCCGCCGAACAACGCATTCTGGATCACGATCTGCGCAGCCGCATCGGCGGCATGGGTAAACTTATACGGCATACAGCAGTCGCCGGCGGCGAAGATGTTCGGATTACTCGTGCGCAGGTTATCGTCGACCACGATGCCCTTGCGGGGATCGGCTTTGACCCCCGCGGCTTCCAGTCCGAGATGATCCACATTCGGTGCGCGGCCGATCCCTACCATAATCCGGTCGCCGTCGACGGTGAGCGCATTCCCGTTCCGCACGATATGCACCGTCTTGGTACCGCCATCCGATGAAACCTTTTCCACGGCGGATTCAAGCAGCACTTCAATACCATCGCGTTTAAACGAGTCGGCCAGAATGGCCGATGCTTCCGGATCTTCGCGCGGCAGGAACCGGTCGCGCTCAATGATCGTGACCTTCGAGCCCAGCCGCCGGAATGCCTGTGCCAGCTCGCACCCGATCGGTCCGCCGCCGATCACGATGAGATGTTCAGGCCGTTCCGTCAGGTTGAAAACGGTCTCATTCGTCAGGTATCCCGCCTCGGCGAGTCCGGGAATATCCGGATCCACGGCGCGGGCCCCCGTGGTGATCACCGCCTTTTTAAATCTGATCGTCTGCCCATCCACTTCAATGGTGCTGCGTCCGGTGAATTTTCCTTCCCCGATAAAGACATCCACCCCTTTTTCCGTGTAGCGTTTTGCGGAATCATTTTCGCTGATCCCGGCGCGGATCCTCCGCAGCCGCTCCATCACCTTCGGGAAATCAGAGGCCGGCACTTCGGAAGGCGTCAGGCCGAACTCCGCGGCATGCCGCATGCGGGCCGCCAGATGTGATGAAGCAATCAGGGCTTTCGAAGGAACACAGCCGACGTTCAAACAGTCGCCGCCCATCAGGTGCCGTTCAATCAGCGCCACCTTTCCGCCGAGCCCGGCCGTGCCGATGGCGGAAATCAGTCCGGCTGTGCCGGCTCCGATCGCCACGAGGTTATACGTACCGTCAGGCGTCGGATTCCGCCAGTCAGCCGGGTGTACGTTATCAACCAGCTTCCGGTTGTGTTCATCCATCGGGGCGGGCTGTACATTCCATTCTTCAGTCATATAGTTCTCCATGGTACAACGTAGTCGACCAGACGATGAAAGCCTTACACAAAAGACGCCGGAACTCTATCGCTTCCCTCATACTTCGGGTAAGCGATCTCTACACCTAAAACGTCCGAGTCAATCTCTGCTTAGCCAACAACAATAACCCATCGGGTGTAGAGAACGTTTACCTGAGGTACGCAGGAAACGTTGCCGAGCGTAAAATCCTATTGCGTCTCAGTAACCACTCGTGTCGCCAAAGCTTTCCTGGCAATCTTCGTGACGTATACCGTCACGAGAACCGTGGCGACAAACGTCAGTATATTAATCGCCCACTGCGCCGCAGACGGGGCCTCGGCGGTCTCCGATCCGAGCGCGGCCAAATCACCCGCCAACGAACCGAGGTAGACATACATCACCGTACCGGGCAGCATCCCGAGCCACGAAGCCAGTACATATTCCTTCAGCGAAATGCGGGTGAGGCCATAGGCATAATTCAGCAGGTTGAACGAAAAGATCGGCGACAGGCGCGTCAGCCCGACGATCCGCCAGCCCTCTTTGGCAACGGCATCATCAATGGCGCTGAAACGCGCATGGCCTTCGATTTTTTTTGCGATCCTGTTGCGGGCCACATAGCGCCCAGCCAGAAAGGCCGCGGTCGCACCGAGGGTTGAGGACACCGAAACCAGAATCGATCCCGTCACCACGCCATAGATGCTGCCCGCCCCCAGCGTCAGCAGCGAGCCGGGGATAAAGAAGACGCAGGCCAGAATATACAGCCCCGCAAATACCCCCATGCCCAGCGGGCCCAGACCCTTGATCCAGTCCAGGGCCTCGACAATCCTTTGCTGCAAATTCAGATAGTGCCCGCCCAGCACCAGCACAGCCGCAACAGCCGCAGTAATGAGCAGGGGTTTTATCCAGCGTTTCATTTTATCCATTACAAACCTCCGCACGGTAGTCGGTCTGCAGCAGGATTCCTTACGCCGCCGCCGGAAAAAACCGGCCGTTACGCCTTTTCGTCCGCCCTCGGTTTCCGGCGAAGCGGGGGGCAGTGAGCCGGCCGCACGGCCTTACAGGAAGCCGTATCTTATCCCAAAGCGACGTCGAGAATCATCATAACCGCAAAACCGACCATGGTCGCCATGGTGACGATATCGATATTTTTTTCGTTGCGCTGAGATTCCGGAATCAGCTCTTCGACGACCACAAAGATCATCGCGCCGGCCGCAAAACAAAGCGCATAGGGCAGGATATTCTGCATCTTCAGCACAAACGCGGCCCCGATCACCCCGGCCACCGGCTCAACCAATCCGGAGGACTGGCCATACATGAAGCTCTTCCATTTGCCCATACCTTCGCGGCGCAGCGGCATGGAGACCGCAGTGCCTTCGGGAAAGTTCTGGATGCCGATGCCGATGGCCAGCGCCAGCGCGCCGCCGAGGGTGGCGGAAGGCAGTCCGGCCGCAACCGCACCAAAGGCCACCCCCACGGCGAGCCCTTCCGGAATGTTATGCAGCGTGATCGCCAGCACCAGCAGGGTGCTGCGCTGCCAGGAGGTCTTCACCCCTTCGCTGTGCTCCATGGCCAGACCGGGATGCAGATGCGGCAGAAATTTGTCGATCAGCCGCATGAATATCCCGCCGCCCAGAAAGCCGACCACCGCCGTCAGCCAGGGCGTATGCCCGAGGCCTTCAGCCATTTCGATTCCCGGGGCCAGCAGCGACCAGAAACTCGCGGCAATCATGACCCCGGCGGCAAACCCCAGCATGCAATCCATGAATTTCGGTTTGACCAGGCCCGGCATGAAAACCAGCGCCGCACCCGCCGCCGTTACCCCCCAGGTGAACAGCGTCGCGATCAACGCCTGAACCACCGGATGAAACTGCATAAAAAAATCGGTCATCGCCGGAATCCTTTCGCCCTGAACGGGCCTTTTAGTTGGAAAGGATGACACGGAATGAATCCAGCCCAAAGGCATTTCGTTCCCTTTAAATCCCGGTGCCCGCTTCTGGATAGAAGACCTGCCACGCGTACCCGCAGCCCATCGCGATCAAATGCGCTTCGCCGGTGGCCCGGTTCGCAGCTTATTCCCTCTTTTCGTTCAGCGACCAGTCATAATCAAGATACCTGATTTTCAATCCCTGAATCGTCTGCCCGCTGTAGGTTTCGACAAAAGCCGGGACCGAAGCAAAGTCGTCGCTGTACCATTTGAAAATCGACGAGATTGATGAGGTGCCCTTTTCACGGTCGACCACCAATCCGGCCGGCGTGGCAAGATAGGCGCGCGACTGATCATCGAGCTGCTCATCCAGCCGCTCGGCGGTGTACGCCTCCGCGCGGAGAACCGGGCAGCCTTTGGCGGCGCAGACCAGCGCCATGTGGATGCGCGGGTCGGGATATTGCGGACGAATAATTTCATGCTCCAGTTGATTGAGCGTAAGGATTTTTCCAAACCTTGGAACCACCGGCTGATCCCACGGCCCCTTGAACCAGTTACCGATGTCCTTGATGGACTTCACCGGATAATGATCGACGATCAGTTGAAGGGTTGCGGCGTTGTAGAGATTGATCAGAAAGGCCAGCTGCCGCTTTTCGCCCCACGACCTGAATTCCGATTCCGATACCGCCCCGGCGGACTCAAGATACCTCTTCAATGGAGCCGGATCGGCCTTCAGCGCGGCATAGTCGATCCGCCCGTTGACCACATGCCTTCTCAGTACTGCATTGAGTTCCTGTGCCGGCAAGGCGCCGACCCAGACTGCGAGCAGAATAAAGATGAATCCTCGTTTCATAAGACCTTCTTTCCCGGATTTATCGTCCGACACCAGGTAGTCGGACGGACAGGAAAGTCCTTACAGCGCAAAGACTGCAGATCGCTTAGCGGGATTCGTCGGAGAGACGCTGCCGGATGCGCTGCCGGACTTCTTCAGGAAGCGGCTCCGGAGGGGGCTCGGCTTTCGCGGCCCCTTGAAGGATCGAACGAAGCTGCCCGATCTGGCGGCTGTAGGTTCGGCAGAGAGAGCACATCATCAGATGCACCCGCATCGCCATGCGTTCGCGAAGCGAGAGCTCCCGATCCAGCGATTCCGACACCAGCGTTGAAATTTCCTTACACGTCCGCATTTTATGTTCCTGCTCCGAACCAGTTTTCCGTCAGGCAGCCGCGCAGGCGCATGCGCGCGCGGTGCAGCATCACCCACAGATTGGTCGGGGTGATGCCCAGTTCCTTACAGACCAAAGCCGAATCCTGCTCTTCCAGCTCTCGCAGCACAAACAGGCGGTGCAGACGGTCGGGCAGATGTTCCAGGCATTGGAAAAGCACCCCCATGAATTCCTTCTGTTCGAGAACCCGGTCAGGATGCACCTTCCACTCAACCGGCTTGATGCGCCACCGCCCCTTGCGATCGAAAAACTCCTCTTCCGGAGTTTCGAACGTTTCAATCTCATCGATCGGCTGCTCACGCCCCTCCTTGCGGATCAGGTCGACAATCTTATGTTTAAGAATGCCGATGAGCCAGGTGCGGACGGAGGAACTGCCGGAAAAACGATCCTGCGAACGAAGGGCGGCCAGAAGGGTTTCCTGAACCGCATCTTCGGCGGAGCTTCGGTTTTTCAGGCGGCTCAGCGCATAGCTGAACAGGGCATCGCCGTGTTCCTCCAGCCATTGCTGCGGTTCGTTTTCTGAATACATAGCGGCAAACTATAGGCTACGGACTCTTACTTCCAGCACGAAGATCAGCATCCGCAGTCCGTTCCTGCAGCGCGATCGGCTTCGTGGACCGGCGCGCAATCAATCATGCGACCGAAATGGACAGACGCATCGCCGAAATAATCGAAATGTCCGGCGAAGCGGCTTCGGCAAAGCATGTTGAAGGTGTTGCCGCACACGGGATATGCGCGGCCCTTCTCGAAGCGGTGCCCGGCATCGAGTTCAAAGACATCCGGCGAGTGGCGCAGCGTACCTTTATAACGTACGGCCTGGCCGAAGTCCTCGCAGGCGTCTTCCAGTTCAGGAAGCTTGAAGAGGCGGTAGGTGATGGAGTCAAATTTGATGCTGCCCACCAGAGTCTGCACATGGCGGTTCTCGATCGTGATCGGATCGCGCGTCACTTCGCGCGGATCGTTGAATCCCTGCCGGCGGGCGAGACGGATAAAGTCGCCTTCGTAAAGCGCACCGCTGAGACATTCTCCATACAACACGGGATCATCCTGCAGGTTCACAGGAATGCGCCGGTCGGAATAGACATCGGAAAAATAGAATTCGCCGCCGGGCTTGAGTACACGATGAATCTCGCGCAGCGCGGCCTCTTTGTCGGGGCAGAGGTTAATGACGCAGTTGGATATGACGATGTCAAACGAGTTATCTTCCAGGCCGGCGGCATCAAGTTTTTCAATCAGGCCTTTTCTGAATTCCACATTGGGCCGGCCATGACCGAACTTTTCCATATGGTAACCAACATATCGGTTGGCGACGTCGAGCTGCTCATCCGTCATATCAATCCCCACCACATGGCCGTCGGGACCGGCAAGAAAGGCCGCGATATAGCAATCGCGTCCCGAGCCGGAACCCAGATCGAGAATACGCCTCCCCTGCAGTTCCTGCGGAAGCGTCAGGCCGCATCCGTAATATTTGCCCGTCACTTCTTCATGGATCATGCCAAGCGGAGTCTGAATATAGTCGGGATAAGCTCCTACGGTACAGCAGGCATTGGTTTTCAGGTCGTCTGACTTTTCGAGCGTCTGGCCATAGTATTCGCTGACGGCGTTATGTTTGTCGGTTTTGCTGAGTACTTCCATGCGGATCTCCTTAAAGTTCACTGCAGCTCGCGCCGGCCGCAAAACAGGTGTAACAGCGGTGATGCTGAAGCATGACGCGGACCTCCATCGCTTCGTGCAGGCTTCCGCCCAGATCGTAGTCTTCGTCGTCATCCACCAGCGTGCAGGCATAGACGCGCATTCTTCCGCCCTTTTTCACCACCATCTTGCTGAAACTGCACATAAAGCGGTCGCGCTCTTCCGCTGATTTATAGGTCGTCATGCAGTGCTCCGTGATATGCGGCACGTCGGGATGGGATCCGGGCTCGTGGAATTCGGGAAACACCACGATCGGCGTCTCCGCCGGAAGGCCGGCCTCTTCAAAGAAGGGTTGATAGGCGCGATTAACGGCATCGACATCCTCGTTGGGGGCGCTCTGCCGGGCAATCGAAACCGTGAAACCGAGCCGGTGAATCTGCCGCATGGTTTTCAGCGCAAGGTTGAAATTACCGCGCCCGCGGCCGGCGTCGTGCTTTTCCGGATTCGGGTAATCAAGACTGACGCGAAACTGCAGCGCAAACGGTTTTTCAATCAGCGCGGCCAGTCGGCCGAGATGGCCGGCCAGCGGCTCCGTGGCATTGGTCAATACCAGACAGGGATTCCGGTCGAGTGCATAATCCAGCACCTCGATCACCTCGGAATTACTGAAGGGCTCCCCTCCGGTGAAGGAAAACTGCTGAACCCCGAGCGCCAGCGATTCCTCGATGAACGGCTTCAGATCGGCGAGCGAGGGCTGCTGCAGCCGGTCATCGCCCGGCCGGGAGCCTTCCAGACAGAACGGACAGCACAGGTTGCAAACCGTCCCGGTGTGAAACCACAGCTCTTTCAGGGCATGCGGCTGAATGTATCCGGGCCGGCTTCCCGCATCAGCACACCCCTCCCCGGACTCCTTCACGACTTGCGAATTCTGCATAAAAAATTCCTCCATAAATGTGACGCACTCAGGACCTTCATATCCGCCGGATATCGGCAGCATCCTACCAGCGTTCACGGATCAGTCGAATCAAACGGGCACACCTTACACAGCATCCGGAATTTTTTCTGCAGGGTAAATGCGGACATCAAAGAGGATCGCATTCAAACCGATCCCCAGCAATTCAGGGCGCGGTATAAATCAGGTAAAGCCCGCCGAGCAGGACGAGAAGACCGCAGACTTTTTTAAGTTTGAATGCACCGCGGGATTCCTGATTCCAGGCCTTATATTTCTGGACCCAGCCGGAAGACATCCCTGCCAGCGCAATCACACCGCAGTGCCCGATGCCATACATCAGCAGCAGGCTTCCGGCATAGACCGGCTGCGCGGCCCCCAGTTTAAAGGTGATTCCGAGCAACGGCGCCATATAGGCAAAAGAGCACGGTCCGAGCGCAATACCGAAAATGAGCCCCAGCATAAAAGCGGCCAGCAAGCCTTTGCGTTTTTTGCCGACCTGCTCCGGCCGATTCCAGCTCAGCGGAACCACGCCCAGCAAACCGAGTCCGACATAAAAAAAGATCAGCGCAACAACATAGTTCGCATACGCTCCGAGGTCGCCCATCATTCGTCCTGCCGCCGCCGTGATCGCCCCGATGGCCGCGATGGTAACCAGAATGCCTACGGAAAACAGCGTCGAAATTCCCAGCGCCCGAGCCGTTGAGGTTTTGCCCTGGTCATCAATAAACCCGATAATCAACGGAATACTCGCCAGATGACACGGACTCAGCAATATACTGAGCATCCCCCAAATCATCGCCGCAATCATCGCAATCGCCGGTGTCCCCTCCACCGCATTCGTTAAAACTGAAAATAACTCACCCATCATCCACCCTCCTTACACCACGAAATAAAAGTTACGTTTTCCTTTCGTGTGTTTAGTGTATTTCGTGGTTTTCCTTAACTGCAAATTCGTATCCGAGTTCCTGCCACTTCGCGAGCATGTCCTCCCGGGCATAAAAGCCTTCGTGGCGGAACAGCTCATTCCCCTCGGCATCAAAGAAAATCTGCGTCGGGATCATTCGGATACCGTATTTCTCCCCCGCCCCTTCATTTTCCCAGACATCGATAAATTCAACATCAAGCTGCCCGGAAAAAGTCTCCTTCATTTCATCCAGAATCGGAGCCATCGCTTTGCACGGAATACACTTTCCCGCACCGAGATCCAGCAGCTTCGGCAGCGGCGTTTCCACCGCCGTTTCCGCCACAGCCCCTTCCGGCATCATCTTTTCCGCCGGGAACGGCAAGGTGCAGATACCGCCTTCGCAGCCGGCTGTTTCCGGATCCGCATGCTTTCTGTTCTTGAGGCCCACCACCGCCACGACGGCGATAACCAGCAATACAATCGGTATAATTTTTTTCATCAATCCAGTTTCCTGTTCTCGAAACGATGCACCTCACCGTTTTCTGTTTTTATTTCATGACCCATTGAGCCGCCATTCGTATCGCAATAATCCAAACCGCCACTCCAAACCATTTTTTCAAGCGGGCCTTGTTCATGGAAAGCGATATCCGGCTGCCCACCCGTCCGCCGATCAACCTGCCCCTGTACGGCATGCCCTGCACTACCCGGCAACACCGCGAGCGAGGTTGCTGCAATCAGAATCAGGCTGATTGACGGCGCTGACGAAATATCAAATCCGGCCAATAGCAAAATCGGGACATACAAAATGCCTCCGCCCATCCCGAGCATCGAAATGAGCATCGAGATCACCAGAAAAACCAGCGCCGGAATGAGCATGTGATCCATGGTTGCCCTTCTTGTTAATGACCGAGCTGGTGCTGAACGCTCCCGGAATGATCATTCATCACCCGATTCTCCGACGTTAAAACACCCAGTTAAACATCCAGCCCACCAGCAGAATTCCGGTCGCGGCAGTGCCCACGAAAATAGCAATCAGCCGCGGCTTCATCACCTTACGCAACAACACCATTTCCGGAACCGAAAGCGCCGTCACCGCCATCATGAAAGCCAATGCCGTTCCGAGCCCCACGCCTTTCCCGATCAGCGCTTCCGCAATCGGAATCGTGCCGATGGCATTGGCATAAAGCGGAACCCCGGCAGCCACCGCAATCACCACACTCAACGGATTATCGCTGCCGGCATATTTCGCCAGAATATTCTCCGGTGCCCAACCGTGAATGGCCGCACCGATGCCGATACCGATCAATAGATACAGCCAGATTTTTTTGAGAATATCCCAGACGTGTTCGCCCGCAAAAGCCAGCCGCTCCTTCTGCGTCATATCCGGCCTGGTTTTATTAAACCCCTCGCCCGTGAAAACTTCCGGCTCCAAATGGTTCTCCGGTTTAAAGCGCCCGATAATCATGCCGCTCACCACCCCGATCAAAACACCCATCACGGCATACGCGACCGCCACCTTCCAGCCGAATGCCGCCCACAGCACCGCAAAGGCGGCTTCGTTCACAATCGGCGAAGTAACCAGAAACGAAAAGGTGATCCCCAGCGGAATACCCGCTTCAATGAAACCGATAAAAATCGGCACCGACGAACAGGAACAAAACGGCGTAATAATGCCGAGCAGCGAAGCCGCCACATGCGCCTTCGGCCCGTTAATTTTTTCCAGCATCACCTTCGTTTTCTGCGGCTGAAAAAAGGTGCGCAGATACGAAATTCCGAAAATCATCAGCGACAGCAGGATCAGAATTTTGACCGTGTCGTAAAAAAAGAAATGAACACTGCCGCCCAGCTGCGAATCCATTGCCAGCCCGAACCAGCCCTCCACCATTTTGGTGACTAAATTATCCAACCATTGGAACATCTTCTCACTCCTTCGGAGTTTATTTTAGAATGCCGATTTTTGATTTCCGATTTTCGGGTCTGCGACGCCTGTCTTTAAATTGAGGCCAACGCCGACTGAGTCCTATAAATCGACATTCAAAAATCTAAATTAAGAGCAACGCTCGTATATTTTCCCATTTAACCATATAAAAACTAAAAAATAATGGTGTCGCAGACCTGCATTCTTAACTAACCAGCTCCGCCTGCTCTTTGGCGTTGTTCTCCAGAACAGCTTCCACGCAGCTCATAAAATTCAGCACACACGGAACCTTGAGGGTATAATAAACCTGCTTGCCGCGCTTCTCATCCTGCACAATGCCCGCCTGCTTCAGCACCGACAGATGCTTCGAGATCGTCGAAAAGTCCGCCTCGATCTGATCCACAAATTCGCACACGCACATCTCCCCGGCCGACAGCTGCTCCGCCATCCACAGCCGCGTCGGATGCGCCAGCGCCTTCAGCACCTTCGCCTTCGCCTCATACAGATTTTTCTCTTTTGCCTTCATATTTTTCCTTGAATGTATATTTGGCAAAATAGCCAAATGATGAAACTTGTCAACACACCGATTTAAAAAAGAACCGTTTTGGAGTGCGGGGGCAAGCAAAGCGCGACACCGCTTTTGTGCACGCTGCCGGTTCTGCTCGTCGCACGCTTTGCGGTTCCAAGGATTGGATATGAGCCCGAAGTCATCGCACGGATACGATTACCCCTAAAACAAAAAGTAAGACATATTGGATATGTAAGACATTTTTCATTTGACGGAACAGATGATATTAGTAGGTTATCCATGGATTAAGGAGAGTTTATGATTACAGCAGTTGTGACAGCTAAAGGGCAGGTCGTCATTCCCGCAAAAATCCGAAGAGAGCTGGGAATCAAGCCGGGGACACGATTGGTTTTTGATCAAAAAAAAGGTTCGTTTGAGGTGCGCCCGATCACCGATGCCTATATCGATTCCATTCAGGGCATGCTGCAGCGCAAAGCCGGAGAAAAGCCGGTGACCCAGGAACTGATAGAAGAACATGCGGCAGAAATCGACCGCGAGGAGGCTGAAATTGAAAAACGCGGTATTTGACAGCTTTGCACTGCTCTCTTTCATTTTCAACGAATCCGATGCGGATCGGGTGGCGGAGTATTTCAAAAAGGCCCTGGTGGATAAAAAACGAATTTTTATCACCACGGTTAACTGGTCAGAGGTCATGTATCGGGTGATCCGTGCACAGGGCCGCAACGCATGGAAAACCGTTCAGACCCATCTTCACGATCTGCCCATTGAAATCATTGATGCGGATCTCGCACTTAGTGAAGCGGCGGCAGAATTTAAGGCCGAGTACAAAATGTCGTTGGCCGATGCTTATGCCGCGGCACTGACCAAAATCAAAAAGGCCGAACTGGTCACCGGTGATCCGGAGTTCCAGCCCTTGGAAGAAAAGCTGAAGGCGATTGTTTGGCTGAAGCAGTAAGCCACGAAAGCAGAACAAGCTGTGCTCTGCCAACCGCCCTCCGACTTCCGTCCACCGCCTTGCTCTAGTAAAAAATACTAAGCCCGCGCTATTCTTTTATTTCTTTGAATGACGGACTTGTTGTTATGGGGTATTCCGGAGTATATCTGGAGTGAATTTTTTAAAGGGGGGAGTAAGGATGAACTGGGGTGAAACTAAACCACACAAATCTTAAGCTGAAACATCGGGAATCGCGCTGGCGATTGCCCGAACCCACGAATCTGCGGATACATCGGGGGCTCAGCTGGCTGCAGGCCGCCGAAGCAACCGATGATATCGACACGCGTTTTATACTGCTCTGGGTCTCCTTCAATTCCATCTATGCCCGCGACTTTGATGTCCACGAAACCTTCGGCGAAAAGGGCCGGTTAAACCGCTATCTCGGGCAGCTGGTCAAGCTCGACCAAAGCGACCTGCTGTTTCACGTGGTCTGGAAAAACTATTCCGACAAATTTTGCCGGTTTAGCATGCGAGTATATGGATATATTATGAGTTTTTATTGATAGTTATACGCATTTATAATCTATATATAAGCATATATATAAAATATGTATGTTAAAAAAATGCACGTATTGAATAGATGTATATTTCAGCAGGAGGAATATATGGAAAATAAAAGTAAGCGTATGGAGAAGTTTGAGGAGCTCGCAGAAAAGCGGGTTAATGAGGTGATAAAGAGGATTCAACTCATTGGTAACCTCTCCAGCACATCTAATTATGAATATACAGATGCGCATGTTAAGCAGATCCTCGGTGCAATAAAGCGGGAGGTTCGCGATCTAGAATCCCGCTTCAACAGTCGCGGAAAGGCCGATCAGGCAGGGTTTAAATTTAAAGTATAGGTGAGCTGATGTGGAAGTTCAGGAGAATGATCAAAGGGGAAGACAGTGTCGACCCCATACAGGGCGAATTCTTTGCGTCTGAAGAAATCGGGGATCTTTCTGAGATACTTGTCAGAGAGGCCATTCAGAATTCCCTTGATGCTAGGCTGGATAAAGACGGCACTGCAGAAGTCGTTATCAGTTATAAAACATCGAATGTGAAATACTCAGATCTGATTGCTGAAGGGATGCCTCTGCACGGATTGAATCCCCACCTTAAAGCGGAGAACAGTGGGCTACGGAGGGAAAAACTTCCGAAGGGGACGGAAGTGCTCGATTATATTGTGGCAGAGGATTTCGGAACCAAGGGGCTGAACGGTGACCCAGAGTATGATGACGATGAAACCCCCATTCCGGCCGATAGCAAAGAATTTTACGATTTCTTTTATTTTTGGCGTAATATCGGTCGCTCCGGAAAAAAAGATGGACTCGGAAGCTGGGGGCTAGGAAAGCACGTTTTTCCGGCAGCGTCTAGAATCAACACATACTTCGGTCTGACAAACCGATCGGAGGACGGAAGGAAACTGCTGATGGGGAAATCGATTTTGAAAATCCACCATCATAACAGGCAGAAATACGCCCCCTACGGTTATTTTGGAGAAATCAAGGGAGATGGATTTTTCGCCGTTCCGTTTGAAGCTTCAGAACAGCTTGATCAATTTGAAAATATTTTTGATATAACCCGGGCCGAACAGTCCGGTCTATCCGTAGTAATACCCTTTCCTAAGCCTGAGCTTATGGCCCCGGGGCCCTTGGTTGAATCCGTACTGAAGGATTACTTTTATCCAGTAATCCGCGGTCGGCTGAAAGTATACCTTCGCTACGACGGATGTGATGAAATCATTATTACAAATAACACTATTAAAGAAGTCGCGCAGCAATATTTGTCAGGGGACGAAATGTTGCTCAAAACCATCGATCTTGCAATTTGGAGTTCAGAAGTGCCCGAAGAGGATATTTTTGTCTTAGAGGATCCTGATTTATATAAGATTCCGTCTTTGAGCGGTATAAACCTTACCGATGACATGCTGAGCGACATCCGTGGATCTCTCGAGCTTAATGGCAAGGTTTTAATCCGTGTTCCTGTGCGAGTAAAAACCAAGGAAGGATCACCTGCGCGGGGCGAATTTGACGTCTGCTTTACTCAGACTGATGTAGCTAACCGTATTCCAGCCAAATATATCCGGCAAGGTATTGATGTTAAGAATGCGAATAAGAACAGTAAGCTGGATGCTGGCTGTATCGCACTTGTCGAAATACATGACAAATTGCTGGGGAAACTGTTACGAGTCTCCGAGCCGCCCGCCCATGACCGATGGGAGCAGCGCAATAATGAAGATCTGCTCGAACTCTATGACCGCGGTGAGAAGAGTATCGGATTCGTCAAGAAGGCCCCTCACGACATCTGGAGAAAGATTTCAAAAAAGAATATAGAGCAGAACCGTGATCTGCTGAGAGATATTTTCCATCTTGATCTCAGTGCACTTCCAGCCGGAAGCAAGAAAAAGCCGGGACCGAAGAAAAAACCTGAGATTAATCCTCCCCCCGCAGACCCACCGGAACCGAAAACGAGAATGATTCGGACGTATAAATCCGAAAACGGATTTACGGTAACCCGAGATAGAAGTGCTACCCATACGCCAAAGACCATAACGATTAATGTAGCATACCGGGTGCCATCGGGAAATCATCTTAGAAAATACAGCCCGCTTGATTTTCGTCTAAACAAAAATCCCATTGATATCGAACACTCTGGTATCGAGCTGGTTAAATGTTTGGACAATATACTGCTAGTCAATGTTACGGATCCTGAGTTTGAAATAAAGGTGACTGGTTTCGATATCAATCGGGACCTTGTCGTCCAGGTTGTTCCCGCTAAGGAGGATGAAGATGATCAGGAAATTTAATTATACCGACCGAATTAAAATCAAGCGTACTGATCTCCGGGTGAGCGTGACGTACATCGGCGGTATTCCCCATCTTGACGCGGATATCACGATTGACACATACAAGGATGATCTTCCGCATGACGCCGCCATATACGTTGAGGCGTATCATCGCACCAAATATAACCGGTTTTCGTATGGAACCGTTTCTAATATATTGCCCCCTGACAACCGGGCACTTGATGCCTTTACACCTGCCGATCTTCAGGATATTCGGTTCCGGGTCAAAATTGTTGATGAGAGTGCGATGCATGGGAAAATCCTCGCACTTGCTGAAGGTGTTAGCGCTATAAGTGAAGAGGAGCGCACCGCCAATAGGATGAGTCTTATTGGTGTTAATGAAGAGGATCTGGGAAACCGAATTTGGGAACTGGACCTGGAGGCTTCGGATATGCCTTGGTTGAAAGTGAACTCTAAGATTCCTAATGTTCAGACATTGTTAAGGTCAGACGACATGTTTTTTTGCGCTGTTTATCCGGAGATCGTAAGACAGATCCTCTCGTATATTCTTATTTATTGCGAAGAGGACTACACGCTGCAGGACCCCGATCCGAATGATGAGACTCCTGACTGGCAGTACAGGTGGCTTCTTTATGGAAAGACTTTATGCAACGAGAAGTGGCCTCGTAAGGACCTGAACGAGGAATTGAGCATAGAATGGATAGAAAAGAGTGTTGATGGCTTCTGTCGAAACCAAAGAATAATGCAGAGAATATCAGGGTTGCTGGAGTTAGATTAATGAAAAAGATCGTCAAAGCCCTCAACGATAAAGGAATACAGCTTTTCAGGGATTATCTTTATGATTTGAAATCCGATCCTGGAAAGGATATTCCCATCAGTTTGTTAGATGACACTGCGCTCACCATATCTGTAGATGGATATGCCACAGTCGAGGATACTGTTGCTTTCAGTACCAGGTTGGATGCCGGGAAGTATCTTTTCGAAGCTCTGGGCTTAGTCAGTGATAGTGAACTGGAAAATACCGGAATGTGGGCCTGGTTGAGCCTTTTCTTTTTTGATCAGGTATGTCCGGCCAATGGGAAGGGCCTGCGCAGTCCAGGTCAGGATTACAGATACATTCCGTCCGGCGGATTCGGGAAAGGCGCCCATAGGCATCTGCTTAAAATCCCGTTTATGATTTATAAAACCCACAGAATGACAGGGCGGGTTCTGTTGGTCAGTGATCTGACTAAACCCGGAAATATCAACGAAGAAGTGGTTTCAAGGCAAAAACTGATCAGCAATCCATCGATTGTCGAGGTTCTTGACTTACTGTACTACGACAAAAACCTGGACCGGGTAAAAAAAGGCATCGATGATAAAAAGAAGGTGCTGACCAAAAAAGGATCCCTTCGCCGGTTTGTTCAAGTCATCAATCAATTTGAGCTTACCTATGACCTGTATTCTATGAATTCCGAGTCAATCGTGAGCCTACTTCCCGAGGACTTCGACAGCTGGCTCTATGACGAGTCATAGCGAATTGCTTGATACTCTGAAATATCTCAACCTTTGGGCTGCAAACCCCATGCTGGCCATGCTATTAAAATAGGTATGAAATATAAACTAGCTGAATTATTCTGCGGCCCTGGGGGTTTAGGCTCCGCCGCTAAAAAATCTATTGTAAAAACGAAATCGGGCAATGTGTTTTCTATTGATCCGATCTGGGCCAACGATATTGACCGGGATACTTGCGATACCTACCTGAAAAATATCCACGGTATTGATCCCGATGAACCTCTGAAAAAGAAAGACGAGCAGGTAATATGCGGTGATGTCCGGAAGGTTGATTTTGAGCAGGATGTGCCGGACTTTGATGCGCTGGCTTTCGGCTTTCCCTGTAACGACTTCAGCATTGTTGGAGAGCAGAAAGGTGTTGATGGTTCATATGGACCGCTGTACACCAACGGAGTTAAGGCTATAAATGCCAAAAACCCCGATTGGTTTTTAGCCGAAAATGTCGGAGGCTTGCGGAACGCGAACGACGGTCAGGCTTTTATAAAAATTCTCTGTGATTTGATTGAAGCCGGCAAGGGTTACAATTTAAGCGCGCACCTGTACAAATTTGAAAAATATGGGGTTCCGCAAACCCGGCACAGGGTAATCATCATTGGAATTCGAAAGGATTTGGAAAAAAAATTCATAGTTCCGGCAATCACAACCGAATCTCCTGTTAGTGCCAAGGAAGCATTAGAATCCCCTCCGATCCCTGAGGATGCCCCAAACCAGGAGCTGACCAGACAATCCACCGCTGTTGTGGAACGATTGAAAATGCTGCCTCCAGACAAAAATGCATGGTTTATTGATGAACTGCGTACTTTGGATGATGATTCATCCGGAAAAGAAGCGTTGGTATCTTTTTATAAAAATCATCCGGAAATTATAGCAAAGGTTCCGGATGTGGATTTCAGTGATAATCAGTCCATACGGGAAAAACTTGACGCGGTAAGATTGAATGTAAAGTCGGCGCGAATGAGTCAGATATACCGGCGTTTGGATCCCTCCCGCCCTGCATACACGATTACCGGAAGTGGCGGCGGTGGAACACATGGTTATCATTGGGCCAAAGACAGAGCTCTTACCAACCGTGAAAGAGCCCGTATTCAAACATTTGATGATGATCATTTCTTCTGTGGTTCAAAGGAGAGCATAAGAAAGCAAATCGGAATGGCCGTGCCGCCTAAAGGGGCGAAGGTTATTTTCGAGGCGGTTCTGAAAACAATGGCCGGCGAGTCATATAGTGAAGTCAAAGGCGGTAGCAATATTGGCGATTTTGAGACAGTGGATGAAGTCCTTGAAAAAATGGGATCTTCGACGATTGAGTCAGTTGCGCGTGATATAACGTGAATAAAGCTATTCAGGGGGTGGAGTCGTGAAAATCTATATTATTAAAATAACGGATCAGCATGTCGTTGATCAGGTTGTTGCAGGAAATGAATTTGTTCACGATGGTATCTACAACTTTGAAGGCCAGCTTCGGGTTGGTGATCCTATCATAATATATTTTGGAGGGGACAAGGCGCAGATTTCGTGGGATCAGGGTGTCCGTGGCGTTGGCAAGGTCACCACAGCACCGTTCGACAAAGGTTACGATCCAGCGAAGCCCAAAAATTTTAAGATCAAAGTTCAGCCGCTTAATGTTTTGGATTCCTCCATTCCTCCTAAAGCGGCGAGGACACATAGCCGTTTCGCTCCTGATATTTATGAAATCCCCTATATTGGAGCAAACCACTTTCCGACGCAGGCGATATCGAGCTATGAAAAACCTGCGGGGATAAAAGCTCTTGCTGCACTTTATAATGAGTACGGAAATTTTGACTTCGGTGAATTGAGTGACGATGACGCTCTTTTTACATCGGCACTTCGTCACAAGAAGTTGTCGGATTTTTCAGGGGTGGCCTCCGCACTGCAGGCCAAACCATTTCTAATTCTAACCGGACTGTCCGGATCAGGAAAAACACTTCAGGCGCTTTCATTTGCAAAGTGGATTTGTCCGAATAAAGCGGACTTGTTCTATGAAAAGCTGAAGCGGGCATTAGTCTCAGAAATAATCGTTGAAAACTACGATGTACACAGTTGTTCCCCCCAGACGGTTGAGTTGGTGAATAAGCGGGGGAATTCGGGGAAAATAATACCGTTGCCGGTCGGCGCGATAGAGGAGTGGTATCTGGCGTTGAAGAACGGTGTTATTGATGCGGATAAAGATCCAAAGAACACGCGGCATACCGTTGGCGAAAGTTCTTCCTACCAGAAATATATCCACGGTTTTTACACTGAGCTGAAGAAGCTGGGAGATGCTGTTCTGGAGCTTCCTGACTCAGGAGAGCGAAAGACCGGCCCTTTGCAATACGAAATTATCTCGGTCGGCGCGGATTGGACGAGCAATGAAAACCTGCTCGGATATCCGGATGCGCTGAAGCCGAAGAGTTACCGCAAGCCGGACAATGGAGCGCTGGACCTGATTCTGCGGGCGCAGGCTGATCCGGAAAATCCCTATTTTCTGATTCTGGATGAAATGAACCTTTCCCATGTGGAGCGCTATTTTGCGGACTTTCTTTCGGCGATGGAGTCGGGCGAGGCGATCAGCCTGCACGATGATACAGGAGCAGATTGGAACGGCGTGCCGGCTAAACTGACGATTCCAAAAAACCTTTTTGTAATCGGCACGGTCAACGTGGACGAAACCACCTACATGTTCAGTCCGAAGGTATTGGACCGCGCCAACGTAATTGAATTCCGTGTTTCGGAAGACGAGATGGAATCATTCCTCGCCAATCCGGCGAAACCGGATCTGGATGCGATTGCCGGGCAGGGAGCGGCATACGGCAAAGCGTTTGTGGCGGCGGCGAAACAGAAGGATGTTTCTTTAGACGATACCACCCGTGCAGCAGTATCGAAGGTGTTGATGGCATTTTTCCCGCCGCTGAAAGCGGCTGGCGCAGAATTCGGTTACCGCACCGCCCACGAAATCTGCCGCTTTGTTTATTTTCACAAGGAGCTCACTTCCAAGGATTGGAAATTAGAGACGGCAATGGATACCGCGATCATGCAGAAGCTGTTGCCAAAGCTGCACGGGTCGAAGAAAAAGCTGGGCCCGGTGCTGACGGTTTTAATCTGGCATTGCCTTAAAGAAGAGGCCCGGCCTGAAAAAATGGACACCCCGGTAAAAGATGAGGATCTGATCGCCGCAAATGCGCTCTATCCCGGATCACTTGAAAAACTGGCTCGCATGCGCAAACGTCTGGCCGAGCATGGATTCGCCAGCTTTGCGGAGGCGTAGGATTCTATGCGGAATGTCGGAGGAACATCGGAATACATCGCTTTTCTCGATGAGTGCGGTGATCATACACTGGAGCTGATCGACCGCGACTTCCCGCTTTTTCTTTTGGCAACGATCGTGATCAAGCGAACGGATTATGCGGAACGTGTGGTTCCGGAAATTACCCGGTTGAAGTTGAAATACTGGATCCATGAAGGCGTGAATCTGCACAGTCGCGATATTCGAAAATCGAAGGGCCCCTTCGGATTTCTTCGAGTGGCAGGGAAACGTCAGGCGTTCATGACCGAACTGTCAGAACTCATGAAGGATCTCCCTTATACGGTGTTTATATCCGCAGTGCGCAAGGATCATCACAGAAGCAGATATGGCGCCAATGCGGTCAACCCATATGATTTGGCCCTGAAGTTTACGCTGGAGCGCCTTATTCATTTTATTGAAGACAAGAGGATTCAGGAGTTGCCTTTTGTGGCGGAGGCCAGAGGAAAAAACGAAGATCAGGCGCTGGAACGAAGTTTCTACCGGATGATGGTGAACGGAACCGATTTCATTCGAGGGGAGCGCTTCAAGGTGCTGGACTGTCCGCTGGTCTTTCGCAGGAAGTTTGACAATATTGCGGGGGTTCAGCTTGCGGATCTCTGCGCGCATCCCTGTGCCCGGCACATTCTGCAACCCGCACAGGAGAACCGGGCATATGATATTGTGACCCGGAAGGTATATCGAAACGGAGGGATTTCCGGATGGAAGGTGTTCCCCTGAAAAGCAAACAGACATTTCCGTTTCCAGAAATGCCTGCCGACCGAGTATTCCCAGTCCGCAGGCAATGTTGCACAGGTTGCGGGGGCAGTCAATGCCTCAGTTTTTATAGTTTATTCGGCTTATGAGCAGTGAACTGTCAATTAATTTTAAATCAGGAAGCCGTGAGCCTCTGGCGCGGATGACTGTGTTCGGCGAGGCTGGAATAACATCGCTGACCGAAAACGGACGGTATGAATATGAACTGGACTCACCCCGCTTTTCGTTGAAGGAGGTCCCGCGCGTGATTACTCACAGCCGGATTCATCACGACAACGAACGGGGCCGGATTGAGCCGGGCAATTATGTCGGACTGCTGAAGCTGGAGCTTCTTGACAAGGAGACCGGGGTAACGGTTTCGACGACGCATATCGATATCCGTTCAACAAAACTGGGTTATGAAGATGAATACCGCTCGATGCTGGAGAATATCGCGGATCGCTGTGCCGATTTCCTGCTGCAGCTGGAATCTCCTGTTGAACAGCCGCTCATTCCTGATGGACTGACGGAAGCCACGCTGGCGCAGCGGCTCTATTTTCTGAAGAGCCTGCTGGGTGGTGAAGATTTTCAGCAGGCGATTCAGCGGATTGTCACTATGCCGAATACGCAGTGGCGTGAAGAATTCCGAACCATCGATGTGCACCGAAGCCGTCGGCTCGGACGGTATGAAGTCCGCCAGCTTGCTTCGGCCGGACGGCGCATGGAAGTGCCGGCCGGGCATCCGTTGCGCGATACGATGGAAACGATTCCCAAGCGAATTGAAATCCGTGATAAGCGGGATACGGTGGATACGCCGGAAAACCGCTTTGTGAAACATACGTTGATTCTGTTTTTCCAGACCTTGGAAGATCTGATCGCAAGACTTACGGCTCAGGGCGATGAGATGTATCCGGGACTCCGTTCTGAAATCACCATGCTGTTGGAGGATCTGGAGGAAACTCTTTCGCACGATATGTTCAAACAGGTATCACAACCCGAACTGCTGCCGCTTAACAGTCCGGTGCTTCAGCGCAAGGAAGGGTACCGTCAGGTGCTGCGGGCCTGGATGTTGTTTGAACTGGCAGCCAGACTAAGCTGGGACGGCGGCGATGATGTGTATGAAGGCGGCAAGCGTGATGTGGCGGCCCTTTACGAATACTGGGTCTTTTTCAAACTGCTGGATCTGGTGTCCGGTTTGTTTGAACTGAAAAAAACGCCGGTCGAGAATTTGATTAACGACAAGGATCTGGTGCTGAAGCTGAAGGCCGGAAAACAACTGCCCATTGAAGGGATCTACCGAGGCGCAGGCCGCCCCCTTTCAGTCGAGTTCAGCTATAACCGGACCTTTGGCGGTAAAAAAGATTATCCAGCCGGGGGCTCGTGGAGCCGTCAGATGCGCCCGGACTATACGCTCTCGCTCTGGCCGGATGGCTTTACGCAGGATGAAGCCGAAGAACAGGAACTGATTACACATGTTCACTTTGACGCAAAATACAAGGTGGACAGTCTCACGAAATTGTTCGGTGGAGAGAACGAGAATTTAGATGAGGAAAAAGCGGCCCAAAGAGCAGGAAATTACAAGCGCGGCGACCTATTGAAAATGCATGCCTACCGCGATGCTATTCGACGTTCGGCGGGAGCCTATGTGCTTTACCCCGGAAACGAAAAGGAACAAATGCCTTTTCGTGGCTTCCATGAACTGTTGCCCGGCTTGGGCGCATTTCCACTGCGCCCCAATAATCCAGACGATGGCTCCGTTGCTCTTGAGCGCTTTCTGAAAGAGGTGGTGGCTCATGTGTGCAACCGGGCAACCCAGCGCGAACAACAGACCTATCATACCTACCGGATTCACAAGGACGATCCGCCGGACGCTGTACGTGAAGCTGTTCCGGAAAGAGATGAATCCGGACGGATGGCTCCTGCAAAAGAGATTTTTGTAATTCACGGATGGCATAATGGTGACGAGAATCTAGCTTGGGTGCTGAAATCCGGACTTTATAATTTCAGAACCGGAGAACGGCGCGGATCGTTGCGTCTGCACCATTCCGTTTCCGGGGCTTCTTATCTACTGTTGCATGGGGCCGGTGAATTCCGGAGCGGTGGAACGTTGTTCAAGATTACGGGCGAGGGACCGCGTATATTTTCAAAAGAAGATCTCATTAAGAATGATTATCCCGGGAATCCTTCACAATACTGTTACCTTATGTTTGATGTAGAACCATTGGATAGGTGCGACCCTCTTGCGGCGTATGACTGGGATCTGAAAAAAATTGAAGGTATTGATGACCGGCGCGGGTCTCCTGTTCCGAAAAAAGGCATTCCCCTCAACACGTTTATGAAGGGGGCGGTTCCCAAAAAAGAGCGCTGAGGCATCGGGTCAACTTCCGGATCACCTTTTGAGGATTCCTTAATTCACATTCCCAGACCACCACAACGTTCCAGCCCATTTCTTTGAGCCTTTTCTGATTTTTCCGATCATTGGAAACATTGCGGTCAAATTTAGCCTGCCACCATTCAGTTCGGGTTTTGGGCGTGGTGCTTCCTTTGCAGCCTGGATGGCGGTGCCAGAAGCAGCCGTGCACGAAAATGACGGCTTTATATTTCGGCAGCACAATATCGGGCTTACCCGGCAGTTTCCTGTTCTTCGGGCCGTTGACCGTAAACCGATAACCGGCCTGGTGAAGCAGTGACCGGACGAACAATTCGGGTTTGGTATGTTTCCCCTTGATGCGGCGCATGTTTTCGCTGCGCTGTTCTGGTGTCAGGTGGTCCATAGAACAATTAAACCATGAACACACCGGATACACGAAAGTGAATAAACATCGGGATGCTCTTTTTGTATATTCCGTGGTGAAAAAATCTATGCATCGGCGACGGAACGGGACCCTGCGCCCTACCTGAAAAAAACGGTGCGGTCTCTTCCCCCTCGCGGAGAAAAATCATTCTGTTGAAAGACCTTTCCATGCGGTCCGCGGTCACGGCCCGCGGCTACAGGCGGCTTGTGCCTGGGTTCGCACGGGCGGGCTGAAGTCGACCCGCTATCATCTCAACCTTTAATCCCACTTGCTAAAACATACGGGTATATTTTTGCCACCCGCTCCGCTGGAGGACTCGGAGAACACAGAATCCTTCCTCCGTGGTGAACCTTCGGAGATTCTGGACGACGAGTGCTTATACCGAGAAGGTATCAATCAGAGTATAAGTGCCGGCAAAACGGTCACCCCGGCGCGCTGGAGGAAGCCCCCTACCCAAGGACATAGTTGCGGATTCCGGCGAGGTCGTCGAAAACGGGAACGCCGGCGGTTTCGAGTCGCGGACGGCTGTTGTGGCCGCACGCGAGCAGAAGGCAGTTAACGCCCATGGCTTCGGCTACTTCAAAATCGTGCAGGGTGTCGCCGATGAAAAGCACGTCGACCGGATCGGTTTCCAGACGCCGGATGTATTGTTTCCCGTTTTCCACTTTGCCGGCGGCATAGATATCATTCAGACCGATGACATCATCAAAAAATTCCAGGAGCTGGAAATGGCCCAGCGCTTCCAGCAGCGTATCGTGCTGATAGGCCGAGAGCACAGCCTGCGAAATTTCCAGGGATTGGAATGTGGCAATCAGTTCACGCGCCCCCGTATGCAGCGGACATTCAAAACGCCGCGCGGTATATTCGGCAATAAATTCTTCGGCCAGTTTGTGGTAGGGATCTTTGGCATAGTCGAAGCCGAGTTTGCAGTAATATTGATCGACCGGAAAAACGAGCTCGTCGCGGTACACCCCGACATCAATCAGCGGCAGATTCCGCCGTTCGAGCATGTGATTGTTAATCTCAGCGCACAGCTGCGTGTCGTCCCACAGCGTGCCGTTCCAGTCCCAGATAATGTGCTTGAATTTCATAATAGATCCACAGATTACACAGATTGCCCCGATTTAAAATCTTTCTGATTCGAGAATGCGGCGCGCCCCGTTACCGATGTGCTACCAGAATGCTGATGGCCAGGCCGGTGAAAACCACCCCGGCGATTTTATGGAGAACAGCCTGCGCGCGCGGCGAACGGCTCAGCCATTGCCCCAGTGTTCCCGCAAGCATTGAAATGGCAAAAAACACGACCGAGCCCGAAAGGATAAACAGACCGCCGAGCTGCAGAAACTGCAGCAGCATCGACCCGCGTTCCGGATCGACAAACTGCGGCAGGAACGCCAGAAAGAAAATCAGCACCTTCGGGTTGGTGACATTCATGATGATGCCGCGGACATAGAGCCGGCGCAGTTGAATCCGCCCGTCGCCGTCGCCCGGAATCGCCTGCCCTTCCGCGCGGAAGGCCTGCCAGGCGAGATAGAGCAGATAGGCCGCGCCGATACCTTTCAGGATGGCAAAGGCGGTTTCCGAGGCCTGGAAAACCGCCGCGATCCCCAGCGCCACAGCACACGTATGCACCAGCACGCCGGTCAGCAGCCCCAGCGTTGTGACGATGCCGGCACTCTTTCCGTGCACCGCCGACTGCGTCAGCACAAAAATATTGTCCGGCCCCGGCGCGATCGCCAGCAGCAGCGACGCCGCTGAAAAGGCCAGTCCGGTCTGCAGCTCAATCATGGTGAATCCCCGTTCATAAAATTCATTACATCCGCACGCGCCCTAAAGTCCCGAAGAATCCAGTTCTCCCGGTGCCCGGCGGACGGCATCGGCAAACGCCTGCATACAGGCGGTACGGTATTTGCCCGTTCGAACCAGCTGCAGCAGATCCCGCCGAAGATCCACCATCGGCAGCGGCAGTTCAACCAGGCTGCCGCGGTTGAGCTCATCCTGAATCGCCAGCCGCGAAAGACAGCCGATGCCCATCCCGGCACGCACCGCCTGTTTCACCGCCTCCGTGTGCCCGAATTCATGCCGGACCGCCAGCGTTTCACCGTGGCGCAGCAGTGCACGCTCAAAAACCTCGCGGGTGCCGGAGCCCCTCTCCCGCAGCACCCAGCGCTCGGCAAGCAGTTCGTTCCGTCGCAGTTTCCGCCGCGCGGCCAGCGGATAATCCGGTGCACAGAAAATAACCAGCCGATCCTCGCGCCACACCGAAGATTCAATCTGCGACTTTCCGCAGGACCCTTCCACATAGCCCAGATCAATTTCGCTGTTCAGCAGCCGGCCGATGATCTGTTCCGTATTCCCGATCGACAGCCGGATCCGCACCTCCGGAAAACGGTCCGAAAACGCGCCGACCAGAGCCGGCATCAGATAATTGCCGATGGTTGAACTCGCACCGATCCGCAGCAGACCGGAAGGTGCCTGCGTTCCCGAAGCAAACAGCAGCTCGATTTCCGCCGCCCGTTCCAGCAGCTCTTCCACTTCGGTCAACAGCCGCGCCCCGTTATCGTTCAGTACAATCCGCCGCCCCGGGCGGTCAAACAGACTGACCCCCAGCTGCCGTTCCAGCTCCGAAAGCGCCATACTCGCCGCCGACTGCGTCAGGCCGATTTCCTGTGCCGCACGGCCCATATTTCCGCCGCGCGCAATGGCCCGGAAAACTTCCAGCTGACGAAGGGTTAAATTCATGCCGGCACCCTAAATCAGTTTTACTGATGATTTCAATAATTTATATCGATTGGACTGATTTTAAATCCGCCCCTACCTTTGCGTCATGAAAACACTGCTTCCCGGATTAATTCCCGCCATTCTGCTCGCCGCCGCAGCGGCGGCGGCCGCCCGCTGCTGCAGCTCCCTCAATGCGGTCTGCACCGCCATTTTTCTGGGGCTCCTGCTGAGCCGCCTGTTCCGGAAATTTCCCGCCACGGTCGCCGGACTCGATTTTGCCGAAAAACGGATGCTGCCCTGCGCCATTGCCTTCATGGGGCTGGAGCTCGATCTGCAGAGTCTGAAAGAGATCGGCACTGCGGCACCATTGGTCACCCTCCCGGCCATGGCCCTCTCCATCAGCGTCACCGCCTGGGTCGGGACCCGGATGCGGATTCCACTGAAAACGGCGTTGCTCACCGGCATCGGCAATTCGGTCTGCGGCTCCTCTGCCGTACTGGCCGCCGCCCCCGCGCTGCAGTCCGGCAAAGAGGAACGCGGCCTGGCCGTCACCTCGGTCAATCTGGCGGGAACCGTCGGTATTTTCCTCCTGCCGCTCATCGCCCACGCCATCGGCATGAGCGCGCAGAAAACCGCCTATCTGCTGGGCGGCAGCCTTCAGGCGGTCGGACAGGTTGCCGCGGCAGCCATCAGCGTTTCCGAACAGGTCACCCACCAGGCACTGGTCATAAAAATGCTGCGCGTGCTCATGATCGGGCCGATCGTGATTCTGCTGACCCGCCTGAACCACAGCGAAGGCGCCGCACAGAAGGCGTGGTGGAAACATGTCCCCGGCTATATGTTCGGTTTCGCGGCCTGCTCGATACTGAGCAGCCTGTTCCACAGCAGCACCGCCCTGCTGAACGGATTCACCGCAACCGGCCGCTTTATGCTCACCGTCGCCATGGTCGCCATCGGCAGCAGTATGGAAATCCGGACGCTGTGCCGCCAGGGCGGCGGCATTCTCGGACTGACCCTGCTGTCGAGCCTGATCCTCACCGGCACGGTACTGCTCCTCAGCGCCCTGTTCCTCTGAAACGCGGGCCGCCGGTTTTCCGCGGCGGCCGCCTATTCGCTTTCCGCTTCAAGGCGGATAAAGTTCATCTGCTGCGAACGGTCAATGTTCGGCGGCGGAACGGTACCCTTGCCGGCTTCGATCGACTTCATCAGCCACGCCATATTTTCGGCGAGGTTATCCATCGTCTGCAGGCCTTCCACATCGTGTTCCGCCTCGCCCGAGGCGGCGCCGTAGCCGATGTTCCAATAGCTGGACGTCGCAATCGGCATCTGGAGAATGGAAAACAGATGATTCATCGTATTGAGCGTATGCTGTGCACCGGCACGGCGCGCAACCGTGACCGCGGCCCCGACCTTGTTCGCCAGCGCCTGGTCATTGGCAATCGCCACATAGCCCAGCCGATCGATCAACGCCTTCATCTCCATGGTGACATCCGAAAAATAGGTCGGCGAACCCAACAGGATGCCGTCGGCCTCGAACATTTTTTCCATCCATTCGTTCATCGGATCGTTATAGATGATGCACCGTTTGTTTTTGGTTTTAAAACACGCGCCGCACGCCGTACAGCCCGACAGCAGCTCGCCGCCGATTTTAATGATCTCGGTTTCAATCCCGTGCGTATTCAGCCGCTCACAGACCCGCTTCAACAGTGCTTCTGTATTGCCGCCCTTCCGCGGACTTCCGTTAATTGCCACTACTTTCATTGTCTATCCCCATAGTTAAAACACCGGAGAAACCATAAAGCCCAACCAACGAATGTCAACCGGAACGATTTCCTGCACAACCCTCATTCCGGACGGATACAGTCCCGACGTTGAAAGCGCGTCCCAACCGACCAACAGGAGACCTTGTCCTGTCCTGCCTCCGTACGTTCCCGCACATCAGCATCACCGTCGTTGGCATCATGTGCAACATGTTTACGGCAATCTGATCGAGATCTCTTCCCACAGTTATGAACGGACCAGCTCCGCCGGCGCCTACCCGGAATAACCGGCCGCCCAGGCTGCGGCGATACGTACCGCAGGCGGCCCGCCTGCCCCGACGCAATCAAATTAATCACACCGTTCACCGGTCCGCTGACAGGCTTCCATGCCGCCGGACGGCTGCAGCATCCCCGGCATCACTTTCTGCCGAATCGCTTGCCGAGCAAGCCCCGTACCTTGATCCGGCCACAAAAAAACCCGGCGCTCCGGCCGGGTTTCCACGAAAAAAAATGAGTCCGATCAGTTAGCCGTCGGAATCCATTTTTCAACTGTACTTTCGTTCTCGAGCATCCATTGACGAGCCGCGGTGAGCGTATCATCGTCAGAATCCTTGATTTTCACCATCAGGTCAGAGATCTGTGCATCCGTCACGAAGAAGTTTTTCAGGAACTGCGCCAGCTCCGGCTTATCTGCTTCCAGATCCGCGCGACCGACAATTTCAAGATTACCGCTTTCCCAAATGGGCTTATCAGCATCCTGTTTCAGGAATTTGAGATCCCAGCGGCCGAACATCCAGTGCGGTCTCCAGGCCGTGACCACAATCCATTCTTCATTTTTGACGGCATCCGCCAGCGCCGCCGTCATGGCGGGTCCGCTGGAAGCCAGCAGTTTGATATCGGTGAGTCCATAGGCCGGAAACAATTCATTTTCGATTGTCTTCATCATCCCGGCACCGGCATCAACCCCCGTGATTTTTCCATCGAATTTCGCCGCATTGGCCTGCAGTTCAGCGATGGTGTCGATGGTGACATAGGCCGGAACGGCCAGGCCGACTTCTGTGCCTTCGTACACATTCCCGAGGCTTTTCAGATCGTCGCTGTACCGGTCCAGATAATCTTTGTGCAGGGCCGGCCAGCATTCCATGAACGCATCCTGACTTCCCTGAGCAACCGCGGTATATCCCGGTGCAACGTCAGCCGCGGTAATTTCAACCTCATAGCCCATTTTATCTTCCAGAACCACTTTGGCCAAATGGGTGTACGCGACACCTTCGGCCCAGTTCGGATAGACCAGATTGGCTTCTTTGGCAGGGTCTGTTGCGTCCGGATTGCATCCGGTCAAGACCGCCGCCGCGGCGGCGGTCATCATTCCTGCAACTGCATGTTTCAATTTCATAATCATACTCCTTCGTTAATTAAACTATTTCTGTCCGAGGTGCTGCGTCACGCGGTCGAGGTAAATCGCCAGAATGACAATGGATATGCCGGCCTCGAACCCCAGATCGATCTTCAGCTGGGTAATCCCTTTGAGCACTTCATTTCCGAGTCCACCGGCTCCGATCATGCCGGAAATAACCACCATCGAGAGGGCCAGCATAATCGTCTGATTGACCCCGGCCATAATGGACGGCAGCGCCACGGGCAGTTCCGCCTTAAACAGCAGCTGCCGCGGATTTGAACCGAACGATATGGCGGCTTCGTGAATCTCCTCCGGTACCTGCCGGATACCGAGGTTAGTCAGACGCACCACCGGCGGCAGAGAAAAGATCATCGTGGCAATCACACCGGGCACCGGACCGAGCTTAAAGAACAGCACAGCGGGAATCAGATAGACAAACGCCGGCAGCGTCTGCATCACATCCAGCACCGGACGGATTATCCGTTCGGCCAGATCTTTTTTTGCCGCCCAGATGCCGAGCGGAATGCCGAGCGCGAGCGAGATCAGAACGGCGGCTAGAACCAGCGAAAGGGTTTCCATGGTTTCCGTCCAGTAGCCCATGTTGTAAATCAGATACAGGCCCAGCACACTGAACAGGGCGATGTTGCGCGAGGCCAGCCACCAGGCCAGCGCACTCATGAACACGATCATCAGCAGCGGATGCGGCAGCAGAAGCACAAACTCAAGACCGGAAAGCATCGCGGTAACGGTTCCGGAAACTGCATCAAAAAACAGTTCGGCATGATCGGTCAGCCAGTTGATGAGATGCTCAAAAAGCTGGCCGACCGGGATTTTCGGGATATTCATACTTCAATCTCCTTTTCGGCATCCTCATGCTCTTCGAGAATTTCATCCAGCGGCGTGGTGGCGTCCTCTTCGCCATCATACATTTCCGCGAGAATGGTTGCCCGGTCCAGCAGGCCGAGAAATCGTCCGCTGTCCTCTTCCTGTATGGCGATCGGATATTTTGCCGTCATGGCGGTCCCCAGCAGATCGGCAATGGGCGTATCCGGTCCGGCCACATAAAGGTCTGTGGTCAGCGCCGGCGACAGATCTTTCTGCTTGCTGCGTTCCAGCTTAACGGCATCATCGATCGTCACCCTGCCGGCGAGCCGGCGCTCACTGTCCACCACAAAAACAGAGGAGAGCCCTTTCTTTTCCATCAGGCGCACGGCGACATGCGGGCCGTCCTTGGGGATGGTGACCACATCGGTTTTGCGCATCAGGGCCGAAGCGGTAATCACTTTGCTGCGGTCCACATTTTCCACAAACCGCCGCACATAATCATCGGCCGGATGGGTGAGAATTTCTTCCGGCGTTCCGATTTGGGCCACAACACCGTCTTTCATGATGGCAATGCGGTCCCCCAGTTTGAGCGCCTCATCGAGATCATGTGTAATAAACACAATGGTCTTGTGCATACGCGCCTGCAGTTCCAGCAGTTCATCCTGCATCTGAGTGCGAATCAGCGGGTCAAGCGCACTGAAGGCCTCATCCATCAGCAGCACCTCCGGATTACTGGCCAGGGCACGGGCCAGACCGACCCGCTGCTGCATCCCGCCGCTGAGTTCATTCGGCAGGCTGTCTTCGTACCCCTTCAATCCAACCAGCTCCAACGATTCCTGCGCCTTTTTCCGGCGCTCGCCCGCCGGGACACCGGCCACTTCCAACCCGTATTCCACATTCCTGATAATGCTCCGATGCGGCAGCAGCCCGAAATGCTGAAACACCATCGAGAGTGTGCTGCGGCGAACCTGCAGCAGCTCCTCTTTATTCATTTTCATGATGTCCCGGCCATCAATCAGGATTTCGCCGCGCGTCGGGCTGATCAACCGGTTCAGGCAGCGGATGACCGTAGACTTCCCGCTTCCGGAAAGTCCCATTAACACAAAAACCTCCCCTTTTCTGACATTGAAAGAGGCGTTGTTAATTCCGACAGTACACCCGGTTTTTTTCAGGATCTGATTTTTTGAGAGCCCTTTTTCAATTAAAGGAAAAACCCTTTTTGGATCATGCCCGAATACTTTAAACAGGTCGTTAACTTCAATAATGCTCATCGTTTTCTCCGTTGAGCGGCAGACCGCGGAATCCTCCGCCATCTGCCGGTTTAAGCCTGCTTAGAAATAGTAGCCGAGATTGATATTGAAACGCCCCTCCCATTTATCGGAGGTATTCGCCCCGAAGTCGCCATCCGGACCGATGAAATAGTTGCCGTTGGCATGTGCATACTCAATGTAGGTATACCAGCCGCCGGTCGCAATCACCGCGCCGATGGAATTCATATAACTGTCATTCAGGCCGTCGCCGGCGTCGTCCTCACCCTTTTTCAGAATCGCACTGGCCTCCCCGAACAAGGTGATCGAATCGATCCAGTCATAACGCCCGACCGTCCAGGTATAGCCCAGCGTTGCGGACGGAATGGTGCCGGATGATGCAACCGGTGCTGCATAATCGTATGCCCCCATGGTGATCAGGTCGTCCGATGCAGACGGATCATTGAAATCCGCGCCATAGTCATAGTGCGTAAGCTGCATCATCAGCTTCCAGGCGCCATAGGTTGTCGAGCTGTGAACCGCAGCCGCATAGGCCCAGGTATCCTCGGCCGCCGAAGCATTATTGGCCGCCAGCTGCCCGACCTGCAGCGAAACACCAACCTCCGTCGGGATGGAATTGGACAGGATGGAATACATAACACGGCCGTTGAACTGGTTGCGTTCTTTATATGTTCCGTGCGCGGCCGTTGGATTGCCCGGGGCGTCCGAATCCACGGTATCGAGAATATCATATGAATAGCGCGCACTATCGTCTGTTGCGCCGTTTCCGTTCGGCTCGGGCATCAGGTAATAGGCCAGATCAAACCGGAGATCGCCCAGCGTGCGGCTGTACTTTATTCCGAGATCCATATCATCGGAAAGCCCCGCATAATAATTCATATCGAAAAACCAGCTTTGAGATGCGCCATAGGGGCCGACCCCGAAAGGAGCCCGGTTGATGCCGACCTGGAGCTGGGCGGCCTCACCCAGATTATACCCCAGCCACCCGGTGTGGATCATGTTGTATCCGTTATACCAGCGGTACTCTAATTTCCCGAGCCAGTCGTCCTTCTGCCAGTCGACATTAATCCGGAAAACGTCCAGTTCCATGTCGCCGCCGTGATCACCACGGGACGGGCCGGCGGAATCGCCATAGGAACTTCCGTAAACATAGTTTGCGCGAATTGCGCCGCCGACGGAGAGCGTACCGATATCGACACCGGTAACATCGTCAACCACTTCGCCGACCGGAATTCCGGCCGATGCGCTGAATGCGCCCATAAAAATAAATGCAGTAATACTCTTTGTGTAGCCTGTCGCGCTAAATCGCAAAACGGGTCTCCTATTCTGTTCGGGTTATACAGCTGAAATAAAAAACAACATCAGGACATATCCCCTGATATTCATCGGAAAGAACGGGCTTTGCGTAAAACGCTTGGCCCGGCCACGCCCATAAACCGGGCGCTCCGGCCCGCCGAAAATGCTTCTCGGAACAGCTGTTTTTATGGCGTTAAGTCATCCTTTTTTTTCTTAACTCGGCATAAGTAGAGCGGATGAGCACATACCCCTCAAGGGATCATTCGATCTTTTTGCCTATGAATTGTAGGTATTTTTATTTTTGTTTGCCCGAAACGCCCTCCTGTGGTCTGGTTTCAATCTATGAATTTAAATGAACTCATCGATATCGACCGACAGCACATCTGGCACCCGTATACCTCCACGCATAATCCGTTGCCCGTCTACCCCGTTGAGCGGGCCGAAGGATGCCGCATTTTTCTGAAAGACGGACGGGAACTCATCGACGGCATGTCCTCCTGGTGGGCGGCCGTTCACGGTTATAACCATCCTGCACTGAATGCCGCGGCAGAAGCCCAGCTCAGCAGAATGTCGCACGTTATGTTCGGCGGCCTGACCCATGAACCCGCCGTGAAGCTGGCACAGAAACTGGTCGAAATAACGCCGGAGAACCTGCAGAAAGTCTTTTTCTGCGATTCCGGCTCCGTTGCCGTGGAAGTGGCCATGAAAATGGCGATGCAGTTCTGGTCCTCGGGCAGAAAGACAAAAACCAAATTTGCCACCATCCGCTCCGGCTATCATGGCGACACCTGGAACGCCATGTCGGTCTGCGATCCCGAAACCGGCATGCACCATATTTTCAAAGGCTCCCTCCCGATCCACTATTTTGCCGACCGGCCGGAAACCCCGTTCGGTGCTCCATGGAACCCCGCCGACATTGAACCGCTCGCCGCCATCATCCGGCAGCATCACGATGAGCTCGCCGCCGTCATTCTTGAGCCCATCGTCCAGGGCGCCGGCGGCATGTGGTTTTATTCACCGGAATACCTGAAAACCCTCCGGTCACTCTGCGATGAATATGATGTCCTCCTGATTGCCGACGAAATCGCCACCGGATTCGGCCGAACCGGAAAACTCTTCGCCTGCGAATATGCCGGAATCACTCCGGATATTATGTGCCTCGGAAAAGCCATTACCGGCGGCTATATGAGCTTTGCCGCCACGCTGGCCACCGACCGCGTGGCCGACGGAATCAGCTCCGGCGAACCCGGCGTTTTTATGCACGGCCCCACCTTTATGGGTAATCCCCTCGCCTGCGCCGTCGCCAATGCCAGCATCGATCTGCTGCTCAACTCCAACTGGAAAACCACCGTGGCCTCGATAGAACAGCAGCTGACCGACGGCCTGCAGCCCTGCCGAAAGCTGCCGGGCGTCAAAGCCGTACGCTGCCTCGGAGCCATCGGCGTAATCGAACTGAACGAACCCGTAAATATGGCCGAAATTCAGAAACAGTTTGTAGAACGCGGCGTATGGGTCCGGCCCTTCGGCCGGCTCATCTACCTCATGCCGCCCTTCATTATTTCCAAAACCGAACTGACCCGCCTCTGCAACGCCGTCTGCGAAGTCGTTGCCGCACCCTGACCAAACAAAGCTAAACCTCAATCCCCCGTCTCTCCCATACGGATGCCCTACGGCAGAACCGGCTGAAAGTTCTGCCGGGTTAGGTTTTCTTTCTCTGGATGCAACGCACCTCTTCCTCTCCCTGGGCGAGTGGATCCGCGGGGCAACAGCAGAGGCCAACCGAATCGATCCCTTCATCGAATAACACCATTTATATACCCGATCAGGAACATTAACCCCAATTTGTCCCTTCCTATACCCGAACGGGATTAGCATAAGCCATTCGAATTATTTTATACCCGAAGGGGGATATTATGACCGATCCACTGATTAAATTTATTACCGGTTCTCCTACACGGCGGATTATCTCGCACAGAATGATGCCGCCCCCATCAGGCTGTCACTTCCGCTCCAGAAAGAGCCCTTTGAAGATAAACGCCTGTTCCCGTTCTTTGACGGACTGATCCCGGAAGGATGGTTGCTGAACATTGCCGAAAATACCTGGAAGCTGAATCCGCGGGATCGCATGGGACTGCTGTTGAGCTGCTGCCGTGATTGTATCGGCGCGGTTTCTATTGTTCCGATGGAGGTAGAGCATGACTAAACCAACCTGCCACATCTGTCTCCAACCATTGGAAAACGGTGAAGACCTCTTTCACGCTACCTGCTGCAAAAAGCTGTTTGGATTCACCAGGCCGCCGATCTTCCCCGATCCCCATCCTACGACCTGTTACCCACCCGGTTGCTGCTTCCGGAAGCCCCGAAGAATCCGCTCTCACCATCAACGGCCGCAAACGACGCCTGGACCGAGCTGACTTCCTGCGCCTGAATGACAAACAGGTTGCCAACGTGTTCTCACGTTTCAGTCACCATCTTGACGCAGCATTCCAGACATTGGAATCCGGACCCTGCTCGCAAGCGATGAAAGAACTATACACCGCCCTTATTCAGGATAGGGCTGAGCGTCTAAACCTAAGATAAACAACGTCCTTCTAATGTTTAGGTTCATGCGGAAAGTATCCTTGGTTTTCAGGAGTTAATTTCAAATCACTGAGGATGCAGGAGAGGCTGTAGATGGCCAGTTCGGCATCGCGGTCGGTTGGTGGGCGGCTTTCAAAATGGACCTGGTTGTTCGGCTTGATGCGGGAATGGAACTTCGCAATGAGGTGTCCGCAGTGGGCGACGATATGTAAGCCCTCGTCTCCAGCCCGTTTTGCCAATGGACCGAGGTCCGTGCCGGCAAGGTTCTTTATATCCTCATGAAAATGGGCAAAGAGCGCGGCGCTGGCAGCGTGGCGGCAGAGTTCGATGATGGAGTCGGCATTGGCAAACGTCATCGCATCAACGACTTTATTGACCGTCTCTTCCACTTTTGTTTTCCAGGGGTCGGAAACTTCACGAAGATCCAAATCAGGAAGAGCGCCCATGGAATGGAGCGGTCGCAGAGTCAGCAATTCATCGTTCAGATACATCCGGTCATTGGAAACGATGCGCCAGAGGGAGTATGCTGATTGGGTGCCAATGATGGCATATTTCTGATCCGGACCGTTGAGGCTCAGCGCGTAGGGCTGATAGGTATGCAGCCTCTTTTTAATTACTGCCGATGCGTATTGATGCGCGATGAGACCATCATATGCATCAATCGCTGCAACACGACACTCATTCGGTTGCTCTGGATAGGGTTGATAAATCCGTCCGCGCCGGACCATGGAAACCGGATCAAAACTGTCCTCCCGAAAAAGAAACTTCTTGAATTCATTTTTCTCCGCTTCGATCAAATTTTTCAGTGCATCGGCGGGTGTCTCACCAATCTGCATATCGAAAAGGTGCGGAGGAGGCAGCACCGCCCGCATCCCCTGGGACATATCACCACCCTCGTAAAACAATCCCTTATCTTTTTCGATTCCCAGAAACATATTACTTACTGGATGCTCGGCATTTTTGTTTAGGATGAGTTTTCAACGGATATTTTGATTCCAACTGACCGCCAGACCGTAGTTCCTCAATATATTGCCGGACCGTCTGCTCCTTACGGTGCAGTAACCCGGCGATCTCTAAAGCAGAGAGCTCATTGTCTGTAAAACCGGAGGAGATACCATCTCCTGATCCTGACAGGAGATCCTCTGATATAGGATGGCATCCGGGCAGAAAATAGCATTTACCGCGCCAGCGTAACACTTACTACTCAGCACCATTTGCCTTCACAGCCTTTGGCTGCGCTTCATCAATAAAGGTTACCGTCGGCAAATCGAATCTGGGATACGGCCCGCGCGAGGTTATATTCGCCACCATCTCGCGTATAGCACCGAACAGGATGGCCGGAGCGTTTGCCTTGACCATAGATATTTTCTTTTCCTCAGGAAATTCATCTGCCACATGGAAAAAACCGACCACTTCAATATCGATCGTATAGGGAGGGCATTCCTCGCCATCCGCCTGCACAAAAGCAAGGCCAACCGTCACCATCCAACGGGAAGCGTCTTCATTATGCTGCTGGCAGTGGGTATTGGACTCAAACTGCCCGGTTCCTTCGATGTCCTGACACGCCGGATTATCGCACGCATCCACATGGACACGGGTGAACATGTAGGATTCAAGCTGTAAGGGCGAAGGTTTCATTTTCGTCTCCAGTTGCTACGGCACTAACGTCCTGGCCATACTCCTGCTTTTTCAAGTTGAGCGGAATTGGGGATTCCTCCGGTTTCGGCGGAGAGTAATCCATCCATTGGGTTTTCCATCCCTTGGGGCGCAAATGAGGCACAAATTCCGTGTCCAGCGCACGGGCAATCTTTACCGCAGTTTCAAAGGTAAAGTTGTTATTTCCGCGCAATAACTTTGTGACAAAAGCAGGCTTTTTACCCAGACGACGGGCCAGCTCCGAACGATTGAGTCCAGCATCCTCCATTCGGGCAACCATCTCTTCCGTGCACTCAATAATTGCCTTTTCAACCCAATAGGTATCCGTTTCTCGAGCTTGTTCCTGAATCGCGTTAAACCGATCACTTGCATTCATACCTAATTCTCCTGCTGAAGCGTTCCCTTAGACTTGGCTTCAAAATAATCCGCCTTCATAGAAAGGGCGCGCTCGATTTGGCCACGAGGGGTCTTTCGGGTTGATTTGCTAAATCCATGCGTGCAGACCACCATTTTTCCCTCATCCCAAAACCACACGATGCGCAACCCGCCCGGGGTCTTAAACTCATAGAGCTTATTGCCCAAAGTACGACATTTTTGCCTGTCTTTCGGAATGCCATGCTCCACCACACGGTCCAACAAGGCTGCCATTTTACTCACTTCCTTCGGTCTTTTCTGTTGCATTTCCTCAAGAAAATCAAGAACCCGTACCTGCTGCCCATCACCAATCGCGCAGATTGTGAGTTGCTTAGTTTCTTTCAGAATGTGAAGAGACAACGTCATAGTTTAACTTAAAGGTTAAATGGTCAAGACTAACCCGCCGGGAACTTTCCGAGCTGAGCCTCCACCTTTTCCGGCCCAAACTCACCTCTTATTTTATAACTCAAGGACTTCTCCTTTTTCGAGGCTTCTTTTTAGGGGTGAGTTTTTCGCGTTCGGTTTTGATGCGCTGCAATAAGGCGGCGGCGGAGTTTTCGCCGGTTATTAGGTCGGGGTTTTCGCGCCTCCATTGCTCGGTGAGTTCGCCGCGGAAGGCTTTGGCGAGGATGGATTGGGTGAGGTGGTTGACGTGCGCCTGCGCTTCTTTCACCCGCTGCTCCACCTGATCCGCAAAGGCAAATAGCTCCTCCACTCGTCGGACGATTTCGGTTTGTTCTTCTACAGACGGGAGAGGAATTAACAATTCTCGAACACCGCCGACACTCACCTGCTTGAGCGCCACCCCCTTAGTCTTCTCAACAACCTGCCCAGCAACGAGCGGCCCCCGAAGGACATAGTTGAGATATTTGTTCGAAATAACGGCATCACAATTAATCACGCATAAGGAATCCAGCAATGCAAATGGGATGTCTAGTTCTAGTATTCTTGTATGGCCAATCGTTCCTTTACGAGAGAACGCGATACTTCTCTTATCAAAACGGCACCGAGCACCTTGTTCGTCGATTGTTTCTTTAGCCACAAACCGGCACTTACTTAAATCAAATCCATCAGTTCCATCAAACTGCGCGGTCGATATGAAGTGGAATCCTTTATCGAAATATCTTGGATTCCTATGCTTGGGATTTGGGTCTATTACATCTGCGATGAAATCAAGACGCTCCACTTCCCACACATCAGGAATGCCTTGCAACCCTTCATCCACTCGGACCGGTTTGTACCTCGCAAGCCATTTGTCGTCAGCTGGTGTCTTTCCTTTCCGTTCAAATTCGACCAGCCGCATTTTCTTCCAATGCTCAAAGCGGCTAGCTTCTAAATCCTTAATGTATTCCCTAAGACTATCATTACCGCTGTTCTCCTCCCTCCACTCCTCGGTGAGTTTGCCGGAGGTGGCGGCGGCGAGGGTGGATTGGCGGAAGCGTTTCAGGATGGCGGGGAGCCCGTCGAGGCGGGTTTTGATCGAGTCCACCTGCGCCAGTAAATCATCCAGCCGCAACGCAATCTCTTTCTGCTCCGCCAGCGGGGGGAGGGGATATTCGAAAGCTTCCAACTTTTTTCGAGTTATTCTTTTTCGAGTAGTACCAGAAGCGTTGGCTTCAATTAGATTTCTTATGTCAGGTGTATTGATCCAGTATTTAAGAAAGTCATTTGAAAAAGCTGAGTTTTCACCAGTCCGAATAAGACAAACATCAACAACGGTAACAGCCTTCTGTCCAACGCCTGGAAATAGACATGCACGTCCCAATGGATCTGGCATACGTGCAATCAACACATCCCCCTTTTCAAGGTATGTACAATTTAGACGATCTGCGCTTTCAGGTGTCATAAATCGCTTAGACTTGTTTCTAAAATCGCCATCACCAATATCAGCCAATTGAATCAGACGAACATCACCATTCGGATCCTGATCTTTTGATTCAACCCAATCTCCATCAGAAATGACGCCGTCCACTGCAATGGCATCGGATAGTTTTGATATAGCCCATCCTTCGGGCATAGACACATCACTCATTCGCCACCTCAACATTCGGCCGAGCGTGGATAAACGGGCGGGACGCCCGTTCTACTTTTTTACAAGCCATCATGCTTCTGCGCCTCCGAGGCCGAGGACTTCGGCGAGCAGGGCTTTCTGGGCATCGGCTTCATCGGCGCATCCGAGGGCGGACATGAGACCATCGAGTTCGCGCAGGGCCTCGGTGAGCTCTCCCATGGCTTCGGCGGCGAGTTCGTTGGGTTCGGGCAGGTTGGCGGCGTCGACGCTGTCGCTGTCTTTGATCCAGGAAATATCGAGCGAGTCGCCTTTGGTGTCGCGGATCCAATCCCTGGAAAAACAGCGCCAGCGGGAATTCTCCTCGGTCTGCTCCACATCGTCCGGGAGAAAGCTCCATTCCCCTTCTTTCCGAACACTGGAACCATCAGCCTTTTTGCCATAGACCTTTTCGAAGGGGGCAAGATGGGCATCGCCGAACGGGGTGCGTTTACCAAAGCTGGGCATGTTGGAACGCAGGTCGTAGACCCACACCCTCTTTGTATTGTTCTTTTCGGTTTTTCCGCGCGTGAAAAACAGCACATTGGTTTTCACGCCCTGCGCATAGAAAATTCCGGTCGGCAGCCGCAGGATGGTATGCAGGTTGCACTTGTCCATCAGGTCGCGGCGAATGCTTGTGCCCGCTCCGGCCTCGAACAACACGTTGTCCGGCACAATAACGGCTGCCCGCGATTTTCCATTCTTCCTGAGTGACCGGTAAATCACCTGCAGAAAGTTGAGCTGTTTGTTGGACGTGGGATAGGTCAGATCCGTGCGCGAAGGCTGCTCCCCGCCTTTTTTGTTGCCAAAGGGAGGGTTGGTCAGGATGACATCATAGTCTTTCAGCTTTTCCCCTCTGCTGGAGAGCGAATCACCCAGCAGCAGTTCGCCTTCAATATCGTGGAGCATGGCATTCATGAGCGCCAGACGATGCGCATCCTGCACCAGCTCGACGCCGGAGAAGGCTTTCTTCCGCTGAAAGTCCCGCTGGGCCGCCGACCACTCAAACTTGTTTGATTTCGACTCCACATACTGATTGGCGGCAATCATGAACCCAAAGGTTCCGGCCGCCGGGTCAAAGCAGCGTTCGCCCAATTCGGGCTGAATCAACCTTACCGTGGAATCAATCAGGGGGCGTGGTGTGAAATATTGTCCGGCTCCCGACTTTTTCTCTTCCGAGTTTTTCTGGAGCAGCCCTTCATACAAGTCGCCGAGACCCTCTTTCTTCGCTTCATACCAATCGAGTTTGTTCAGCTCGGAAATCAGCTTGGCGAGGTTGGCCGGATGCTGAATGTCACTTCGGGCATTGGCATAGATTTCCTTGATGCGTCCTTTGGACTTTTCTCCCCCAAGGTGGCGCAGCAGCTCTTCATAAAATTTCTTCAGATCAGTTCCCTGCAGCTTGGTCAGATCGTCCCAGCGATACCCTTCGGGAATATTTTTTTCCTGACCGGTTTCCTTGGCCATTTTCAGAAACAGCAGATAGGTCAGCTCGGTGACATACTGGTGATAGGTAATCCCGTCATCCCGCAGCACATCGCATAGATTCCATAGTTTCTGAACAATTTCTACCGTACTCATCCATACATCCTTTGCTCTGGGTATAGAGCCTCGTTAAGTTGGTCAATGACCTCTGTCAACCGGCCCTGAAATATTTTGTTGATGCGGTTGAACCCGCCTTCTTCCTGAAAGACCCCTTCGTTGAGGTCGTCTTTTTGAATAATGTTTTCTTTCATCAGCTGCATTTCGAACCGGTCCAGCCAGTTTTTCTGGATCGCGGTCCAATCGCTCATGGCGCGGATTTTCTGCACCGCATTTTTGATGCGCTCTTCATGACTCAGCAGCGGATCCCCCAGCGCCTGCCGCCGGATGAACGAAATAACATCGGCGGCAATATCCTCGTTGGTCCATTCGTGCCAGGCAACGCGCAGGGTCTTTTCGGAAAAACCATGCAGATCCAATTCAAGCTTGAGCTCTTTCAGCGATTGCCGGGTGAGTTCCCGCGGCCGTTGGCAGACTATGCTCAGCGCGGGAATCTTATTCATGTTGTCGAGAATGAAGGCTTTGAATTCGTTCAGATAGTCTTCCGGCTTTTCGGCTTTCCCATACCCGCGCGTATGCGACTCCAGCTCATCTTCATGATTCGAGATCAGTACCCGTCTGGGCTGGCGGTTGTTTTCATCGAGGAACTCAAAATACCTGCGACTGTTCTGCACGATGGTGTGCACCTGTTGCGGCTCGGCTTCACGGAGGTCCTTGATAAACTCGGTAATCGTCACCCCGCCGGTCAGCGTTTCGAATTTTTCGGCCGCTTCGCCTTTGAGGCCGCGTGCTTTGCGCTGCAGCTTGGCAACCAGTTGATCGATGTGGAGTTTCTGTTTATCCGGGTCGTCCATATCGAGCAGCTCTTCAACCAGAGTCACCAGTGTTGTTTTGGGGTTCGGCGCGACCGGCTTCATATTCGTCACCTTTTCAAGGGCTTCATACATGCGGACGGCATCGTAGATATTAAAGTGGTCCTTCTTGATTTCCGGGCAGAGACGCGTTGCCCTTCCCAGCATCTGTTCATACAGGATGCGCGAGCGGACGCGCCGGATGAAGACCAGATTGCAAATCGCGGGCACATCGATCCCGGTCGTCAGCAGATCGACCGTGACGGCGATATTGGGAAACTTTTCATTTTTAAAATGACGGATCGCCTGGGAGGGCCTGTCGATTGATCCGGTAATCTTTTGGATGGCATCGTCATCAACCGGGCATCCCATTGCATCAAACTCTTCCTTGAGAATACGGACTACGGTGTCGGCATGGTCATCCGTGGCGGCATAGATCAGCGTTTTTTCGTCCCCGTTGGGATCGAGGTCCTTGATCAGCTCTTTAACCACGGTGCGGTTAAACTTTGTGGTTAGAACCTTCTGATTAAACCCGTCCACCTCAATGTTCAGTTCATCCGGAATCTCTTCAAGATTCGTCACCTCGCCGGTTTTTGTGTCCAGTACCGGCACCGTTTCACCTTTCTTCCATTTGATGCCGCTTTTGGACAGCTTTGTTGTGATCTGGTGCGGCGGTTCGTGATCGATCAACCATCCATCAATTACGGCTTCCCGATAGCTGTAGGTATAGACCGGCTTCCCGAAAATCTCTGCGGTATGCGGTGCGGGCGTGGCCGTCATCCCGATCTTTACGGCATCGAAGTATTCAATGACCTTGCGGTATTTGCTGATGTAGTCGTTCTGGTCGCGGTATTCAAGTTCGGTATCGCTCATCTCCCGGTCGAGGGTATAGCCACGATGAGCTTCGTCCACGACAATACAATCGTATTGGTCGACCGTGGGGATATTGGCATCATTGGAGTTGAACATGATACGCCGCATCATGCTTTGGACCGTGGAAACATCGACCCGCGTATCCGACTCCACGTCGGCTTTCGTGATGTCCTTTACCCCGAACGTTTCGGCAAAACTGAGAAAGTCCTCGATTTGAACATCATGAAAACTGTTGCTGGCCTGTTCGCCCAAGGCATTGCGGTCCACCAGAAACAGAACGCGCTTAAAACGGTCGGATTTAATCATTCGGTAAATCAATCCGAGTGCAGTACGGGTTTTTCCGGTACCGGTTGCCATAGCCAGAAGTATGCTCTTCTGATTATTTTGAAGTGCTTCTTCCACCTTGCGGATAGCGGTTTCCTGATACCTTCTGAGTCCAAGATAATCAAAGGGTTCCTGTCCCAGCTTCTTACAGGCTTCCGGAATGTTGTGTTTGAGCAGATCTTTAAGACCTTCCGGAGAATACCACGCGTGCAGGGGTTTGGGGTGGTTGGTCGGTTCGCGGCCATCCAGGAACCAGATACCGGACTTATCTTTCAGCTGCTGCAGATACGGACGGCCATTGGTGGCGAACATAAACGGGGCTTTATATTGGTTCCAGGGCCCGGCGATGAAGGATTCTTCTCCTTTGATTTCCACATCCCGGGAATAGCGCTTAGCCTGACCCACATCGGACACCACCTGCCTGTCCCATTTCTTGGCTTCAACAAAACCGATGAGATCCATGCCGACAAACAGGGCATAGTCAGCAGGGCCGGAAGCGGTGGGCCACTCTGCAATTGCCTTATTCCTGCCCTTTTCGGGCCGGGTCCCTTTGGCATAGCGCAGGTTCACGGTATCGGCGATCCAGCCCGCCGCATTTAATTGATCATCAATGAGCTGCCGGGTTTCGGCTTCCGACAGTTTTATTTTCTTTGAAACCCGTGCAGAAGACTTCCGACGCTCGGAACGCTGCTCTTTGGTGACCTCCTGCCCTTTTACCGTTTCCAGCTTTTTCAGCAGTTTGGAATTTTCCTGCTCCAGCTGTTCATTGGCCCGAATGAGTTCGGATGCAAGAAACTCGAGCTCTTCCTGGCTCTCGGCAGGCTCCGGCATGGAGAAGGGCTGAACCGTGACGTGGCCGGTGCTGTAGGTCTTCGCAAACCATTCCGCCAAACGATACGCCACCTTGAGCTGGGTCTGGGCCGCCTCCACACTCCCAAAACCTTCGTGCGTCGCTCGATTTCCAGCCTTGCGAATAGAATGGAAAAGCGGGCCGAGCGTATCCGGAATGATGCCTTTGCTTTGCAAGAGATTGAGTCGTTTGATCTGGGTCCCGTCAAACGGTTCATTCAGATTTTCGTAGGCAATCAGATACCTGGTCTGCGTTTCGGCAAGCAAACGAAGTTTGATGAGCGCCGCATTGGGGTCCTGGTAAAGGTGCTTTTCAGCCAAAACCCCCATTTCAGCCACTTCAGGCCATTGCTCCATTAAAAAATCAAAGTTGCTCACACCAGCCTCCCGGTCTTCAGGCTGAGCGTTTGCTTCGGCGTCGTAATCAAATGATCAATCAGGCGAATATCCAGTTCACCGGCAAGCGACTCCAACTTACTCGTCATGCCGTGGTCCGCTTCAGAAGGAATGGCTTCTCCGCTTGGATGATTATGAACAATGATCACCCCGGTCGCATTGTGCAGAATGGCGGGCTTCAAGATGTCACGTGGATAAAACGGGGTTCTGCGAATCGAACCTTCATTGACGATTTCATGATGAAGCAGCTTGTTGGCATCATTCAGACAAATGAGCATCACGCATTCCCGATCATTGGAACCGATATGAATGCGCACAAAGCTGGCAATGTCTTCCGGCTTCGAGATGGTCGGTCTGTTTTCAACCTGTTCTTCCAGATATTTGTGCATCGCTGAACGGACAAGACGAATCAATGATGCCGACCGAGAGCCCAAACCATCGATTGATGTCAATTTTTCCTGGGATTGGTCAAGTACGGCCGAGAATGAGCCAAACTCCTTCATCAGCTCCTTAGCCAGGGGTTTGGTATCTTTTCGGGGAATGGAATAGGTCAGCAATAGCTCTAAAAACTCGTAGTCGGCCAAAGCACGATGCCCCGATGTCTGAAAACGTTCGCGCAGGCGCTGCCGATGACCGCTTCCCTGCGAATCATCTATGCCTTTACGATATGCATCCTTCTCAACCATTCCAGCCCCTGAAAACTCAATAACATAAGTTGAATCAGGGTATTGATGAAGCGCCTAACGAGCAAGCAGAACCACTTGAAAAGATCTAATCTGCAGAGATAGTATTTTTTACTAATTCAATCAAAAATATCCGCAAATGCCCTTGTCAGGAAAAAGCAGGAAATCTGCCATGAAACCATGTACAACCGAAGCCATTCGTATGTTACTGAACGCTGACGAAACCGTCAGCCCAGAGGAATACGAAAATGTCATGTGACGCTTTGAAGGGAAATTGAACCTGCGATCGTCAAAACCACCCAAGCACTGGGAAATCAATCGTAAGACGCAGAGAGTCCTGAAAGCCGGCGCAGCCGCTAAATATGGGCATCTCACGCAGGCACTTATCCGACCTTTCCTCAAACGGGATCATCCCATATATCAGAATAGGAACCCGGAGCTACCTGTACGACATCTGCGACCTCGACCATTTTCTTGATATCCGGAAGATCGGGGCGAACTAGCGAACGGATAGGTCGTTTCCGACACCCTCACGCTCACGGGAAGCTCCTGGAATCGTCGATTACCCCTCAGACTCATTACCTGCAGGAATACGGAACGGGCTGAAAAACGGCCATATGACTGACGAATGTAATTTGCACCACTTCAAGAGTATCGGTCGCCACAATCTTGGCTCCCTACGCTGAATAAGTTTACGCCGGAAACATTCCTTAGACATAAAGCAGTGGCTCACGGAAAGACTACCTTGTCTTACCTTGTCTTAACTCGCCCTTAACTGATGTAAATTGTGCAAAATGTTGCGTGGAGTTAAATGCGGGGGATAATTGCCCTAAAACAAATAAAAACCCCGCATTTACTAGGAAATACGGGGTTTTAAAATGGAGCCGGCGGTCAGAGTCGAACTGACGACCAACGGATTACAAATCCGTTGCTCTGCCACTGAGCTACGCCGGCAGGGGTTTTCCCGTGGTTGGAAAAACGAAGCGCGAATTATGCGAATATTCGGGAGTGAGTCAATCCCGATCGGAAGAATTATTCGGGATCAGATAAATGGTCAATAGCCGTGAATCATTCACCGTTTTTTATTTAGGTTACGGGCTTTAAAATGATACTGATTTCGTCTTACTTCGGGTATGAAAGGATGAATGATGGAGAAGAATTCGGAAAAAACGTGGCGTTGTTCAATTTGCGGCTATCTGCATTATGGCGATGAGGCACCGGAAATATGCCCGATCTGCGATGCAAAACCCGAAGATTTCAAGGAAATTGAAACGACGGTTCGACCGGAGCGGAGAAATCCGGGTCACGAGCGGGTGGTGATTATCGGAGCCGGCATTGCCGGGGTTTCAGCGGCGGAGACGATTCGTGAACACGCCCCGGATGCGGAAATTATTCTTTTATCAAAAGAAGAGGGCCTGCCTTACTGGCGGCTGAATCTGACGCGCATGCTGGCGGGGGATTTTCAGGAAAAGAATCTGCCGCTGCATGCGGAAACGTGGTATGCGGAGCGGAATATTGATCTGCGTGACGGGATCACGGTGACCCGCATCCTGCTCACGGAGAAGGCGGTTGAACTTGAAGGCGGCGATACGATCCAATTTGACAAGTTGATTGTGGCCACGGGGTCGCACCCGTTTATTCCGCCGATTCCGGGGGCGGATCTGGAAAATGTTTTTGCGGTGCGGACGGCTGATGATGTGCGGGGCATTCTGAACGTAATTGATGAAAACACCAATGTGGTGTGTATCGGCGGCGGAATTCTGGGCCTGGAAACGGCGGCTGCACTGGCGAAACAGAAAACCCGCGTTACGGTGCTGGAATCGTTCGACTACATTATGCCGCTGCAGCTGAATCCGGAGGGCAGCGAAGTGATGAAGCAGCACCTCGGAAAATTGAATGTGGAGGTGGTTGCAAAAGCCCAGGCGGATTGCATTATCGGCGACGGTCACGTGACTGGCGTACACCTCAAGCGCGGTCAGCTGATCCCGGCAGATGTGGTGGTGATCACTGCGGGCGACCGGGCCAACGCAGAGCTGCTGGAAGAAGCCGGGCTTATGGTGAAAAAGGGCGTGCTGGTGGATAATTTCCTGCGTACATCCAATCCGGATATTTATGCTGTCGGTGATGTGGCGGAACACGACGGGGTGCGCTACGGGGCCTGGGCGCCGGCGATGTATATGGGTAAAATTGCGGGCATGAACGCAGCCGGCGTTCCAACGGAATTCGGCGGAATTCCACGCTCGCATATGATTAAAGTGGTTGGGAAGCCGATGCTCAGTATCGGTGTGATTACTCCGGTCGACGGCAGTTATCGGATGATTGAGGATTATGCGGATGGCGGTTATCGCATGTTTATGCTGCGCGACGGTCGCTTTACCGGCTGTCTGCTGCTGGGCAAAATGAAACTGCTCAAACCGGTTCGCAAAGCGATACAGGCCCGCCTGGACCTGAAAGCCATGCTCGCGCCTGACACGACAGCCCAGGATATTGCGGACTTTCTTTCCGCCTCCTGACCCTACCGTCAGCCCTTGCTTTTTTCACACATTGCAATGTGTGAAAAAACAGGGGGCTTTATTTTTATAGCTTTTCTATAATTTCATACATTGCAATGTATGAAATTCACAAGGATTGTTTCAGCACCTCGGTCAACCGCACCTTAGCGTCTTCCAATCGCTGGAGCAGCATGTCGTGCACGGCGGTACTGACCTCTTCGAATTCGGCCCGGCTTTCGATCAGCCGGTCGAGTTCCGCCTGCATATGTTCGAAGTCGCATTCATCCACACTTCCGGCGGAAACGTGGTCGAACATGGTGAGGAAATTATCCACTTTACTGCCGCGGCTGATTCCAATGATTGGAATATGCAGTACCGATGCCAGAATCAACAGGTGCAGACGGCTGCTGATCACCAGATCCAACTTTCCGGCAATAGCCAGAATTTCACCGGGGGTGCGTTTCCCGCCGATGACTACGGAGTGCATTTTGTTTTGCATCCGGTCGCGCATGGACTCCATCAGCGGTGCATCGGTTGCGTGGTTCATGGGCAGAAAAACAATGCGGTAATCGCGGTCGGCCAGCTGATCCAGAAATTCAATCAATTCCTTTTCATGCACGAGCTGCCGTTGTGCGGAAATACACAGGCCGATCTTCCGCGCAGGGGATGTGAGTATCGCCCGGGCCTCCTGGGTCAGACAAACCCGGTCCCATGGTGACGGCTGGAGCAGTTCGGCGGAATCGGCACCGACCATTACATCCGGAACATCTCCGCAGTGATGCACTGCATTGAGCGTCTCCGGATCGCGCAGCACCACCAGATCGCAGCGGTTGAGTTCTTCTACAATCTTATTGCGGGCTCTCGCCTCGCGCCGTTCTTCCAGACGTTGAATGAAATTGATGCGATTGAGTGTGAGCACGGTGAGCAGCCTCAACAGCAGCCTTTTTTTCCCGGGCAGCACTTTATAGAGATACGGATTGAGCTCATCGTTCATGCCGACCCCCCAAAGTACCGTTTTTGTTTGCCGGTGATGGGCAATTTCGAGCATGGAAAGCGGAATTTCCGGATAGTCGGAAAGACCGGTTGCACCGGCCCAGATGAAGACATCCGCCCGGGCAATTTCCTCTTCCATCTGACGGGGACTGTAGGCCGGCTGAAAACCGAACAGCGGTACCGTTCGTACGTTCAGTCGGTTTTCGGTCTCCTGCTGGCTGTCGGTGCTGACGGTGATGGAACAGCCGGGCGCAAGCTCTTTCAGCAATCCAACTACACATTCAAGGATTGCTTCATCACCCACATTATTTCGGCCGAACGGAACTCCACCCAGCAGGATTTTAACGTTTTGCATGCGTTTCTTGTGCCATGCAGATCGGGCTTTTAAAAGCCCGCTCTGCAACATATTCTCCGTATATGCAAAATTATCCAAACCTTGGAAAACTGATTCTCGGCAGCGCTTCGCCGCGCCGGCGCGAACTGCTGGCGGCTCTCGGCGTGGAATTTGAGGTTCGTATTCCCGATATTGACGAAACCCCCGGAGCTGATGAGCCGCCCCGTGCGTTTGCAGAACGACTTGCCGCTGAAAAAGCAGCCGCTGTTCCCGCCACCCCCGGCGAAACTGTTATTGCGGCTGACACCATTGTGGTTCTGAACGGGCAGATTCTCGGAAAACCCCGCGACAGCGGCCATGCGTTTGAAATGCTTTCCGCTCTTTCGGGCTGTACGCACGAAGTGATCACCGGGGTCTGTATCCGCACAAAGGAAAAGAGCAACGTTTTCTCCGTGACCACGCAGGTGGTTTTCCGAATACTGGAAAAACAGGAGATCGTCGACTACATTGCTTCGGGCTGCCCGATGGATAAGGCGGGAGCGTATGCAATTCAGGGCGGAGCACTTCACATGGTGAAAGCAATATCCGGATCATACACCAATGTCGTCGGGTTGCCCCTCTGCGAAATCCATGAAGTATTGATTTCTCTTTAACAGTGGCATCTTTCTAGCTATTAAACAGTAGAGAAATGTGAATCCGAAAAAATGGCGACGGCTAACAGAATGAACAGATTGAGATGGATTTTTGCAGCAGCTGGGATTCCGGGAACCGTAATGTGTGCCCATGCTACGGAACCGGAACAAGCAGGATTGCTGCAGGCCGGCATCGTGGGTCCCGTTCTGTTTTCCGCAGCCGTTCTTGCAATCATCGCCCTTCTCCTCTGGATCAGACAGCTGCGCACCGTCCTTTCCGAGAAATCCCAGGCACTGGAAAAAAGTATTCATCATATTGAACTGATGGAGGATCATCTTCCGAATGTGGCCATCTTTCAGCTGACACAATCAGAAAACGGAACATTTTCATTCCGTTACCTGAGCCAGGGAGTTGAGCAGATTCTCGGGGTGGACCATGACCGGATTCTTGCGGATGCCCGTCTGGTTTATGATCATATCTATGAAGATGACCTTCCCCGCCTGAATGCGGCACTCGAAACGTCCAGAACCGGCTCCCCCATTCAGCTCGAACTGCGCCTGCTGGATCAAGAGGGAAATCTCAAATGGCTGTATATCAGCGCCATTGCGAATCCCGAAGAGGGCCAGCTGATCTGGAATGGATTGATTCAGGATATTTCGCTGAATAAACGTGTCGAAGATGCCCTCATAGAAGAAAACCGGAATTTCCAGAACCTGTTTGAAACCATCGATGACCTGTTGCTGGTCTGCGATCTCGATGGACGTCTGATGCACGCCAACCCTTCCGTTGAAAAACGGCTCGGCTATTCGCATGATGAGCTCCGTGAAATGAGCCTCTTCGAGCTCTATCCTCAGGAAGCCCGCGACGAAGTCTACCGCCTCATGGCCTACATGCAGACCGAACGCTCAACCACGGCCAACATGCCGCTGCAGATTAAAAACGGCGGCTCCATCCCCGTAGAGATGAGTATCTTCCAGGGATTCTGGAAAAACCGGAAAGCCGTTTTCGGAGTAGCCCGCGATATTGCCGGCCGGCAGCAGACCGAAAACGCCCGGAGGGAATCACAGCGCATGCTGCAACTGATCATGGACTCCATTCCCATGTCGGTTTTCTGGAAAGATAAAGATTCCATCTATCTCGGCTGCAACAAAACCTATATCCGGGAATGCGGGCTTGAATCACTTGATTCCGTTGTGGGCCAGACGCCGTACGACCTGTTTGACCCCAAACAGGCCCTTGCTGTTGTTGAGCGCGATCAGGATATTATTCAGAATAATCATCCTCTTTATAATTTCACACAATCCTATGCCCGACCGGATGGAAGCATCGCATGGAGGGAGATCAGCAAGATTCCATTGCGGGACGAAAAAGGCCGCGCCGTAGGAGTCCTCGATGTCTGGCACGATGTCACAGAACAGAACCGGGCCGAAGAACGCCTCAAGCGAACGCTCGAGGATATGGAACGGTTCAATCAGCTCATGCGTGGCCGCGAACGCAGAACGCTGGAGCTCAAAGCCGAGGTTAACGAGCTGCTTCAGCAGCTTGGCCAGTTTAAAAAATATCGAACCACAACGGATGATCTCTAATGATTGACCGGCCTACCCATCGATATGGCACATTTATTCTGGCTGCCGCAGTTTACGTGGCCGGCGTCATTCTATTTTCGTTGTGGTCCTTCAATGCCCACAGCCGTGCACTCCACAACTATGTCGACAAAGCACTGGTCGATGCGGCATTTGCACTGGAGGAACTGCTGAACTGTAATGCGCTGACAGAACTTGAACAGAATGCGAGCGCGGAAAATACTGAATTTGTGGTCGCCAGCAAGCAGCTTGAACGCGTTGCCCTGCACGGCAACTTCAGCGCGGTGCTCGCCGGAACCGTGCGACAGAATCAAATCAACATTATCATTTCGGGCTCAACAGAGAGCCGTTCAGAGCAGCGCAGTCTTGCACACGAGCTGCTGCTGACGGAAAAACTGAAAAACCGGATCCTTCAAATGGCCGCCGAAGGCCGGCATGCCACCGAAATGTTTACAACCATTCACCCGGCCTTCGGGAAAATCCGCTATGCATTGATCTACAAACCCGATACTCCGGAACAGGGCCATCTTTATGCCACGGCGCAGGAAAGCCGGCATATTGAACAACAGCTTGGCAACCAGCTGCTGCGTATGGGCATCGCCGCCATCGGCATGCTGCTGCTGGCCATTCCGCTGATCACGCTCTTCAACCGGACACAGCGTCTGGCAGCACGGCATTTGACCGAACTGAATAACCGGCTGCAGAACGATGTTGATTCCCAGCGAGCCCGTGAAGAAGAACTCAAGGATGCCATCAAAGACCTCGAACGCTTTAACGCCGTTTCTGCCGGCCGTGAATCACGCATCATTGAACTCAAGGCCGAAGTCAATGACCTGCTGAAGGAACTGAAGCGCGACAAACGTTACACGATCGATAAAATAGACTGACCATGGACGAACCGACACTAAAACTCCCCGAAATAAAAGGACGGCTGGGCCGCATATTTGCAGTCATTTTTTCGCTGATTGCCATGGTATTCGCTGTGGCTGTTTACTTCATCATGCGCTCCGGCAGTTCATATACCTCCTGGCTGATCACGCTGGCAGTTATCATGGTTATCGCCCTCGGTTATATCCTCGGTCGTCTGATCGGCGGCGGTCTTGAACGCGACGAATATGAACGCAATTCCGAAATTCATGACAACCTCAAAGTGGTTCATGAGTTGATCAAAGCCAATGAATATCTTGAAACCGAGACCCTCGATCTCAAGAAACACCGCAAAGCCCTGCTCAGCATTATGGAGGATGCGGAACGCTACAATGAAGAGCTCAAACATGAGATTATTGAGCGTAAACGCCTCGAAGCTGAAGCCGCCCGCGCACGCGACAACATGGACCTGATCCTCCATGGCGGCGATCTCGGCTACTGGGACTGGAACCTGAAAAAAAACAACTGTACGTTTAATGACCGGCTGGCCGTCATACTGGGCTACCGCCTCGAAGACCTGCCAAACGATATGGACTGGCGCAGACAGCTCACCGAACCGGAGGACTATAAAGCCATCCAGAACAGCATGAATTTGCATTTAGATGGCAAGGCCGACACTTACAACTGCGAGTACCGCATTCATCGGGGTTCCAATGACTGGATCTGGGTGCTCGACCGCGGACGCATCATCGAACGTGATGAACAGCAGCAGCCTCTGCGGATGGTCGGCACCCTGCTGGATATTACCGACCGCAAAGAATATGAACTGGAAATGAAGGAGGCCAACCGCCTTCTCGACAAACGCAGCCGCGAACTGGAGGAAAACCAGCACATCATTATGGGGATGATGGAAGATGCCAACGAGGCGCGTGAAAGCCTCGAAAGCGCAAACCGCCAGCTGCTTATTGCCCGCGAACGAGCCGAAAAAGCCACGCAGGCCAAATCGGACTTCCTCGCTTCCATGTCCCACGAAATACGCACACCGATGAACGGCATTATCGGCACAGCCAGTCTGCTGTACGACACCGTGCTCAATCCCGAACAACGGGAATACCTCCGTATCATCCAGACGTCTGGCGATGCCCTGCTCACCCTGCTCAATGACATTCTCGATTTCTCTAAAATCGAGGCCGGCAAACTGGATCTTGAACCCCAGCCGTTCGATCTTCGGGAAACCTGCGAACATATCACCGAACTGCTTACTCCGACCGCCCTGGAAAAAGGAATTGACCTGATTCTGCGCTTTTCACCCAACACGCCGTCCTTTGTGGTCGGCGACGCCGGCCGCATCCGCCAGGTACTCATGAACCTCGCCGGTAATGCACTTAAATTCACCCGCAAGGGATATGTTTATCTCAATGTGGAAATGGTGGCCGGAACCGAAAAAGAAACCACCATCAATTTTACCGTATCCGATACCGGAATCGGAGTCTCCCGCGAAGAACTTCCTCAGCTGTTCCAGAAATTTTCACAGGGCGATTCATCCACCACGCGTGAATTCGGCGGAACAGGCCTTGGCCTGGCGATCTGCAAACAGCTCGTCAACCTCATGGGCGGAAAAATCGGAATGGAAAGTGAGCGCGGCAAAGGGTCGACATTCTGGTTCCGCCTCAATCTCCCCGTTGCCAACCGCTCTCGGCAGTCCGAAATTGATAAACCCATATTCAACGGTGAGCCGATCATGATTATCGATGAAAAGAAAATCATGGGGCAGTCTATTTCCGAGTGGATGACCCGGTGGGGTTTGAACCCCGAAGTTGCTGGTACCGTTGATGAAGCCGCCGAACGTATCAGCGAAGGCAACCACCGTATTGTCCTGATTGAAGAACATCTGGCCTACGACACCGAAAACCCGCTTTTCACACAACCTGAATTTGATGCGCTGGGCAAACTCATCGTCTGCTCGATTACCAATCGTGACATGCGCACACTCGATGGAGCCGGTCTGGCCGACAATTTGGTCAAACCGCTACGACTCGGTAACCTGTTATGGAAAATTGCCGAAATTCTAGGCTATCAACTGAGTAGCCTTTCGATGCATCCGCCCAAAACAGTCCATGCCCAGCCGACGGTCGAACTGTCCACCATCAAAAACGCCGGCACACGCCGCATTCTTGTGACCGAGGACAATATCGTGAACCAAACCGTCGCCAAACGCATGCTCGCTAAAGGTGGTTATGAAGTCGATGTTGCTGAAAACGGAGAGATTGCACTGAACAAGGTAAAAGACGGCGCGACGTATGACCTCATCTTTATGGACTGTCAAATGCCCAGAATGGATGGGTATGAGGCTTCACGCCAAATCCGAAAACTCGAAGAAGATACCCCGGCCGGTTCACATGTGCCCATTATCGCCCTCACTGCCAATGCCATGCAGGGCGATCGGGAAAAATGCATCAGTGCCGGAATGGATGACTACATACCGAAGCCCGTCAAAAAAGAAGCCCTTTTTGATATGATCAACCGCTATGTCGGCTGAGGGAGCCGGGAGAGCTCTACTGCTTCAGTTTGCACTGCGCACACTGGGCACGTTCGTGACCATGGGCTTTGCAGAAATACCCCTCGGCATTTTCCAGCCAGCTGGCATCAAACCGGGCGCAGTGCTTCGTGTATTCGGCAAACTGCACAAAACGCTGCAGAATATGATCCGGAATCGTGTGCTCCATAGAACACGCAAACTCTTCAGCCTCTTCCGCTTCAATACCCAGCACCTGCTTAAAGAAATCAAGCAGCGCCTCGTGTTTGACCGCGATTTTTGAAGCCACTTCACGCCCATGTTCCGTAAGTGTGGCCGAGGCATAGGGAGCATAATTGACCAGCCCCTTTTCGGAAAGCGATCTCAGCGCACCGGTCACTGAAGCCGCACGCACATTCATTTTTTCGGCAATATCCTTCGGCCGTGCTCTCCCATCCTCGCGGGAAAGAAAAAAAATGGTTTCCAGATAATCTTCCAGACTGGCACTCAGTTCAGGCGTTTGCATGAGTTGTTCATACCAAACCCTAGACTTTAAGCTCAACTAACTTTTTGCTTTTCTGCCTCTTTCCCAATCATTGGAACCGCGTTAGATTTATGGCCAACGTTTAACGATTGATGATTTTACCACTGCTCCCGAATCATGGACATTGCGTATCAACCCTTCAGGAGATCTCCATGAAACGATGTACGGCCATCCGCAATGCGCTCCCGCTCCTTGGAATGCTGCTGCTATCCGCCTGTCAGACGCAACCTCCGAAACAGGCCGATGTAGATGGTATTTCCGGCGCAACCGTTTCTCATGACCGCATTGTTCTGCCTCCAGCCAATGAAAATTATCAGGTGCTGGGCCATCTGGAGGGACTGAATAACTATGTGGTACAATATGATGAAAGCCTTTACCGCGGCGGCCAGGCCTATGAACCGGACCTTGCCCTCCAATCGCTCGAAGCCCTCGGTATTAAAACCATCATCAGCATTACCCCTACGGAAGAAGAGCGCGCCTTTTGCGAAATCGCGGGGATTGAGCTCATCGAGGTTCCCTTCACCAGCGACAGCGGGCCGACCGAAAACAATTTTGAGCTCTATTTTCAGGTGCTGGAAAACAGCAAGGCACCGGTGTATCTCCACTGCAAAGGCGGTTCTCACCGCGCAGGTATTCTGGGAGCCGCATACCGGATGAAATTCCAGGACTGGTCCTATGAACAGGCCATAATCGAATACGGCCGTCTAGGCGGCGACCTGAAAACCGATTATCCCATGCTTTCCTCGCTGAAAACCTTTGGAAAAAGAGATGATTTAACCAAGTCGAAACTGACTGCCAACACGGACTCACGGACCACTTACAAATCCGCAACCAATTAGACACCCATTGCGGACGCGATTTTAGTCCATCACTAACACCCGCGCCCCATCCTTCATTCCACGTTTCCGGGAGGATGCGTTCTGCCCGGTGGCGGAACGTCAGCATACCTCCCTTTATTACGGGAGTATTGTGGAATGAAAATACCTGATTATACAACAACGGGCGCACTGCTGCTCGCACTGGGCCTGGCCGGGCCGGGGCTGGTGAACGCCGCAACCGAACGGTACCGACTGGTCTGGACCGACGACCCGGCAACAACAGCAACCATCGGCTGGGAACAGTCCAGCGGACCCCCCGTCGGCGTGCGCTACAGCACCGACGCAGGCCTGGCCGGTGCCGCAACCAACACCTCGGTGGTCAGTCATTATTATGACAACACTCTGACGACGGAAGGCTCGCCCTTCACCAGTCACTTCATCGATCTGACCGGCCTCTCGGCCGACACGGCCTACTACTTCGAAATCCTCGATTCCGAAGGCGCCAGCACCCTCATGTGGTTTAAAACCGCGCCGGACACGCCGTCGGATTTCACCTTTGTGGCTGGCGGCGACTCGCGGACCAACGACGATCCGCGCCGCTGGGGCATGAATCTCATCTCGCGCATCCGCCCGCTCTTCATTGTCTACGGCGGCGACTACATGAACAACGGCACGAACGACGAATGGCGCCAGTGGCTCGACGAGTGGCAGGCCACCATCAGTTCCGACGGCCGCATCTATCCCATCATTCCGCAGCATGGAAACCACGAGAACGACATGCTCGACATGATGCAGCGCATCTTCAACATCCGGAACCCGAATGCCTACGGCCACTTCCCGATCGGCGGAAACCAGATGCGCGTCTGGGCCCTGAACTCCGAACTGGAGCCGGGCGTGGGATACGGTGCGTTTCAGAATCAGGATTCCTCGGCCTGGGGTGCCCAGACCGCATGGCTTTCCAATGAGCTTGCCAAAGTGTCCAACTATGCTACCTGGCAGGTGGCCAGTTATCACCGCCCGATGCGCCCGCATACCAGCGGCAAGGCGGAAGGCACCGGCCGCATCGCGGCCTGGGCCGACGCCTTCTACAACTACGGCATGGACCTGGCGGTTGAATCCGACACCCACATGACCAAATACACCTACCCGCTCGAACCCAGCACCGCGCCGGGCAGCTTCCAGGACTTTACCCGCAACCTGATCGACGGCACGATGTTCATCGGTGAGGGCAGCTGGGGAGCTCCGACCCGTCCGATGGACGACGACAAAACCTGGACCCTCGCGTCCGACTCCTTCTGGCAGTTTAAACTGATTCACGTGCACACCGCGCCGGAACCAAGAATGGATATCCGCACCGTCCGCTTCGGCAGCATCGATGAATTCAATGCCGGAAACCTCTACGATCCGGAAACCGTGACCCCACTCACCCAGGCGGAACAGGATCTCGATCCCTACGCCATGTCGGCCGGCCTCGACCTCTGGAAGCCGCTCTCCGGCGAAGTGCTCACCATTTATCCGAACGATTCCGTCGGCGGAATTTTCCGCGGGGCGGACGTGGAACAGAATGAATACGTGGCCACCGGTGCCGAGTGGAAATATCTCGACGACGGCTCCGATCAGGGCACCAGCTGGACCAGCCCGGCCTTCGACGACAGCACCTGGATGGCCGGCGATGCCCAGCTCGGATATGGCGACGGCGACGAAGTAACCGTCATCAGCTATGGCCCGAATGCATCCGACAAGCACATCACCGCTTACTTTCGCAAGGAATTCAGTGTTGCCGATCCGGCGGATGTCATCAAACTCAACGCCCAGCTGCTGCGCGATGACGGCGCCGTAGTTTACATCAACGGCACCGAAGCCGCACGTTCCAGCATGCCGGACGGAGACATCAGCTACACCACCACCGCCAACGATGCGGGCGATGAAAATGAATATTACGAGCTCACGCTTGATCCGTCGCTCCTCGTAGCCGGAACCAACGTGGTCGCCGTGGAAGTGCACCAGAGCAGCGGCGGCAGCTCCGACACCAGTTTCGACCTCTCCCTGATCGGCACCGAATCCCGCGTGATCGGACCGGCACCGGAAACTCCGACCAACCTGGTCGGCACCGCCCTCTCCGTAGCCGACATTGAACTTACCTGGGCTGACGTGGCCACCAACGAAGTGGGCTATGAACTGTGGCGTAAAGTGGGCGACAGCAACTGGGAAATCTACGCGCCGCGCCTCGTACCGGACACCGACGGCTATGCCGACAGCCTGCTGAATGAAAACACGGTGTACACCTACAAGGTGCGCGCCTACAGCCCCTTCGGTCTTTCCGATTTCTCGGATACCGTGGCCGTGACCACCCTGGTCGCCAATGTGCCGGTGGTCTGGAGCGAAGATTTCGATACCGGAAGTTTCGGCCCGCTGCTGACGCACAGCGATACCAGCAACACCGATTGGCACACCTATGAATATCCATCCGGCAGCGGCCTCTGGTTCGCGCGCATCAACGGATACGGTGCCGATACCGCCAGCCGCGACTGGCTCATCACCCCGGCGTTCAACCTGAGCGTTTATATGGAAGAAACCATTGCGGCCGACCTGGCCTACAACTACGACGGTCCGCTCCTTGAAGTGCTGGCTTCCGGCAACTATGATCCGGAAACCATGAGCAGCCCGTCCGAGGCCGACTGGTGGACCCTTCCGTCCATGATGCCTTCGACCGGCGGCTATGCATTCGAAACCACCGGTGAGCTCGACTTCTCACTTACGCCGCTCGAAGACTTTGAAGACGGCATCGGTTCCTTCACGCAGTACAGCCGTTCCAGCAATGCCGACTGGGTGCACGAACAGCGTGCCGGCCAGTGGGGCATGGTGGCCAACGGATTCGGTGCGGATGACCTCAGCGATGACTGGCTGATCTCCCCGGCCTTTGCGCTGCCGGAAGGTGCGGCGGGTGCCCTGAAATTCCAGATGTACCACAAATACGGCAGACCCGACCTCGAAGTCATGGTCTCCACCAACTACACCGGAACCGGCGATCCGCTGGCTAACGGCACCTGGGATTCTTTCACCGTTCCGCCGGACAGTGATCTGTTCTGGGATACCTGGGAGGACATTTCCGTGGACCTGTCGGCCTATGCCGGAACCAGCGTGAATGTAGCCTTCCGCTACACCACCACCGGCACCGGAAGCGGTGGCGGTGCACGTATCGGCGTAGACAACGTGAAGGTGGAGTCGGAAAGCGAAAACGTTCGTGTGGCCTTCCTCTATACCAGCACCGGAACCGGCGGCGGCCAGAGCCGGGTATGGGAAGTAGACAATATCGTCCTCCGCGCCAATGCCCACACCTACATGAGCGAAGACTTCGACGATGCCGACACGCTCGGCGACTCCAGTTTCACCGCCAACAGCCTGCTGAGTAATGCCGACTGGGGCCTCGATACCGAAGCCGAGCAGAAAGGCGCCTTCGCCAACGGATATGGTGCAGACACCAACAGCATCGACTGGCTGGTCGGCCCGACCGTGAAACTCGAAGCCGGAGCTAATGCCGAGCTGCAATTTGATGTCTTCAGCAAATACGGCGGCCCATCCCTCGAAGTGATGGTGACCACCGACTATCCGGTGGATGTCACCAACGGCACCTGGCAGGCCACGGAAATCGATACAGGCGATCTGTACGACGCCTGGACCTCAGCTTCCGTCGATCTGTCCTCCTACCTCGGCCCAGTGACCGTGGCCTTCCGCTACACCACCACCGGCACAGGCCCCGGCGACGGGCGTCTGCTGGGTGTGGACAACATCCGCATTGTGCGGACCGGCGGCATGGGCCTGAGCGTGAATTTCACGATCGACCAGTCGGACTACACCACCATCGAACCGGTAACGTTTGTTCCGTTTGTAACCAGCGGCACGGAGCCCTATTCCTACCTCTGGAACTTCGGCGACGGCGAAACCTCCACCGAGGCCAGCCCGATCCACCTGTATGAAAATGCCGGCCTCTACACCGTTTCGCTGACGGTGACGGATGCGGAAACCAATCAGATGGTACAGACCCAGGCGGATCTCGTGCAGGTCTATCAGGTGACTTACGGCTCGGTACTGCCGGGCAAACAGGGCAACCTTCGGATCGCCACATACAATGCCTACCTGAACCGCAGTGCGGAAGGCGACATCACCGCCGAGCTCGCGTCGCGCGACAGCGAGCAGGTTCAGAAAGTGGCGGAGATCATCCAGCGCACCAATCCGGACATTATCCTGCTCAACGAGTTCGACTACGACGCCACGACGCAGGCTGTGGAACGGCTGAAGTCCAACTATCTGGAAATCAGCCAGAACGGTGCGCCGCCAATCGTATTCCCCTATATGTTCCTTGCGGAATCCAACACGGGTATCGATTCCGGCTACGACCTGAACAACGACGGCAGTTTCGGCACGGCCGATGATTGCTTCGGCTTCGGGGAATTCCCGGGGCAGTACGGTATGGTGGTCCTCTCCAAATACCCGATCGACACCGAAAACGTCCGCACCTTCCAGAAATTCCTCTGGAAAGATATGCCGGGCGCCCTGTTGCCGAACGACGGCACAACGGATTACTATTCCGCCGCTGAACTGGACGTTGTCCGACTCTCCTCGAAGAGTCATTGGGATGTGCCGGTGAATGTGGACGGCGAGATGGTTCACGTGCTGGCTTCGCACCCGACTCCGCCGGTATTCGATGACGGCGACGCCGACATTGACGCCAATGTGTTTGACTGGAACGGAAAACGCAACCACGACGAAATCCGCTTCTGGGCGGACTACGTTACGCCGGGTGCGGGTTCCTACATCTACGACGACAACGGGGTCACCAACCAGCTGGCTGCCGGATCACGCTTCGTGATTATGGGCGACCAGAATGCGGATGCGGACGAAGGCGATAGCTATAACGCCGCCATCAACCAGCTGCTGACCAACGTCAACATCAACGCCGCCTTTGTTCCGGAAAGCGAAGGCAGCCTGGAAAGCACCGGCGACACAGATGATACCGCCAGCTGGGGCCTGCGCGCAGACTATGTGCTGCCGGGCATCAGCTACGGCATCAAGCTGTTCAGCGGCGGGGTCTACTGGCCGTCCCGTACCGACATCCACTACTACCTCACGAAGGCCGACGGAAGCTCCGACCATCGCCTGGTCTGGCTTGACCTTGAGATCTTCCCGGATGCCGACAACGACGGGCTCGACGATGCATTCGAACAGCAGATCGTGGATGCCGACGGCGGTGACGCCATCAATGACATCTACGATGTGCTCGGCAGCGATGATTTCGACGGCGACGGAATTTCCAATGCCGACGAGTTCTATGCCGGCACCTCGCCGATCGACGGTTCCTCCTGGCTGGTGATCACCGGGTTCAACGATGGTGTGCTGGAATGGGTGACCTCATCCGGCAAAACCTACACGGTTGAATTCGCCACCAACCTCACCGCCGGCGCATTCGAACCGGTGGCGTCCAATATTGTGGACGGGGTTTACACCGACACGGTTCATGAAGCCTATAACCAGATGTTCTACCGTATAAAAGCGGAATAACACCTCCTGGCTGCACTCAGGGGTCGTCCCGCTCCGGCGGGGCGGCCTTTTTTAGTGTTAAGACATAATCTAAATTGCTCGCATTCTATTTTCCGATGCATAGGATATCGGCCATGGATTTATCAGGACAGATCGGCAAACTCTTCAAACCCAAAGAACGCCCCCATTCCCCCACCGCTGAACTTTCAGTGAAGACGGGAAAAGGCTGCGCCAAAAAAGATTTCCAATGGCTGCAAACCAATATTCCCTGCCAGGCCGCCTGCCCGGCGGGAACCGATATTCCCGGTTATCTCTCGGCGATTGCCGAAGGCGAATATGAAAAGGCCTATCGCATCAATCTGGTCGACAATGTATTCCCCGCCGTGCTCGGCCGCGTCTGCGCCCGCCCGTGCGAATCCGCCTGCCGCCACGGCTACGACGGCCTCGGCGACCCCGTCGCCATCTGTTTTTCGAAACGCTCCGCCGACGATTTTAAGAATTCCGAGCCGGTAATGCTCAACCCGTGGTTTCCGGACTCCGGGAAAAAAGCGGCCGTCATCGGCGCCGGAGTCGCCGGTCTCACCATCGCCCGCCAGCTCAAACTTATGGGCCACGCCGTTACGGTCTATGAAAAACATGAAAAGCCCGGCGGCATGCTGAATCAGGGTATTCCCGAATTCCGCCTGCCCCGCGAAATCATCGACCGCGAAATTGCTCAGATTACCGGCCTCGGGATTGAAATCCAATGCGGCATTTCAATTGGGGACGACATAACACTGACCCAGCTTGTTGCCGAAAATGACGCCGTCATCATGGCCGCCGGAACGCTGAAACCCAACCTCCTGAACCTGCCGAACCACGACCTCCCCGGCATTATGCACGGCCTTGATTTCCTGCTGCAGGTCAATGAAGGCCACGTTCCGGACATTGGAAAAAATGTCCTCGTCATCGGCGGCGGTTTTACGGCGATGGACTGCGCGCGCACCACCCGCCGGCTTGGTGCGGAAACCGCTCAGTGGGATTTGAAGGTTTTGTATCGCCGCTCGAAAGAGGTGATGCGCGTGACGCCCGGCGAGCTTGAAGAACTCGACACCGAAGGTATTCCGCTCGAATGCCACGCCACGCCGATTGCCTATCTCGAAAATAACGGTCGGCTTTCCGGCATGAAATTTCACCGGACCGGAACCCACGAGGAATTTGAGATCCCGGCCGATACCGTCCTGCTGGCCACCGGCCAGTTTCCGGACCACAGCTGGGAATGCGAACCTGAAGCATTCCAGACTCTGGAACATTTCCAGAAGGTTTTCGCCGTGGGCGATTATGCCTCGGGAGCTTCGTCGCTGATTGATGCCATCGGCCACGCAAAAGAGGTGGCTGAAAAGGTGGATGAATTTCTGATGGGCGAAAAACGGATGGAAAAATCGGTGTTGGTGGAACCCGCGAAAACCACCGGACGGCCGATTGAAATGAACCGTATTCCGCGCAACCGCATGCCGATGCTGCCCGTCGCCGAGCGCAGCCTGCACGGCGAGGTGGAAACGGGTTACCGCGAAAAAGACGCTGTTTCCGAAGCCAACCGCTGCTACCGCTGCCACTATAAATTTGAGATTGATCAGGATAAGTGCATCAAGTGCGACTGGTGCCTGAAAGCCAAACCGCGGCCGGAATGTATTCTGATGCTCAAATCGATCGAACATGACGGCGAAGGCCGCGCGGTTTCCTGGGAATCGACCGACTATGTTCGCGAAATGAACCTGATCTGGATCAATCAGGATGAATGCATCCGTTGCGGAGCCTGCCAGAAAGCCTGCCCGGTCGACGCCATCAGCCTCCAGAAAGTTTCGCTTTGCACCGACACAAATATCAACAACACTGGGGAAAATACGGAGAACAGTTAATGAGTAAAAAGCCCCCTGTCGTTTTCATTGCCGGCGAACGCCAGCACGCCGGAAAAACCGTCACGAGCCTGGGTGTCATTTCGGCTCTCAGCAAACACTTTGCCCCTGAAGATATCGGTTATTTCAAACCGGTGGGTCAGGAAATGACCACGCTGCCGAACGGACAGAAAATTGATAAGGACGTCCGCATCGTCAAGGAATTCACCGGACTGGATATGCCGGACATGGGCATTCTTTCCCCGGTGCGTGTGGTCTCCGGCGTTACCCGTGATTATATTTCCGGCACCAACCAGGCGGAGATCACGGCAAAGTTTGAGAAAAATATTCGTGATACCATGGAATCGCTGGCGGATAAAAAAATCATCATTGCCGAAGGAACCGGTCATCCCGGTGTCGGTTCGGTGGTCGGCCTGTCCAACGCACGCGTTGCAAATATGATCGATGCAAAAATCCTTTATCTGGTTGGTGGAGGCATCGGCCGAACCATAGATGAACTGGAAGTGGATTTTTCCTATTTCTCTCATCACAAAAGCAAAGTGGCCGGTGTGCTGTTCAATAAGGTCCTGCCGAAAAAGCTGGACCAGATGAAAGAGGTCATCACGGAAAAAGCGCTGAACCGCATCTTTCCGGAATGGAGCCCGAAATTGAGTGTATTCGGTCATATGCCGATTGTGAAATATCTGAACAATCCATCGATGCAGCTGATCAGCAAAAGCTTCAAAAACCACCGGGCAATCAAAGGTGGCAAATGCGCCGGAGCCTGGCACCGGGCCTGCCGGAAAGTGAAGATTATCTCATTGGATTTTGAAAACTTCAGTCCCGTCCACGCTCTGCGTCCGCGCGACATCGCCGTACTCGGCGCGGCATCCCACCGCCGCCTTAAAAAGGTAATCGACTGGAATAATGCGCAACCCGCCGAAAAAAAACTGGGAGGCCTCATCCTCACCTGCTCCAGCGATAAACGGCCCGATGCAGCTGCCGAAGCTTTGGTGGCCGAAAGCTGCCTGCCGACGATTGCCGTCATGCAGGATACCGCCGAAACCGATGCCATGCTCTATAAATGCTTCAACGACACCAAAATTCAGCTGTACGACAAAATGAAACACCAGAAGATTGTGAACCTCTTCGAAGAGCATTTTGACACCGAAAAATTCCTGCGCGCATTCGGCATTTAATCAATGAAAAAACGGGCCTGTCCGGCCAGTTCGTGACGGCTCACCGGAATATCATAAACCGCACTGAGATGGTCCGATGTCAGAACAGCATCGGCATCACCGTGTTTCACAATCTCACCGTCTTTCATGAGAATGATACGGTCGGCATATGACGCGGCCAGATTGATGTCGTGCAGAATACACAGCACGGTCATGCCGAACTGTTCCACCTGCCGCCGGACATAACCGAGGATCTGGCTCTGGTGCCGGAGATCCAGTGCGGACGTTGGCTCGTCCAGCATCAGGAGTGCACCTTTACGCTCCCAGACCTGAGCCAGTACCCGCGCCAGCTGCACCCGCTGTTTTTCGCCGCCGGAAAGGGTCGAAAATTCACGATCGCTCAAATCGGATGCATCCACATGCCGCAGCGCCTCTTCGACAATCTGATGATCCGCTTCGGTTTCTCCCCGTACACTATGCGGATTCCGGCCCATCATCACCACTTCGTGCACTTTAAACGGAAAGGCAATTTCGGTGGATTGCGACAGCACAGCGCGGCGCAGCGCCAACGCTTTCCGGGAATACGCCTGCAGCGTTTTTCCATCGATGGAAACCGTTCCGCCGCTCAACCGGTTGGCCCCGCTCAGACATTTCAGCAGGGTCGACTTTCCGGCACCGTTCGGCCCGAGCACCACGGTTATACCCGCCCCGGAAAGTTCAACATTGACCGGCTTAAGAATCTGTTTTGAGCCCACAGAAAAATGAATCTGTTCCGCTTTGATCATGACGCCCTCCCTGCATACTGCCGGATCAGCAGCCAAAGAAAAAACGGCCCGCCGATCAGGCTCGTAATAATTCCCACCGGAATTTCAGCCGGAGCCACAACCGTGCGCGAAACCGTGTCGGCCGCCAGCAGCATGGCGGCCCCCAGCAAAGCAGAGGCCGGAAGCAGAATGCGATGATCCGGCCCGATAAACAGGCGGATCAGATGCGGCACAACCAGTCCGACAAATCCGATAAAACCACTGACAGCCACCCCCGCTCCGACCGCCAGTGCAATCATGATGACCAGCCGGTTTTTCAGTTTATCGCAGTCGACGCCGAGATAGCCGGCATCTTCTTCGCCCAGCATCAGCATATTCAGGCTGCGCGCATTTCTGATGATCAGAATCGTTGCCGGCACTACGCAGGTTGCGGAAACAATCACGGTAGGCCACAGCGCATTGGCCAGACTGCCCATGGTCCAGAACGTGAGTGTGCGCAGCTGCTGATCATCACTGATATAGGTCAGAAATCCGGTTGCGGAACCGGCAATGGCATTGACGGCAATACCGGCCAGCAGCATGTAAAGCACCGATACCGATTGCGAAGCCCGCGCAAAACGCATGATCACAAAACAGGTAAAAATGGCTCCGGAAAAAGCGGCCATGCTGAGCCCATAGATACCCGGAAAACCGGCGGTCGGACCGATCAGCACAATCATGACGGCCACTGCGAGCGAAGCCCCGCTGGTGATCCCGATCAACCCGGGATCCGCCAGCGGGTTCCGGAACAGCCCCTGCATCGCACCGCCGGATACAGCCAAAGCGGATCCGACGATGACGCCGAGAAGCATCCGTGGAATCCGTATGGAAAACAAAACCGCATGCTGCAGATCATCCAGTTGCCCACTCAGCAAGGCGGATACCGGAATGGAAACCGCACCCACGGACACCGCCACCAAAACGGCGATGACCAGCAGCACAGCCAGTATGCAAAGCCAGCGGATCTGCTTTCCGTTTTTATTCATAGGAACGATGCAGTTCCGTCGCCGCTTCAATCACCCGCGGCCCGAAACCGAGAAGCAACAGCGAATCCATTTCAATGAATTTTTTATTCTTCCCCGCCGGCGTCAACGCTACCCCGGGAATGGCCAGCACATTCTTCAGCTGTCCCGGAGCCTGAATACCGGTAGACGAAGTCAGAATATAATCCGGCTTCAGCTCAACCAGCTCTTCAGGGGAAAGCGGTTTATAACCTTGAAATTCAACGGCCACATTTTCGGCACCGGACAAGGTGATCATTTCATCCGCCGTCGTCCCTTTACCTCCCGCCTGCGGTGCTCCGCCATGCGTCAGGAGAAAAAGTACACGGGGTTTGTTTTCCACTTCCGCCCGTTCAGCATCGAGAGCAGCTTTTTCCGTTTTCAGTTTTTCAATCAGCGCAGCCGCTTCATCGGCTTTTCCCAGTTTGGCTCCTATATCCCGGATATTCTCCAGTACACCGTCAAAGGTTTCCGCCGCATCGAGTTTAAGGATTTCCACGCCCGTGCTTTCCAACTGCCGAATCACCGGCGGCGGCCCCGCCTTATCCGTCAGAATCACCAGATCCGGATTAAGGGAAATAATCCCCTCTGCCGGAAGCATCCGTTGGTATCCAACCTTTGGAAGTCGGTTAGCCTCCGGCGGGTAATAACTCGACACGCAGTTTCCAACGAGCAGATCATCGGCGCCCAGCGCATAGACGATTTCATTCACGGCTCCGCCGACCACCACCAGCCGCTCCGGTGCCGCGCGGCCGATGGATGCAACGGCGAGCAGCATCAGAATAATAAACGGCCTCATGCGGTCACCTCTTCGCGCGGTAATTCCGCAACAATTTCGCGCCACAGTTCGAGCTCCGGAATTCCGGGTTTGCGCTTCCCGAAAAAGGTAACAATCAGTTCACCCTCGGCATCAAACACTTCAACCGCCGTAACGTGACCGGCCTCGGTCGGCTTTCGCGTAACCCAGGTGTTGGCAATCGACGTGGTTTTCAGATGCAGGTTGAAGTCCGGATCAAGCACATTGTACCACCCATCCCTTTCGACCAGTTTCTGAACCGGGCCGGTATGAATGCCGATGCAGCCGCGATTGCCGACAAACACCATGATCTCACAGTTTTTATCCCGAGCTGCTTCGAGCAGCCGTTTCGATGCATCGTTGCTGACCGGATAGGCGATGTCATCGCCCACATTCCGGAAGGCCTGCTGGCGGTCCACCTTATATTTGCGCAGCAGCGGGAAAAAATCGTGGGTGTCGCGCATGGCCTCCCAGGCCGCACGGAATTTTTGCCAGTCGACTTCGCCGTCTTCCGGCGGAGCGGCCGGCGGATCATAGGCTTCAACCTCAATCCAGCACGGCTGTTCGTCGGAGGTAAACCGTTCAACCAGTTTTTCATATTCATCCAGGTTCGACTCATCGGTCATATAGATTTTATGTACAGCCGTGCCGGACTTATCAAAAAACTGCAGACTGCGCATCGTACGGTCCTGCACCTGATCCGTTACAGCGAAACAGAAATTCCAATGGTTCATAAACAGGCGTAGATCAATATCAGCTCCCACAAAGGTTCCGACCACCATCGGGCCGTGTTTCGAAAAGTTATAGTTTTTGTATACCCCTTTCCGTTCGTTCACACAGTCCTCGTTACGGGTCAGCGCCATGACTTTTCCAAGCGGCTCCATCTGTTCCAGAATCGCCTGCGCTTCGCTTTTCAGACGGATCACATTTTCTCCCACCCGGCTGGCGAGCAGCTGACCTTCGGACACGCCGAGAGCGGCTGCGGCATTGCGGATGCGCATCGGCTTTTCTTCGATCAGCTTACGGTAGTTCTCCCGCAGTTCCGCTGCGGCTTCATTTGTATGTACTTGGTTCATGGTTTTCTCCTTGGTTTAAAACTGCTGCTCTTCAAACGGCCAGCGGCGGCTGCACCCATTCCGCTTCATCCTGCTGTTCCATCAATTGCTTTAACGTGATGCCGCGGAAATAATCCCGCAGTGTTTTGCTCGCTCCGCACCACAGATTATTCATGCAGGGCTGTGCACACCGACTGCAGCGTTCAAGCTGTCCCACCACATCAAGCGTTCCCTCTGCCGCAATAATGATGTCATACAGCGTGATATCATCGGCACGGCATGCCAGCCGGTATCCCCCGTACATTCCGCGTTGACTGCGGACCAGACCGGCATTTTTCAACGGCATTAAAAGCTGCCCGATGTAGGCCACTGTGATGCCGGTCCGGCCGGCCAGAAAAGTTTTGGAAAGCGGGTAGATATGGCGGTTCTCTGCAATACAAAGCATGATGCTCGCGGCGCTTAATCCTCTGTTTGATACCGTCATCGTACGATCCTTTAAAATGCAACATTCAGGGTGAGCAATCCGTTGATTCCGGGCTGAACGGCCAGTTCCGGATTTTCCAGATCGGCATGATCCACCCGTCCGGCATTGGGCCAGAGCCAGTATTTTTCATCGGTCAGGTTGCGAATGGCGGCTTCGATAGAGATTCGCTTCGTGATGTTCCAGTATCCCGTCCAGTCGACCACAAACGAGGCCGGCGGAACGTACCAGGTCCAGTCATCGGAAACGTTGTCTTTTTCTGCGTGATATATTCCGGTGATGCGCGAACCCCATTTCCCGGAAGCATGGTCGTATGCGAAATAGAGCACCGCTTCGAACGGATCAACCGAATTCACCGCATCCTCATCCGTTCGGTTATAGCCGTCCGACCAGACCGCCCGGATACCTGTTGAAAACCCATCGAGCAGCGCCCAGCAGTTTCCCAGACGATAATCAATGCCGGCCTCCACCCCATAGATTTCCACGTTTCCGACATTCTGCACCTGGCGGCTGCTGGACGACAAAATGACCTCTTCGATAAAATCCTGATAGTAGGTGTAATAGACCGAAGTATCGAAAGAGACCGCCCCTCCCCCGCCTTTGAATCCCACTTCGAAACCGTCAGCGGTTTCCTCTTTCAGCCCCGGATTTGGAAGCTGTTCAAAATCGCCGTGATCAAAGTAACCCACATAATTTTCCAGCGATGGATTCCGCACATTATGGGCATAGCGTGCCCAGAGCATGGCATTGCGCGACAGCAGGTAATCGGCCGATACACTCGGAGAAACCGCGAAGTTATGATAATCGGCCTTGGCATCGGTTCCCGTTGCGGCCAGATAGTCCGGATCGTTCCCCGGGCTGATGGTATAGTCAATCAGCCGGACCCCGCCGATCACATTCCAGCGGCCCCGCGAAACCGCATCTTCCACGTAGGCTTCGAAGCGGTATAAATCCGAAGGATCAAACGCATTGGGCGAGCTCGACGGGCTCGGCGCTTCATTATAAACGATATCCCGTTGAAACGCATTCTCTGCATGCTCATAACCCAGTTCCAACCCATAGTTGAGTTCATGTTCAAATGCACCCGTATCAAAAAAATGCTGAACCCCTGCCGTGGTACCGATCAGCTCATGATCAAAACCGATATGGTCGGTACGGCGCAGATCGTTGGTCAGCGGATCGAAACCCGGCGGAGCGGGATCCACCCAGAATGAATTCCGGTGGTTTATGCTCTCCGATTCCGCCTTCTGAAAATAGGTCTTAACCGCCAGCCGGTCCCACCAGCCGGAATCCGGGGTGCTGACATAATCGAAACTGATCCGCGAACGTTCATTCGTATGCTGCGAAGCGGCATACACCACATCGCCCACCTCCGAACTGTGCAGTTGCGTATCGCCCTGATAGACAAAATTCTCGGCCGTCAGCCATACCCGATTCTGCTCATCCGGAATCCAGGATATCGTGCCCAGCACATGATTCTGCTGATAGTCCAACGGGTTGGCATCGACATCCCCTTTGGCGTTTTCAACCTCCTGCCCTTCGGTGTAGGACTCACTGACCGTGATGTACATGTCGTCCCCGCGCACCCCGGCACTCAGCAGTCCGTTAATACTCTGATCCACCGACTTCAACGTGGTACTGCCCCGCAGCAGCCAGGGCTCCGGCGAATATTCCAGTTCTTCCGTCAGTGATTTACTTCGGAACATCACTGCGCCACCAAGTGCCTCACTGCCATATTGTGCGGAACCCGGCCCTTTCAGAATATCCACGCCGCCATACACCCGCGGATCAAAAAACGTCCGGCCCATTCCGCCGCTCTGCTCAAATTCCGGCGGCTGACGAATGCCGTCGATGGTCATCAGGATCCGGTTTCCGCCGACGCCTCGGATCTGATAACTGGTAAATCCGTTATTTCCATACGGAACATTGGGATCCGCACCGACAAGATCGGCAGGAATGGATACGCCGGGCTGATAGCGGGCAACATCTCCGGCATCGGAAATCGGGTCCCCTGTATGCGAATCAAAATCCATGCGGACTACGGAAGCCGGCATCCGGTCCGTATCATTGTCATGCTGCGATCCGGTGACTTCGGTAATACCCAGCTCAGGCGGAAGCTCTTCCCCCGCCCGGCCCTGTTGCGCTATCCCGGCACAACATCCGGCCAGAATAATTAATGTGGCTCTGAATGATACGTACAAAATATTACTCCAACCAGGCCTCCACGGCATAGAACCCCTGGGCGTTCAGCGTGGAATTGGTTATTGAAACCGTTGATCCGTCGCCGGAAACCGGACCGGCAACAACCGCCCATTCCGTCAGCGCATTGGTGAGGGACTGCGAGCAGATCAGTTGATAGAGCACGCCCGGCTCACCCGTAAAATGCAGCACCGGGTCCGAACCGCTGAATGTGATTTCCAGCTCAGGTACCGGGGCGGCCGGCACACCCGCCTCGGTATCCAGACGCAGCTCATCCAGACTGGAGTGGATCACCGTATCAAACCGGATCGTATAATTGGTTGCGTTCAGTCCCGACAGATCCCATTCCAGTTTATAGCCCAGCGTGTGGTACGCCCCATACGAACCCTGGTCATCCACAAACTGATAAAAATTCGTCAGGCTGTCCGGAGATAATGACATGCCGCCATCCAGCTCCAGTCGCACCGTTTCATTCGACAGCGCATCGGCCTCGCCCCAGGTAAAAAACTGTAGACCAACCTTTCCCAGTACATTCGTCGAAGAACCGGTCAGCTCGAATGAAAGATTCGAGGAAAAGCTGTATATATTTCCACTGCTCGTGATCAACGCCGGATTAAACTGCCGCAGCTCCAGATTCGGCGACCCCGTTTCCCATTGCGGGATATTCACCCCGGCGTTGGTCTCGGCATAGGTAAAACTCGACCACTGCGCAAACTGGGTTTCCCCCGTATATCCGGGATCAAGAAAAGTCTGCGCCGATACACTCTGAACGAGGCCGGAAACAGCGGCAAAAAACGGCAGAAGTTTTGTATTCATCACATGTATTCCCTGTATCGACGCAGATTTCAGTTAGCAGATACGCATACGGCGCAGCATAAACAGGGCCCCGCCGGCACCACCGATCAGCACTATCGTGGCCGGTTCCGGAATCGCTTCGGTATACGTGTCGCTCTGTTCCAGCTGCAGGCCATACTGCTGTGCATGCTCACCGACATCATAACTGATAGAGAATGAAGAAACTGTTTCGCCCAGGCTGCTCAGATCCCACTGAAAGACATCCGTGGTCAGCGTAACGTCATAGCCCCCGATATTGTCGTCATAGGAACCCAGATTGAAGGAAGAGTCCGCAGCACCGACAACGGTTGACCCGTTGATCATCAGCGTAGGCCCGTTGGTAAAGCTTGCTGAAGTGCCCGCGCCATAACCCACCGCAAAAACGATCGTCTCCAGACCGGAAACCACACTGTCCTGCGAGACTTCAAAAACCCCGCCGGCCGAAGAATAAAGAGAGGAACCGCCCGCATAACCGGTTCCTGAGATTTTCGCCAGCTCTCCGCCGTTGGATCCCGCCTCATTCGCAACCATCGATCCCGGCCATGTTCCGGCCCCCGGATACGAACCGTAGCCCGGATAGTGACTTGCACTCAGCCCGTCCCATCCATCATATAGTTTATTCCCGCCCAGACCGAAGTCGGTCAACGAAGCCTGTGCTGCAGCCGCAGCCATCACCGCCACAACCCATACTTTAAGTTTTGAATTCATGCATTTCTCCTTGGGTTTAAAAGTAAAGCGCTGTTGATACGCATTTCCGCCAGCGGCCTCTACTCCGTCGCGGAGCAAAAACAGCCCGGGGCGGAGTGCGGAAACACCCACTGCCCCTGCATATAAAAAGGGCCGGGCGAGGAGCCACACCCGCCCGGCCCGTACATGAACGCCGAGGAAGCGTCACACATAACTAACCAAGGTTTAATCAAGCAGTCGGATGGTTCAGAGGGGATAGCTCTGTCCGTCAATTGATCATGCATACACCCTAACGGACCCCCGCTCCCGTCTCTACCCGACCGCGGAGCAAAAACAGCCCGGAACGGAGCCCCTGAAGTTAAGATTTCCTAAAACTTAAATCTTGTATCAATTTGGAATTCAACGTGTTTTAACGTGCATCATCCTTCCGGAGTGCTACCTTCGGCTTAAATCAATGCGGAACTCCGCACAACCTAACCAAGGAGGGTTATCATGGCCTATGTAATCTCAGACGACTGCACCAGCTGCGGGGCCTGCGAAAGCGAATGCCCGGTCGACGCCATCAGCGAAGGCGACGGCAAATACGTTATCAATGCAGATGCCTGCACCGACTGCGGGGCCTGCGAAGCAGTCTGCCCGGTTGACGCTATTTCCGCCGGCTGACTCTGCTCCGAAATCAGTAAACAAAAAACCCCGCCGTTTCCAGCGGGGTTTCTTTTTGCTCCGGTGAACAGACAGCCGCATCATCCGGCCAACTTCATCAGTTTCAGCCCCATCAGTTTCTGAAGGTTTACACTCCAGAATTCTCCGGCTGCCGTCAGCCGAAAAGGGTCCTCTCCTTCCAGCAGCCCTGCCCGCTTCCATTCTCCAAGCATCGGAAACAGCAATTTTCCCAGCGATCGGCCTGCACAGGCTTCCAGAACAGGAATATCAATTATACGCTGTTCAATCTGTCCGGTCGCCTCAGCGATCACGGATGCACAGGCCGGATTCCGCGATGCCGATATGACCGGTTTAAGTTTTTCGGCAACCGACCCGCTGAAACGGTGCACATCACTCTGCTGAAAAAACCGGCAGCCGCTCCAGCGCCCTCCGGCCCCCGCACCCAGCGGCACACAATCCACATCCCGTTTATTCCAGAGATTATACCGGTTCCGCTCCCGCGGATCGCGTCCCCAGTGCGCAATGGAAAGGCGATCAAATCCATGTTCCATCATCCGCGCCCGCCCGGCCAGGAACAGATCCGCCTGCTGCTTCAGATCCGCCATCGGCGGCAACGCATGCAGCTTTTTCATCAGCGGGGTCGCCGGAAGCAGATTGATCTGATACAGGTCCAGCCCGTGAATTCCGGTCTCATTCACACCGCAGTCTATACTGTCGACCCACTCCGCTTCGCGCTGGCCCGGAAGAGCGTAAATCAGGTCTATGACCACCGCCGCATTATACGGATCGCCCAGCTCAACCATACGGTTCAATCGTTCAATTAACTCTTCCCGCCCGAGAATCCGACCCATCATACGGCGGATTTTGGTATCGAAACTCTGCACGCCGAACGAAAAGCGGTTCGCTCCGGCATCCAGTGCCGCAGAAACTTTTTCATCGGTAAAATCATAAAGCCGGCCTTCCACCGTAATTTCACAATCATCGGTAAGTGGCAGCTCCCGGCGGATCGTCCGGATCAGTTTGTCCAGTTCATCCGCCTGCAGATCTGTCGGCGTGCCGCCGCCGAAATAAACAGCCGAAAGTTTGCGTCCTGTATGCCGAAGTACGGATCCGGTCAGTTCGATATCCCGCACTACCGCATCCGTATAACTGGCAATCGCGGTCGGCTCGGTGGTCTCGGCATAAAATCCGCAGAAAAGACAGCGGGTACAGCAGAACGGCACATGCAGATAAGCCATGGCCGGCGCATTCGTATCCGCCGTATTTTCCAGACATTGGAAAAAGAGATCAGCAGGATTTTCTGTAACCGCGGATCCCCCGGACATCCCGGCATGCACACCGTACTTCCGGTCAAACGCTCCATGAATGGGATCCTCCGTCACCCGCGGCGGCGGAAAATTATCGCCGGGATGCCTGCCGCCGGACTGCAGGGATTTAACAAAGGCCGCATCAATTTCCGTACGCTGCGCCCCGCGTGCCTGCGCTTCCGTCTTTTCGCGAATCTGCCCCCGCACGAAAGCGGGAGCCGCTCCCAGCAGTTCTTCAGCTTCTTCAGTCCATATCATCACTGTTTTTCCGCAAGCCGGGCCTGACGTTTTTCCCACTTGGCCCGCTGTTCCAGATAGCGCTCGCACTGCTGCCGACGATCATACCCGAGCATGGTGCCCAGCATAAAATCCTCTTCCGGGGTATACTCATTCAGATCCTCTTTACCGATCACGCGAATGACCTCCACGCTGTCGCGGGCCCCGAAAAAGATATTCACCCGGTCCGTATTTTTCACCGGATAGGTCTGATACTCAATGTCCGCAATATCGAGTCGGTGGATCGCGGCCTCAAGCTCATCAATGTGCACCGTGTGCAGCACCAGATTGCGCAACCCCTTGCGATATTCATACACGTGATGCCCAAAAACCTGCATGCTCATATTTTTATACCTCTGCTTTAATCTGTTCCGCCCAGCCACGCAGACGGCCGGCGGTTTTTTCTTCTTCGTTGTCCTGATCCAGCGCCAGACCGAGGAACTCATCACCGTCCTGTGCGCGGGATGCTGAAAATCCATAACCGGCCGTCGGCCAGCGGCCCACCAGTCTGATCCCTTTATCTTTCAGTGCTTCAGCCATATCGGCGATACCGTCCACAAACGAATCGCCATAGCCGAACTGATCGCCCAGACCAAACACCGCCCCCGCCGATACCGTCACATCCATCGCAGCAAAACCGGAAAGAAAGTCGGCCATATCATCCTGCAGCTCGCCCATGCCCCACGTGGACGCTCCCAGCACCAGCAGATCACAGCCAGCCAGCGTCGCGGCATCGGCATCGGCCGCCGCGACCGCTTTACCGCCGAGCAATGCAGCCAGATCCTCTGCACCGGCCTGCGTATTTCCCGTCATGCTTCCATAGACAATTACACGCTTCATCATTTCTTCCTTTCCCTTGATCTGTTTGATTTCCTACCGTTTTATTCCCCGGCCTGATGCATGTTCTGGAAGGCCTTCGGCTTCATACCGAAACGTTCCTGGAACCCCCGTGCAAAATGGCTGGGATTGCTGTAGCCAACCTCATTGGCAATTTCGATGACGGACAGCTCGCCTTTTTTAAGCAGCTGTTCCGCCCGCTGGAAGCGCAGTTCCCGCAGATAGCCGAACACCGTAATGCCGTACATCGCCTTGAAATTACGCTTCAGTTTAAATTCGTTGATATAGAACCGGCGGCAGAGATCCGCCAGCGAATGCTCCTCTTCCAGATGGGCTTCCAGATAGGCCGCCACATTACGCAGCGCCTCGGCATCATGCGTTGAACAGCCGAATTCTTTTTTATCTTTTTCAGCCAGCGACGGCTGGTTCACCAGTTCACTGATCCACTCCAGGCTGCGGGCCTCCAGCTCCATACGGCCTTTAAGATCGGAAGCCGAAGCAATTGAAATCTGTTCGGACAGCCACTGAAGTTTCTGTCCCGCTTTACCGTGCAGCACCGTCGGTTTATGCTGATTCATACAGGCAAAACAGTGCAGTTTTTCCGCGGTATCGGTCCGGCAGAGATCCACCAGCGAACCCATCACATGCGGACACATGGAAAAGGACATCAATTCAACATCCGCCTCTTTCTCGGCCAGCAGCTGCATCTCTTCAACCCGGGCGATAAACCATTCGCCGGCCTTCACGCTGATACGTCCAAGGTCCGGAAGCTGCACCGTTTTTGTGCCGCGCCGTACATAGCCGAGCCAAACCGAGTCGGCCCCGAACGCCACCGTGAAACTGCAGCGGGCATCCGGCAGCAGTTCCGCTTCATGGAGTTTAATGCCGGCACGAACCCGGACATGATGCCCCCGAAGCCGCGCGCCGGAAACCGGCATATCATACGCCACCGGGGCCTCAAACGGCCTCTTGGCCGACTCATTGAATGTTACATTTTTCTTCATATCGGTCATCCTCTGCTGGAAATGGTGTGCCGATGGGAAGAAGGAGGAATGCTGTCCTGCTCAGTGCTTGCCGTCGGCCGGTTTCCGGTTTGCTGTTCCACCGCGGAACCCGCTTGCCGGTCTATATCCAAACACCTTCAGGACCACCCTGACAGGACTCGTCCGGAAGCCTGTTTTCCATATTCAGAAAATGTTAGGCCACCTGAACTTTCGATGCGCAAAAATCTACAGGCCCCAAATTGTTTGTAAAGCCTAATTCTGAGACTAGATCTAAATAAGCTCAATTTTCAATTGATTTAGCCCCGTGACCTCGCAATATTCCTCCCGGTTTTCCACTCCATGAAAAAGGATGGAAAATCAGCGGTCGGGATGAGCCCGAAGCTTCATAACTCATTTGATAAACAGTTCTTACGGTTTCGCGGCGAAACGTATGAGCAAAATAAAAATGCGCGGTTTTCCGCTCCATATGACGCTTCATCAGTTCATGAACAGAAAAAGCCTACCCTTCATCTCAGCCGTCATTTTGCTCTCTCCCGTCCTCCAGACTGCCGGACAGAACACTCCGGAAACGGTGCAGGAAAAATGGCTCGAACGCATCGAAATTCAAAAAACCATCAGCGCGGAAGCCGCAGACTGGGAAGCCGAAAAACAACAGCTCACCAACCTGAATGCCATCCGGCTTAAAGAGATCGAACAGCTCGACCAACTACTCGCCCGCTCCAAAACCCTGCGCACCGAAAACCGTAAACTGCTCGAAAACAAACAGGCGGAAGCGGAAGAATTTTCGGAACGCCGCAGGCAGCTGGCTCAGCGTATCGATGCTTTCGAAAAAAAGCTGCTTCCCCTTGTCCGAAAACTGCCGGCTCCCCTCTCCGAAAAACTCAGCACCGAAATTGCGCTGCTCGGACAGCCCGACCGGCCGCTGCAGGACCGCTACCGCGACCTCACCGTTATCCTGACCGAAATCGGTGACTTCAACGCAACCCTCACCCTCGACACCGAAATCCGCGAAACGGAAGACGGCAGAAGCGAAGTGGACATCCTCTATCTCGGGCTCGCCCGGGCCTGGTATGTCAACCGCACCGGGACCCGCGCCGGCTACGGCATCCCCACTTCCAACGCTTGGAAATGGACCGAAGATCCCTCCTTAGCCGGGCAGGTCCGGTCCGCCATAGCCATCGCGTCAAAACAGGATCCGCCTGCATTCACCGCACTGACGCTTCACCCGGAGGGCAGATAATGAACCTATTCATTCCCCTCTTTTCCACAGCTCTCACCGTGTTCGCGGCTGCGCCCGCCGATCCGGAACTGCAAGCTGAACTCAACAGATTGTCCGAACTGCGGAAAACCATCGCCGCGCAAAAACCGACCCTCGCCGAAGAGACCGCCCGGATCGCCTCCGACCTGTCTGTTAAACGGCGCGAGGTGGAATTCATCGAACTCGACCGCAGCGAATTTCAGCAGAAACTCAACACCCTCACGCAGCGGATTTCCGAGCTGGATAATGAATTCAGTTATATCGACAACCTCCTGTTCGATTACCGCAAACAGTTCGAAACCCAACTTCCTTCGGCCGTCGCCGAAACCCGGCGAACTGCCCTGCTCGAAGCCGACCGGAACCTGACCGCCCGCCTGGATCTGATCGAACAGGCGATCCGTCACTTTGACGAAACCTGCAGCATTTTCACCTTCGACGGTGAAGCACTCGACGCCGAAGGCCGGGCACACGAAGGCCGCTTTCTGCAGGCCGGACCGATTACCTGGTTTATTTCCAGCGACCGGAAAAACGGCGGACTCACCGTTGAAAACCGCAACCTGCTTCCGGAACTGGTCCCGGGAACCGACCATCTCGAGGAACTGAAAAAACTGTTAAACGGCCAAACCGCCCGGCCCCGGTTCGATCCCACCGAAGGCTCCGCCATTGCGCTGGATAAAACCTCCGACAGCTGGATCGGCCATATTCAGAAAGGCGGATTCTGGGTCTACCCCATTCTGGCGCTGGCCCTGATTTCCACGATAGCCGCTCTTGGAAAATGGGGACAGCTCGCCTGCATACGCGAACTCAGTCCCGATGTGATCCGTAATGTGCTGGAAGCCCTGAAAGCAGAGGATCGGCTCAAAGCCGAGACGGCACTCGAAAAAGTTAAACATCCTTCAAAGGCCCTGCTGCAGCGCGGCATTGAACTGAGCAACCGCAGACCGAGCGATATTGAAGAAGGGATGTATGAAAAATTTCTGGAAGCCGAACCCGGTCTCCAGCGCGGATTATCCTTTATTGCCATCACGTCCGCCACCGCGCCGCTGCTCGGACTGCTCGGCACCGTTACCGGCATGATCTATACGTTCCGGCTCATTAATGTCTTCGGTACCGGCGATGCCAAATCGCTGGCCTCCGGAATTTCGGAAGCCCTGATCACTACGGAAATGGGCCTCGTGGTCGCCATTCCCGCACTGATCATGCATGCGCTGCTTTCGCGCCGCGTACAGGGCATCCGCACCTCGATGGAACTGACCAGTCTGGCCTTTGTCAACGGCCTGCAGAAAAAGGAGCGTCCATGATCCGCGAACTGCTTCAGGAACTCACGGCTCTTTCGAGCCAGGGCGGCTTTGCATTTTATGCCCTGGTCGCACTGGCCTTCGCCATTGCCTATGCCCTGATCTCCATCTCCCACGCCCTGCTGCTGCCGGGCGCCCCCGTTCTTCCGCAGCACCAATGGCAATACATGCTTTCACGCCGCGACATCCCGCCTCGAATGATTCATCAGCTGGCCAATGCGCTTGATCCGGATAAACCCGATGAACATTTTCACGAACTCGATCATCAGCTGTTCGCCAATCTGGAGCGCCGGTTTCCGTTCGCCTTTGTTCTCATCGGCACCGCTCCGCTCATCGGACTGCTCGGCACGGTTTCCGGTATGCTCACCACCTTCAGCGGCATGGGCTCTGCACATGCGGTGTCGGTCGACGCCGTGTCCGCCGGCGTTTCCGAAGCCCTCATCACCACGCAGGCCGGGCTTGTCATCGGCGTGGCCTCTCTCTTCATCTGCTCGATCATGCGCTTTCGCTATGAACAGCTCAAATCCGGCTTTCTGCGGTTGGAAGCCGCCGTCAAACAACAGCGGGGATGACGATGGGCCGGGGATTTCCACGTTATAAAAAACGGATGTTTCACCATGACGGCGAAATTAATATTTCTCCGCTCATCGATATTGTCTTTATCCTGCTGATCTTCTTCATCGTCACCACGGTATTCGTTGATGAAACCGGCCTGGAAATTGAAAAACCGCGCGCCGCCACCCAGCAGGATATTGAACGGAACAGCATCCTGATCGGGATCGATCCGCAGGGTGCGGTTCATTACAACGGTCGTGAAATCGGCATCGGCGGGGTCCGCGCGGTCGTGGGCCGCCTGCTGCGGCAGGAACTCATGCCCGTCATCATTCAGGCCGACCGCCGCACCCCCACCGACCGGACCATTGCCGTGCTCGACGAAGCGCGCAGTGCCGGCGCAGAACAGGTTTTTGTCTCCACCCTCTCCGAATAACCATGCCGCAGTATACCTTTTCCAGACATCGGAAATCCGGACCGTTCGACCATTTGGCCGGGATCGGCATGCACAGCCTCGGCGCACTGGCGCTGACCGCGTTGATGCTGCTGTTTCTCAGCTGGATGCGCTGGAAGGAAAATCACCGGATTCCGAAACAGACCATCCGGACATTGGAAACGCTGGAGCCCATCGCCCCTCCTCCCCCGGCGCCCCCTCCTCCCGCACAGACTCCGCCCGAACCGGAATGGCCTGATCTGCCGCAGCTTGACGTTAACCCGGCGTACACCGCCCCGCCGCTGAAGGCCCGGCTTAAACCCGTCATCAGGCCGCCGCTCTTCGAAACCGAATTTGAACTGCAGTCCACACCGCAGCCGGTCGCAGCTCCCGCCATTGATCTTGGACATGAACCGCGGATGTATGCATTAAACGAACTCGACCGCCACCCGGTTCCGCTCAATAAACCCCGCGTGCCCTATCCCGCTTCACTCGCGCGGCAGGGCGTTCTCAACAGCACCGTTAAACTGATTATTGAGCTGGGTCCGGACGGACGGCCGAAGGTCGAGCAGTTTGTCGTCTGCGATTACCCGGAACTTGAAAAAATGGCGCGGCAATACGCGCAACGCGCCCGCTTTACCCCGCCCGTAAAAGACGGCCGCCCCGTCACCACCCGTTTCACCTGGACCGTTAACCTTTCGAGATAATCATGAAACCTTTGCTCTTCCTCCTTGTACTCTCATCCGCATTAAATGCTTTACCGCAGGTGCCGATTCCGGTTTCCAGCCTTTGGAAATCCGAAACATTCCGCAAACAATTCACCGCAAGTTACGGCATCGATGCCGCTGTTGAACCGCGTATTTCTCCGGAGGAAAAACAGATCCTTGATGCCGTAGCCGGAAAGATGCAGGAGGAAGACCGCAACGGGGCCATTCTTAAATTAAAAGAAAACATCCGACTTTCAGATAGTCCCGCATTGCAGTTTACCCTGGCCAATCTGCTGACGGAAGAAAACCGCACGGCCGAAGCCGTCCCGCACTTTGAAAAAGCCGTTTCGCTTTATCCCTCTTTTCGCGATGCCTATCGTAATCTGGCCCTGGCGCTCGTGCAGGAAGGCCGTACCCGTGAAGCAATGGAACCGCTGGTCCGCGCCATTGAACTGCGCGCCGCTGACGGTCTGACCTATGGACTGCTGGCCTATGTACACAGCGATGCCGGGCAGTATGCCTCCGCGCTGCAGGCCTATCGGCAGGCACAGCTGCTGATGCCCGATGAATGGCAGTGGAAACTCGGCGAAGCCAATACGCTGCTGGCCTTGGAAGCATATTCCGCCGCCGCAAAACACTTCGGCGAACTGATCGCCCGGCAGCCGGAAAATGAACAGCTATGGCTTGCACAGGCGGATGCTTTTCTGGCCGACGGAAAAATCGAGCAGGCTATTGCCAACCGCGAAATTGTTCGCGGCATGGATAAACTGAATCCCGATGAACGGCTGGTACTCGGGCACCTTTATCTTAGCATCGACCTGCCGAACCCGGCGCTGGATTGTTACCTCGAATCCATTGCCGATGTTGAACCGGCGGCGGCCATGGAGGCCCTTAACCGCCTCATCGCGGCCAGACAGTGGAAACAGGCCGAAACGCTGATCCCCGCAATGCCTGTCACAGGTCCGGAAGTAAAACGGGCCAAAGCCTTCATCCAGATTCAATCCGGAGAAATACCCGCCGGCATCCGGACATTGGAACACGTGGTTTCAAAAAATCCCCTGGATTTCGAAGCCCTGCTGATGCTGGGCAAGGCTTACCGACAGACCGGCCAATGGGAAAAATCGACCCTGATTCTGGAACAGGCGGCGCGGGGAAAAACCACCGAAATTGAAGCCCTGCTGATGCTCGGACAGGTCTTCGCCGAACAGGGTCGGTTCGACGACGCCATTCAGACGTTGGAAAAAGCCTACCGCCTTCAACCCAACCCGTCCGTTTCGGAATACATCGCCGCCATCCGCAGCCTGCAGCGGCACTCCTGAATGGAGTGCCGGGTTGATCTTGAGCCGGGACGTGCATGCACTGAAACCCGGTACGATGGCCTATTTCTCATTGATTTTTTCAGCATGCCTAATTTTGATACGCTGTTCAAATTTCGCGAAACCGCTGTTTTAACGTGCATCCCGTCAAGCCCATGCTACCTTCTGCGGCGTTAACTTTAACCAAGGAGCTTATCATGGCCTATGTTATTTCGGACGAGTGCACCAGCTGTGGTGCCTGCGAAGCAGGTTGCCCGGTGGAAGCCATCAGCGAAGGGGAAGGCAAATATGTAATCGATGCGGATACCTGCACCGATTGCGGCGCCTGCGAATCCACCTGCCCGATGGAAGCCATCTCTGCAGGCTAGTCTTTATCCAAAGACTGAATATGCGAAACCCCGCCTTCGAGCGGGGTTTTTCAGTATCTGGAGGGCGAGGCTCTGTCCGAGCCAACCGCCGCACAGCAGGCCTGCCGAACGTACATGTGGTTCGGACAGCGCCTCACCCTCCCATCAGTCCTGCGTTAATTTCAACAGCGCCAACGCGGTCGGATCAGCGGAATGCCGGCCCAGATAGACCTGAAGGGTATGGGCGGCCTCGTCCATACGCGCCTCACGGATCAGCCAGCGGGCATAATCGAGAGCCATGGCGGTTTTATATTCCGGATCCAGTGTCAGCCCCTGCATCAGCCACTTCTCAGCCAGCGGAGATTCAGCATCCACAGCCGCCCTTGCGGCCCAGCGCCAAAGCGAAGGATTCGGCTCCGGAAAATGCAACATGGCCGACAGGGCCTCATCCGCTTTTTCAAAATCATGGTTTTCAAGCGCCACCACCGCCACGACCCGCCAATAATCGGCATCGTCCGATGCGTCGGTTTTTTTCAACCATTGGAACGCCGTCTCAAAGTCCTCGGCCATCACTGCGGCCTGCACACAGTAGAGTGCAACGCTCTGATCCGGCGCATGCTGCATCAGCACACCGGCCTGAGCCAACGCTTCGCCATAATGTCCGGCGGCCAGCTGGGCCGACAGATGCATCCGCCGCATTTCCATATTTTCCGGATCGGCCAGCACCGCCGCTTCCAGCCGTGCCAGCTGTAAATCGCTCCGGTCTTTTGATCCCGCCGCACGGCTCTGCCACCACCGTATTTCCAACGGTTCTTTAATCAGCATAGCCTCTGTGGCACGCAACAGCGCCACATCATCTTCAGCTTCGACAGCCAGCCGGATATCCATTTCACGGATATAGCGGGAATCGGGAAAACGGATCAGGCCCCAACGCGTAATCTCCTGCACCAGACGCGTATCCCCGCTCTGCGATGCGAGACTCAGGTACGATTCCAGCGCCCCTTGATCGCAGTTGGAAAAATCAATATGTTTTCCGAACAGCTGTAAGGCCTCGCCATTTTTATTCCGCTCCATCAGACAGACCGCCAGCGCCAGACCGAACGATTGATCTGCATTACGTTTGTATGCCTCGCGCAGCGCCACTTCCGCTTCCGGCCATTTATCCTGCGCCATATACACCTGACCCAGCGCGTTATACCAAACCGCATTCTTTTCGCCCGCGAACGTGTTCAGCGCCGCAACCGCTTCGTCCCACTGTTCTTCATCCAGTGCAACCTGCACCTTTTCCAGCATTTCCCCAAGCTCCGGAGAAATCGTCGGGATATTTCCAAAGGTTGGAACAGCTAACATCAGGATTAAATACAATAGGTTTGGTTTCATCATCGTGCTCCCGGCGGAACCCATTCCAGCCGTATACGTTTCGTTACCGCCACCGGTTTCCCATCGGCCACGGCCGGCTGAAACCGGGCATAGCCTGCCCCTTTGAGGGCGGCTTTATCAAAAATTCCGCGCGGCTCCGAAGAAATAAGCCGCGCTCCCGTCACCTTTCCGCTTTCAGAAATATCGAATTCAATGACCGATACCCCCCTGATGCGCCGGACGCGCGCGGCACTGGGGTAAAACCGGTCAAAGACCGACCGGTTCAGCATGCTGGCCTCCCGGTCAAGGTTTACGCGCCCCCCCGTCTCAGCCGCAATCACATAGTTTCCAAGGTCTGGAGAAAAATGTCCGGGCACTGGAAGTGCGGAAAGATCGACCTCCAGCGGCGCATGCATATCAAAAGGAATATCAGAAACCGGCGGCCGGGCGGGCACATCCGCCGCGGAAGGCAGAACCGGTTTCCAGGCACTGGAAGAGGCTCCGGCCGAAACCTGTGTTTGAGGCTGCGGTTCCGGCGGAGGCGGCTCTTCAAAAACGGATGCCGTATAAACCGGTTCACTGACCGCCTCCGGTTTCGTCTGCTGAATAATCGAACCGAGCAGCAGCAGGTTCATCGCCAGACTGAATACCACCGCAATCGGCCAGCGTATCCAGGAGGTTTCCCTATTCAGTTGCAGCTGCAAGGTCGACATGCGTGGCCCCCGCCTCCCGGCTGACATCCATTGCGTGCATCAGATCGGCCGTACTCGTCCGGCCGTCTGCATGAAGAACCACATGGTCGGTCCCCTTCTTCGCCAATTGCTGCGCAATGGCCGCCTGGGCAAAATGACCAACCAGCTCGCTCCCGACATAAATATCACCGCGGCGATCCACCGCGACATGTACCGCATGATCCTGAACACGCTTCGCCTGCGTGCTTGCCGGCGGATCCAGCTCCACCACCGATTCTTCGGTCATGCGCGCCGTCACCAAAGTGAAAATCAGCAGCAGAAACACCATATCGATCATGGGGCCCATATCGATGGAGGCGACGTCCTTGTTTCGGGAACGGACCCGGCGTCTCATGATTCCGTCTCCAGCAGAAATTCATTCACCAACTGACGGCCGCGATCATAGAGCAGGTCGGAACGACGGCTCCACAGGCGATGGAAAAACATACCGGGAATGGCGAGCACCAACGCATACTGCGTAGTCAGCAGCGCCTTATCAATCCCCCCTTCCATTCCACCGGTCTGCGCCTGATAGGCGCTCATCAGACCACTGACGGTGCCGAGCAGGCCGAGCATAATCAGCACCTGCACGAGACCGGCAATAAACGTCGTTCCGGCCGTCAGCCTTTTCTTTTCGCGGGTCAGCAGATCCTCCAGAGCATCCCCGCGCTTCCAATCCCGGTAAACGGTGTTCAGCTGATCGTTCCAGGCCTGTTTCCGTCGACTGCTTTTCCAATAGGGAGACAGTGCCTCGCACCCTCGTTCAAACAGCAGAACAAACAGAAGCAGACCCAGGGCACCGATGATATAGAGCCAGGGACCGCCGGCTTTAAACCAGGAAAGCACCGTTCCCATCACTGGTTCTCCCCCCCGCTCTGCTCAGCAATTACGGCCATCATGGCATGACCCGCCTGTTCCAGCCGGATCACCCGGCGGTCAATCAACCGATTGAATGAAGCATGCAGCAGCAGCAAAGGAACCGCAACCACCAGCCCGACCTGCGTCGTAATCAGTGCTTCCGAAATACCCTGCGAAAGCGCATCGCCGCCGGCATCGAGCCCCAGCGATTTAAACGTCTGAATCATGCCGGTCACCGTACCCAGCAGCCCCAGCAGCGGCGCAATGGCGGCACACGCGGCAATCATGGTCATCGAGCGCTCCAGCCGCGGCACTTCTTCAAGAATCGCATTTTCAATACAGGCTTCCATTTTATCGCTCGCCATGCCGCGGGCCTGAATCCCTTCATGTAAAACCCGCTGCAGCGGCGTGGCCTGTCTTTCAACCAGTTCGTGCACCTTTTTCCAATCGCTGCTTCTGGCTGCACCGATTACGGCATCCAGCAGCTCCGGCGGACTGCGGTGCCGGAAAGTATTCACCAGCCGCTCGCCCACCAGCACAAAACCGAACAGGCCCACCGCAATGATCGGATAAAGGAAAATGCCGCCGGCCGACAGATAGTGCTGCAGAAAACTTTTCTGCGGCGGAGCTGAAGCCAGCCGCCCGCTGACATCGATCGGGATCATGCCGCTGCCCACGTTTTCCGGGGCAATACCGACCAGATAAGCACGGCCGTCCGGAGTACGTTCAACCAGCCCCCGCTGCAGCGGGCCCGCGCCCAGCGCCACCGTCTGAACCGCTCCGATCTCCAGCACCGGAACGGTCGCGGCTTTACCCGCATGATCCAGCAGTTCCACCTCGTGCCGATGCAGTGCCGCCCGTTCCCGCATTGCATCCAGTTCATCCTGAATCCCCTGCTTCAACGCACGATGTATTTCACTCCACGACTGATCCGGCATCACCGGCACTCGGGCCGCAATCAACAGTTCCCGCAGCAGCTGCTGATCCTTCACCGACGCCAGCGAATTGCGCAGTTTCAGTTCCTTGAATTCCTCTTCCGCCCGCACACGCTCCAGTTCGGCTTCCGACGCCGCCGTCTTTGCCGCTTCCAGCGCCGCATAAGCCTTCCGGATCTTTTCCTGCAATGCCGCATGCTCCTCCTGAATATCCCGCCGCAACGCAGCCAGTTCTTCAGAAGCCGCCGATTCCTTTTCCTTCGCCTTATCCAATAAACCGGAGGCATCCTGTGCCACCGCATGCAGGGCTAACCACGAAGCCGCGAAGAATACAAGGCCCTTCCCGCTTCCCGCTTCAGGTTTCCAATTGCCAATTTCCCGTTTCACTTTTCCACCCCCTGAAACGGAAGATAAATCCAGTGCGGGGCGCGCCGGCCTTCGATAATCTGAAAGGCTTTACGCAGTTCCGCCTGTGCAGTTCCGGACATTGGAAATTCAATAAGCTCAACCGCTTCACCCTCATGAGTCGGCGGAACAAGAAATCCGGCACGGCCGGTATTCTGATCCAGCCACCAGCCCAGCGAAGTCCCCACCAAAAGAGCTTTCACTTTCACCGCCTCGTTATTGAGCAGCCCAACGGTAACCCGGACTTCAATCCGCTGCATGGCATCTTCGACGGCTTTCCAGCGCGACATGGTCTGCTGCCACTGTTCCTTCAATTCACCATAGGCTTTCTCTCTGGCAGGCACGGTACCGGGAATAGACGCTGCGGCAATTTCATCCAGCGTTTTATGAATGTCGCTCATCAGATCCATGCACGCCTGCTGCACCATGGCCCCCGTTTCCTGATTACGCCGAAGTTCAGCCGAAGCCGCTTTATACTGAGCCGCCTGTTGGCGATCGGCTTCAGCCGCGGCTTCGGTTTGTCTGGCCACCGATTCAAGGCCGGCCAGCAGCGTTTCCATTTTCGCCCTGTTCTCCTGCCAGGCCTGATACTCGGCATCCTTTACACTGCGCAGGCGGTTGGCCTCAGCCAGATGAGTCTCCACCTGTTTGTGCAACGGCACCTCTTCGGCATTCACTCCGGTAATCAGAGCCCATAAAATTATGACTGAATATCTACTCATTTTCTCAGACCGCCCCTTCAAGACGAATAAATGAACAACGTATCAAATACCGTTTAAAAACCAATGTGTTTCACGGTTTCAAATATATAAATTGATTATACCCGTAATCATTTGTAATATATTTAAATGAAAACAGCATATGCCCTGCCTCTGGCCGTTTACCTGTGCCTCCCTGTATGGGGAGACCTCACCAATTCCCTGCCATACCATCCGCTGGAAACCATCGTGGTTCACGGGCAGTCGATCCGTCCGACGGCTTATGATCTGACTCAGGCGGAACTGCTGGATGATGCCCGGAATCTTGATGCCGGTCATACCGCAAAAACGATTCCCGGAATTTCAGTGTCATGCGCATCGGTTGATGCGCCGGAACCTTCCATCCGCGGACTCGGCTGGGAGCGGGTGACCACGCAGCTTGATTTTCTTCCGATCTATGGAAGCTGCCCCGCGCGCATGGATCCGCCCACCGTTTATCTCACACCGGAAGCCATTGAAAATCTCATCATCGTCAAAGGAATGCCCTCCGTAACCTACGGTCCCGGCGGAACCGGCGGACGCATCATGGCGCGTACCGTAACCGACCCGGCACAGCCGGCCCTCAACGGGGCATCGGCTCATGCTTCGGCCACCTATAACGGCGGACGCGACGGCTTCTCCGCCCGCGCCGGCGGAAAGGTCGGTGACGGAACCGTTGAAGCCGGAATCTCGGCCAACACCATTGATTTCGGCGACTATGAATCCGGATCCGGCCAAACCGTTCCCGGCGAAAACCGCTCCTACGGTGCCGGTGCAACCCTGCGCTGGACACCCGATGCAGACAACGGATACTGGTTCAACTGGAGCGGACACCATATCAGCCACCTCGACTACCCGGCACTTCCAATGGATGCCACCGATGTGGATTCAAATACAATAACCTTCGGTTCCCGCCATCAGGCCAACCGCGATAGCTTCCAGGCTCTGGAATGGCAGGCCGGATTTTCCGACATTGATCACACCATGGACAACAGCCGGAAACCGAATCGCGGTATAATGGAAGCGAAAGCGGTTACTGAATCGCAGACTTTCGGCGGACGAATCGCCACCGAATGGAACTTCAGCCCGGATACGGACTGGATCATCGGCACAGACGGACACTATTTAACCCGCGATGCCCTGCGCGAACGTTATATGGTCGCCCCCGGAACAACCTTCTACGATCCCATCTGGCCGGATGCTGCACAGGGACAGCTCGGTCTCTTTGCCGAACGTACTGCCGTATTTTCAAATGACCAGCGGCTGCGGCTGGGCCTTCGTTTTGACGGCGTTGACAGTGCCATCGGCAAAGGCAGCGAACCGCTCGATCCCCCGCTCGCAGCCTTCGGAACCGTCAATGATGCCTACGCCTATTTTTACGGGGAAGATGCCCGGGATACAGACCGGACCGAATTTCTGGTTTCCGGAAACGCCCTGTGGGAAATACCGCAGACGGACCATCTTCAGTGGTTCCTCGGAGCCGGTGCGGTGCAGCGTGCCGCCAGCGTTACCGAGCGCTACTATTCGTTTGCGCCGGCGCCCGGCGGCTACCTCATCGGCAATCCCGACCTCGATCCCGAAACCAAATTTGAATTCAATATCGGCGGGTATTTTTTCAACGAACACGTTGAACTCAGCGCACAGCTTTTCACCTCCTGTGTCCGGGACTATATTCTCGAAACCGGTATCGCTTCGGAAGACGTCAACGGCGATCTGACCCCGGATCTCATCCGCGGTTTTGTAAATACCGATGCCGTCCTTGCCGGGGGCGAAATCGACGGAACCATTCTGCTTTCCGATCATTGGAGCATTCCGTTTTCCGCCGCCTATGTCCGCGGTCGCGATGTTTCGGAACACAAAAACCTTCCGCTGATCCCGCCGCTCAACGGCCATTTGGGCGTGCGCTGGGAATGGGATAAATCGGTCCATCCCTGGGCGGAAGCCATGCTGCGCATGGCCGCAAAACAGGACCGGATCGATTCGCGTTATCCCGAAACCGAAACCCCCGGATATCAGGTGGTTGATCTGCGCGGCGGTATACAATTGCCCGGCGGCTGCAACCTCGAAGCCGGTATTGAAAACCTGTTCGATCAGGACTATACCGAACACCTCAGCCGCGAAACCGTCCTTCCCGCCGGCGACCTGGCCGCCGGTGAAAAAGTTCCAATGCCTGGAAGATTCTTCTATGCCTCGGTTTACTGGACGCTGTAAAAGATAAACATGAAAAGACGTGAATTGCTTCAGCAGATGGCCGTTGCCGGAACGGTGCTGGCTCCCCCGGCAGCCATGACCGGAACCTCGCACCCCGACCCCGCTGGCACCGTGCTGCCAACCCGCAGGCTGGGGAAAACCGGAGGACCGGTCACCTGTCTCGGACTCGGCGGATACCACATCGGCTGGCCGGACGATGAATCGGTCGCCCAGGCGACCATTGAAAAAGCGCTTGAGGTCGGCATCCGTTTTTTTGACACCGCTGAAAGTTACGGCAAAGGGCGCAGCGAAGAACGGTATGGCAAATATTTAATCCCACGTTATCGCGACCACATATTCCTGATGACCAAAACCGGTGCACGAGATGCCCAAACGGCCCGCGAACATCTCGAAGGTTCGCTGCGCCGCCTCAAAACCGACCATATTGATCTCTGGCAACTTCATTCTCTGGATGACCCGGCAGACGCCGATGCACGACTTCAGGCCGGTGTTCTTGAAGTCGCAATCAAAGCGAAAGAAGAAGGTAAAATCCGCCATATCGGATTTACCGGACACGCATCACCCTATGCCCATATCCGGATGACCCAGCACAGGGAGGTTCTGGAAAACTGCGCCACCTGTCAGTTTCCGATCAACCCGGTGGATGCCGCGTCACATCACAGCTTTATTGAACACACCCTGCCGGCTCTTCAGAAAAATAATTTTGGTATACTCGCGATGAAGACACTGGCCGACGGCCGCTTTTTCGGCCGCAAAATGATGAACGGAAAAACAACGTGGACCCTCAATGAACCGGTTGTTCCCGATGTGCTATCCATCGAAGAGTGCATTCACTTTGCCCTCTCGCTTCCTGTCAGTGTGCTGATTACCGGAGCGGAAAACCCGCAGCTGGTCGAAGAGAAGGCTTCCATGGTCCGGAACTTTTCCCGCCTTTCCGAAGAACAGCGTCTGGCTCTTGCAAACAAAGTCGCGGCATTTGCCGAAGCCGGTAAAGTCGAATACTATAAGAACGATGATCTCCGCACCTGATCAGTAAATTCGGCCCGGCTGAAAGTGTCTCAGGGGATGAGTTCGGTGGTGTAGAATTCAACCGGCGGAGCGTTGGAGGCATCGCGGGAGCGAATGGCATAGAGCGTACCGGAAGCGTCATACAGTTCGAGGGTACCGTTCAGATTGGTCCAGCCGGCATCGGCCAGGTTGGTGCAGGAGTTAAATGTGAAAAGCTGATCGGGTTGGCCGCCGAACAGCACCACTTCGTAAACACTTTGCACCCCGTTCGTATCTGCCGTCGCGGAGTAGCTGTAATCCAGAATTTCAACCGGCGTTGTTTCAGCCTCAACCTGGTTGCGCAGAATAACCCCCTCAACCCCGGCAAGAATCAGCTGTCCGCCATAGGCCTGCGCCGCAAAAAGAGACTTGCCGGTCGGCACATATACCGGACTCCATGCGGCCGGATCGGTACTCGTGAGCAAGGTGCCCTGATACCCGCTGACATACCACCGGCCGTTCAGATACGTGACATCCGTCAGCCATTTAGAAGTTCCCGAAGATCGGGACGTCCAGTCCTGCCCGTCGGGGCTGGTCATGATCAGGCCGTTTTCCCCGAGCGCAACAAACCGGTCTTCCAGCCATCGGACGCGGTAGATCCAATCCGACGTTCCGCTGGATACCGCCGTCCAGACCGTGCCGTCGGCGGATCCCTTGAGCAGAGTACCGCCGGCACCCACCGCCACGCACGAGGCCGGACCGATGGCGATCCCGGAAAGAAAGGAGCTGACCGGTGTTGCACGCAAGGTCCAGTTCGTACCGTCTGCGCTCGAATAGAGTTCCCCACTGCCGCCGCAAACCAGAAACAGCCCCTCAGCGGCATCGACACCCTGGAGGGATTCCGCGGTGAACGCCGGCAGATTGCTCCAGACCACGCCGAACCCTTCAACCGCCATGTTCGTTACCGTTCCCGCATCATTGGTGACGGCAACCTCAATCGGGCCCGCTTCGCTGACGAGCAGGTTTCCCTCATTCCCGACCGCCACCAGCAGATTGGATGTTCCTCCCACCCCCAGCAGGACCGTATTCGTTGCCGGAAGCGGCACAGCTTCGCTGGTCCATAGAATCCCGTCGAGGCTGGTTTGTATGTTTGCCAGGTCGCCGACTGCGACGCGCAGGCCGCGGCACACCGTCATATCCCAGATCCAGGCATGGGAGGAACTTGAAGGAGAAAGGGTCCAGGCCGTGGAGGTCTCGCCCTGCGAAACGCCGCCCTCCACCAGCAGGCCCGTGCGACCGCCCGCCCGCCAGGCATTGCCTTTGCCGTACGCTGAAAGATAGGTCCAGTCCGGGGCCCCGTTCGTGGAGAGTGCGGTCTGGTCAACCCAGCTGGATCCGCCGTTCGAACTCAGCAGTACTTCCTGATCGCCCACCACCAGCAGTCCGGAGTTATTCAGGGCAATGTCGTACAGGTCGTTGGTGGTTCCGCTGTCCAGTGCCGTCCAGACAGCTCCGTCGGGGCTCTGCAGCAGCACCCCGCTGTTCCCGACCGCGTAAAAAGTGCCGCCGGATGAATCCTCGAGATAGCGCACCCGGTTCAGATGCTCCGCAGTTCCGCCGGTCTGACTGTTCCAGGTTCCGGCCGCCGTATTCGATTTAAGAACCGTGCCGTTTTCACCCACCGCCACAAAAGCATTGCCGCCGAAAGCCACCCCGCGCAGCCATTCATCGGTTCCGGAATCCGATGCCGTCCACTGCATGCCGTCAAGACTGGTATAAACGGCACCGTAATCGCCGACCGCGACAGCCCGTGTGCCGGAAGCACAAACGCCCTCGAACCAGTCCGCCGAATCGTCCGGGGAGAGTTCCGAGGTCTGAAAATCCGAACCGTCATCCGACCAGAGAATCAGACCGCTTTCGCCGGTCACAAGGATGCGTCCGTCCAGCACGGCGGTACTGCGCAGGTACTCATCCCGCCCGGTATTCACCGGCGCCCATCGGCCATCGGGCTGCAGCACATGAATGGCACCGCCGTCCCCGACCTGCACCTCCGCCGTCATATCCAGAATATTGTTTCCGTGCGGTGCCGGATTTGACCAGCGCCAGCGTTCGGCACGGGGTACCGCCGAAAATGCAGGGAACATCAGACCGACCAGACCCAAAAGGAAAACCCTCCGGAACTTCAAACTGTCAACTCCACCCTTCATGCCGATCCCCGTCCGTTCTTTAAATCCGACAGCCTCCGGCAGGGCACCCACCCTTCCGGAGGCTGAAATTTATTCAAACCCCTATTCGCCGCGGCGTTTTTTGGCCTGCTCCTGGGCTTCTTCCATCAGTTCCTGATGATCCGGCAGGCATTCACGCATTTCGCGCAGGCGCTCACGAAGCTGTTCACGATCGCACGCCCGGTCTTTCAGCTGTTCCTTGAGCTGCTCGCGAAGCTGTTCACGTTCTTCATCCGTGCAGTTGGCCATTTCCTCTTTGCATGTCTGCAGCTGGTTCTGATACTGCTGACGGGCCTGAGTCATGTCCTGAACGCAGTCCTTCACTTCATCCGGAACCCCATCCAGCTTACACTCTTTTTCCAGACTCGGGTCGGAGGTATTCAACTGATCCTTCACCTGCTGTTTATCCTGAGACGAAGTCCCGCTGCCGGTACCATCGCCCGGTCCATTGCCTGCAACCACGCTTCCTGCAAGTGCCAGAACGGCCAATGTTGTAATCCATGCTTTCATTTTCCTGCTCCTTATTCTCTCGACGGCCCTATGCCTGCCTCACCCTATTGCAGACACTGTGCCAGCGGCCGGAAAGGCGAAAACCCCTTGTTTTTCAACCATTCGCGGCCGGCGAATAAGGAATTCCGGGTGGGCACACCCAACCCCCGGGGACGAAATCCGGGCGCATACGCCCGGTTAAAGATCGGTTTCCATACAGACCGTCATCGGGAGTTCCAGCAGAAACACCGACCCCGCCTCGGTCGAATCCTCCAGCACCAGCCGGGCATCGAGGTAGTCCGCAATCTGTTTGGAGATGGCCAGCCCGATCCCGCTCCCGCCCTCGCGCGAAGATTTTCCCGGCAGGAAAAGGCGCTCCTGCACAACCCCGGGAATCCCGCTACCGGTATCCTCGACGCGAAACCGCAACCAATCATCCAGTCGCGAAACCTTCAGTGCCACGGTGCCGTTCCGCCCGGAGGCTTCGATGGAATTTTCGAGCAGATTCACCAGAATCAGCCCCAGCAGATTGGCCACCCGCCCCGAGAGCGCGCAGCGGCCGTCCGCCGAAAACACCAGCTCAACATCCCGCTTCTCCGCGGCCCCTTTCACCCGGCTGAGCACGTCCTCGCCAAGCTCCGGCACGGTCAGTTCATAGGCCGGGTCACCCTTGGCATCACTCAACACCTGCACCGTGTGTTCCACCAGCGTCTGCATACGCCTCGATGCGCTCAGCGCATCCTCTAGATCATCGCGGTCAATATCGTGATCGTCCGCATGCTGCCCGGCAATAAACTCCGACAGGCTCGCCAGCGGATTCCGCAACCCGTGCATCAGGTGCGAGGATATGGCACCAACCGCGGAAACGCGCGCCGCGAGCGCCAGCTCATCATTGGCCCGCTGCAGCCGCTCACTGCGCTGAGCCAGTTCCCGGGTCAGCTTCTGCGAACGGCTGAACGCCGGCCACAGCATGGCAACCAACAGAGATCCGGAGATCGCGAAAGTAATCAAACCGATCTGGCAAAGCCGGCGGTCCAATCGCATAAACTCATCCGCCATACTGTGCCCTTCAATAATAAACTGGGCCGCTCCGTTCAGCTCCCGGGTTTCCCGCGCATGCAGTGGAACGGTTACCAGCACAACCGGAATGCGGCTGATCCGGCCCTTGGAAAACTGCGGGAGATAAATAAAGATGTCATCCATCGACATCGAAGCAACAAACCGACTGTGCGGTTCAAGCTGCCGGATGGCCGACAAGGCATCCGCGCCGAGGGGATGCGGCATTACCGTGGCCGGAAACGTGTCGCTGAATCCGCCCTCGGGATTAAAAAACCGGATCCCCATCACCCCGCGGAGCCGGGATGAACGTACCGCAGCATCAAAGCTCATCTGTTCCGCCGGGCGCGGATCTTCATCCATTTCGGAAAAATCGAGCTGCTCCATCAGGGTCGTTGCATACAGCGCATCGCCATCCCGCTGTACAATCTGTTCACGCACCAGTCGGCGCATAATCAGCAGCCCCGATAAAATGGTGGCCAGCAGAATGATCAGGGCAATCCCCACCCCCAGCACAAAATTCCGCCGGGTCTTCGGACTATACTTTTCCCAGCCTGTCATCTGATCCCTCATGCCCACCGCTCACATTGAAACCATGAAACCGGTATGCGCGGTCCATGTGTTGTATTCATCCAACGGGTCATTACTGAAATTCCACGCATGCTCCGCTTCCGCAAACAGGGAAATATGCTCCCCGAACCGCCGTTCGATACGCAGATCCGCCGAAACATATGAACGTTCACGCCGCGCACCGGAAACCTGCTGAACCTTATAGAAATACCATCCGAACCGAACGTTGCTTTTCACCCGCCACAGCTCGTTATCCCAGCGCAGCTGTTCCCGCAGCAGCAGGCGGTCATAATCAAAGTAGCCCGAACCGTTGTCGCGATTCATCATCCCGCTCCATTTGGCCAGACTGCGCCAGTGCCGGTCCGCATCAAAATAGTGCCGCCACTCTCCCTGCAACTCGTGCTGAAAATACAGAAGATCCGTTCCGGGAAGCGCCAGTCCGTCACCATCAAACTGTTCGCGGGTATCATAATCGCGCTGCATATACCGGAACCCGGCCGACAGTTCCGAACGGTGGCCGTATTTGCGCGTCAGCAGAAAGCGCCCCCCCGTTTCGCGGTAATCATCCAGTGCCACTTCATAGATCTGCCGGGAAACCGAAAATTCAAACCGATGGCTCCATGTATCGCTGAATTCATGATCCCAATAAGGCCGCACAGAAAGCGAATGCCCGAGCACCAGCAGCCGCCGCCGGTCCACCTGAGTTTCCGAAGCATCATAAATCTGATGCAGATACAGATACATCACCTCCGCACCCAGCCGGTCATCCGTTCCGGCCGGAACCGCACCATTGAACAGTGCCGAAATCATCTGCTCATAATTCACGGACGGCGCATCGGAATAGCGCGTATCTTCGCCGAAAAGATAAAACAGCAGATACGACCCCGTCTCTGAAAACCGCATCATGCTGGCATCCACCGCCGTGCGGATAAATGCGCTGCTTTCATCCGTCACGCTCGACTGCAGCATATTGTTTTTATATCCCGCCGAAACAGCCGCTTCGCCCTCGAGGTCCCATTCGACGGCCGCAGGTTCCGCGAGGATCGATACAGCAGAAAGCAGGCCGATCATCCCGGCCGCCCCGTATACGAGACGGCCTTCCATTACACCTTTTCCTTTCGGTCTCCGTGCAGGCGGTAGCGGATAAAGTCCCGCGTCACCCCCAGCATGCGAGCCGCAGCCGAGGTGTTCCCATTGGTTTTCTTCAGCGCCAGCTGCACCAGGCGGTTGATGGCGTCCTCCAGCACAAACTCCTCTTTGCCGAAATCATAATTCGGGTTCAGCCAATCCATCGGGTCCAGTGCCGAGGCCCCGTTTCCAACCAGTGGAAGCCGGGAAAAGTCCAGCGCGGCCGCATCTTCAAAAACCAGTTCACGTTCCAGCTCATGGGCCAGTTCACGAACATTACCCGGCCAGCCGTATGCCCGCAGCCGCCGCTTGCCCTCCTCCGCAATCTGACGTTGCGGAATGCGGTGCCGAATACAGAGACGCTCCAGAATCTGCTCCGCCAGATTCAGGATATCCTCCCCCCGCTCCCGCAGTGCAGGCAGGTTGAGCCGGAACAGATCCAGACGGTGCAGCAGGTCCTCGCGAAACTCGCCCGATTCCACCGACTCGCGCAGATCGCAGTTCGTTGCGGCAATCACACGCACATCCACATCAATCCCCTTTGTGCCGCCAATGCGCCGGATCGTCCGGTCCTCAATCGCCGTCAGCACCTTGGCCTGTACCGCCGGCGATAAACTTGGAATTTCATCCAGAAACAGCGTACCGCCGTGGGCCGCTTCAAACAGGCCCTGCCGCGTGGCCCGGGCATCGGTATACGCCCCCTTTTCGCAGCCGAACAACTCCGACTCCGCCAGCGTATCCGGCAGGGCGGAACAGTTGACCTCAATCATCGGCTGGTCGGAACGTGAACCATGATGGTGCAGCCACCGTGCAATGCTCGATTTCCCCGATCCGGTTTCCCCTGTAATGAGGATCGGCGGCAGATGGTTGACCAGCCGCAGGTCTGCCGCGATAATTTTCTGCATCTGCTGATACAGCGGATTCAGCGACTCGCCGAAAAAGAACCCTGCACCCTCATCCGCCTCGCGCTCATGCTCGGTCACCCGTTCCCGCTGGCGGGTACCCCGTGCACGCTCCATCACCAGCGGAAGCAGTTCGGGATCAAACGGCTTCACCAGATAGTCCAGCGCCCCGAGCTGCATCGCTTCAACTGCACCTTCCACCCCGCCCTGCGCGGTCATCACCAGCACGCCGGTTGAATCCGGAATTTCCCGCTTGCGCATCAGGTCCAGCCCCACCCCGTCGGGTAGATGAATATCGAGCATGATAAAGTCGAACTCCATTTCCGTCAGCAGTTCGCGGGCAACCGTAAGCGATTCCGCTTCCGTGGTATCAGCACCCAGTTTACGCAGATACGAGGAAATCCTGCGCCGCAGGATGCCCTCGTCATCCACCACCAACACCCCCAGACCGCTCAGTGAAAGCTCATCTCTACTCATGTGCATAACGTATAGCCCAATCTCCGCCGAAAGAAGCGATATTCCGTATAGATATATGCGGATTTAAAAAAAGAAAAATCCGGCCGCTGAAAGGAGAAAATCAAACCGCGGCCGGAACCTCCTCCCGGGTCCGGGTGCTCAACGCCCCAGAATGTCGTCGACCTCAGTCTGGGAAATCCACTGCGCTTCGTACGCTGCGCCGGTGATGGCCTCGATATTCCGCACAAAGGCCCGGAGATGGTTTTCAGAACCGGCCAGCAGGTTGCCATACACATTCAGAATGTCGGTTTTGTCCGTACGCCCCATTGCATCAACAATATCCTCCATATCGACTTCCTCGATCAAGGCACCGACATAAAGAGCTTCGAGCTCGGATCCCAACCCGGCCACCACCAGCGACTCAGAAAGTTCCTGCAGCTCCGGATCGGCAAAATGGCCGAAATCCAGAGCAGGATCAGCGAGTCCGTATTTATTGATCAGCCCAAGCACGGCATCCATGTGCTTCTGCTCAGAAGCGGAGATACGGTCAAACACACCGGTCCCCCACTCAGCAAAAAGCGAGATGTAGACATCGCGCGCCAGTTTTTCCTCTTCGCGCATGAAGAGCAAATCCGCGATTTCCGCTTCCGCGATCACGGCAACAGTCTGTCCGCCTCTTCCTTTTCCTCTTCCTTTTCCGGCCAGAGCCGGTTGCAGCATCCAACCGGCGGTTATACTGCCCAGTACGAGCACCAGGAATAATTTAGGTGTCATGGTCTGCCTCCTTGGTTTTTACCTGAAGACATACCCGCATGCACCGTGCCATCGCCGGAACCCTGAAAAACCGTGGGTTTCTCCTCATCCCCCACGTTACAGCGGGCGCTGGCGCCCAGTGCAGACCGCCCCGCTGGGCACGTTCACCAAAAAGGCTAATAGATCCGGTCGACCTGATAACCGTGCTGTTCGAGCGCACCGAGAATGGAGCCGACGTGGGCATGGCCGTTCGTTTCCACCGTCACTTCCAGCTGCACCTCTTTCAGGCGGTCGAGCGACTTAAACTGGTTATGATCAAGCTTAATGATATTGGCATTTTCATCCGAAAGAATGTTTGAAACCGCCAGCAGCTGGCCCGGCTCATCGGGCAGATTAACCGAAAAACAACAGATGCGGCCGCGTCGCACCAGACCGTTATCAATCATGGCCGACATCGTTACCACATCGATATTTCCGCCGCTCACCACCGGCACCACATTCCAGCCTTTGGAACCCAGCTCATGCAGCGCCGCCAGTGCCAGCACCCCCGAATTTTCCGCCACCAGTTTATGGCGTTCCAGCAGCAGGAGAAACGATTCCATCAGTCCGGTGTCCGGAACCGTAATAATGTCGTCCACCAGATCCCGGATAATTTCAAAGGTCTTCACCCCCGGATTTTTCACCGCCACGCCATCGGCAATCGTATCCACTTTTTTCATGGGAACAATGCGCCCGGCTTCGAGCGATTTCTTCATCGCACACGCCCCCTCCGGTTCCACGCCGATCACCTTGACCTCCGGCCGCAATGCCTTCACCGCCGTCGCAATTCCGGCAATCAGTCCCCCACCGCCGATCGGCACCAGAATCGCATCCACATGTTCCAGATCCTGGAGAATTTCCAGTCCGATTGTCCCCTGACCGGCCATCACCTCTTCATCATCGAACGGATGAATGAAAACATGGCCTTTTTCTTTTTCCAGGCGCCGCGCTTCGGCATACGCCTCGTCATAAAAATCGCCCGCCAGAACAACCGAAGCTCCATATCGCCGCGTCGCCTCGATTTTAATCAGCGGCGTATTTTTCGGCATCACAATCGTCGCCTTCACCCCCAGCTTCTGCGCCGCCAGAGCCACGCCCTGCGCATGGTTTCCGGCCGATGAAGAAATCACACCGCACGCCTTTTCCGCATCGTTCAGATTCGCCATTTTAAAATAGGCCCCGCGTAACTTGAATGCTCCGGTCAGCTGCAGGTTTTCCGGTTTCAGATAAACCTGATTTCCCGACTCCTCGCTGAACACCGGACTGTGAATCAGCTCGGTATGCAGCACCACATTCTCCAGGGTGTTTGCCGCATCTTTAATTCTATCAATGGTTAACATGCAATCTCTCCATAATCCGTGACGCATCGTTTGTCATTCAGATCATCCTGCCGGGATTCAGCATAAATTACAAACCCCGCGCTCCCCTTCCCCGCGCCCCATCCCGCCAGCAGGGCCACAGCCGACCGATTTTTCCATTCAATCGGTTTTTTAAAAAAATATAAATTCTATATAGAAACAATTAATTTTATTCTTTATAAAAAATGGCTCGCAACCCGATCATATCGGAGATTACGGACCCCCATATAACACCCTGAATTACGGTTGTCCGTCTAACACACTGTTAGCAGGATAAATATATGAAACGATTCACAGCAATACTCATACTCATCTGCATATCCTCCAATTCTTTCGCTCTATTTGGGATGGAGAAAAAATATCAACACGATGCAGATATTTATCGACTTAATCATATGAAATATTATGGAGAGTTGATTGAGGAATATCACAAAAAGACTGGTAAATATCCGTTGCAAGGAGAAAGCAAAACCCAGCATTACGTACTGATTGCGGCTCCACACCAACAAAAATATGCGAAGGGAACTCCTGAACAATTCGATGTTACAGATGTTGAGAAATTCCGAAGCGTTTTGGAGAAAGGGTTAGAGCGGAAAGTAGATTTTAAATTCGATCCCCAGAAGGTTCCTAATGGAGCACCAAATTTTTATATTTACATGATCGAAGGAGACTCATTCTTTTTTGCTGTTCATTTAAACCGTGAACGCTCTTTTACCAACCCTTTAGGCAAGAATTATCACAAACTTGAAATCACAAATGAGACACCAAACAGACGTGGATTGTGGAAACACAAGGATTTACTAAAAAACGAAGATTTTCAAAAAGCAGCCTCAGAAGAACCATACAAAAGAGGTTGGATGGATCAACTGGAAGAAAAATACAAATAACTGCTAACCAGCGAGTAGCCCCTTACTTGGACAACGCCCGTTTTGAAGGCAATGTATAATTCCCAAGCGGGTTATGAGTAACGCTCGAATTAAGGAAGCCAAATGAAAATTACAATTGCACTTATAAGTCTACCCTTACTTTTTCAATTAGGAACAGCAGCAGCACAGCTCACTCAGCTATGGGAATCTGACTTGAGTGATATACCCACTAATGGATTGCCGTTTGATGGAGAAATCGTTGATATCGCAGAATTCCCTTCAGGGGAAACTGCACTAATCAGCTTACCAACGTATACAAATATTCACATTATTGTCTTAGATGATAATGGAGATTATTTAGCGCAATCCGACATTGAAACCACGCAACGAATTTATGATGACATTGCAATCCGTTCGAATCACTCAATCGATAAATTCCTAGTCATATACTCCTTTTCAGAAGGGGGTAGCGATGTCCTGCTCTGCTCAGTAAGTAACTCGACAATTATAAGCGAATCAATTGGTGAAACATCAGACTACTCCAAATATGATGCACCTTACAGAGGTGGAATTTTTAATGCTCACAGTGTGTTTGATAACATAGCGACGTTCTACGACTACTCGCATACAAACACCACACTTATAAAATACTCTCTAAATGCAGATTCACCCCAATTAGCCGGAGGAGTTATATCGGGTCAGCAGCAATCGAATTTTGTAATTTCATGGGATTCTATAAGTGGCGAGCAGTATCAAATCCAATCTTCTTCTGATCTCAATACATGGATCGATGTTGGCCTCCCAATTAGCGGAAATGACTCAAGACTTCGCTGGACGAATTCAATAGAGACTAACACTTATTTCTACCGTGTTATAATAAAGTGATTCGAACCAGCCATAGCATCTACTTGGCCAACGCCAGTTGATTAGGTAACGTTTATTTCCCAAGCGGGTCATGAGAGAAAAGGTGTCAGTCCTGAATGGCACTAAGTTAAGAACATATGAATGTGCTTCAACTTAGAGCATGCAGACGAGCCGTCTGCGGTACTGGTTTGTATCGCAGGCCGCCGGCCTGCCCCGTAAAGAGGATGATTTACATTTAACTTCATGCCATTCGTGTCAGGCCTGAATGGCACGAAGTTTAGATCATTTGAATAGGCTTTCCCTCTAAAAGTGCAGGCGAGCCGCCTTGCGGTACGATTGCCGTGTCGCCCGCTTCCAGCAGGCCCCGAAGCCACCTAAACGGCGGGGTACAGGTTTGTATCGCAGGCCGCCGGCCTGCCCTGTAAAGAGGATGATTTACATTTAACTTCGTGCCATTCGTGTCAGGCCTATTTTTCGCTTCTCTCTTTTTTACGCTTTCCAGGGCCTTTCCTCTCAGCAGAAATCCGCAGGAGGCGTACCGGGTTGAAAATTCTTCCTCATCGCTGCGGCCGGGTGAGATCACAACCTCCGGCCGAGAACCGTCCCTTTCCCAAGCCCCATTCAATCCATATATAATGAAATTTTAATATTATTATACATTGACTCATTAAAATATCTGAATATGTTTATTCCCGTGCTCCCCGACCGCCGGGGAGCCGAAATAAATAGACTTTAATTGCGGGTTAATTTATACGGGTTTATAAAAGACTGCATCGAGAGGTTAGAAATGAAACGCTTGAAAATGACATCGCTCAGCATCCGCTTTCCCTGGATCATCCTGCTGGTCGTCACGGCCGTCACCCTCTTTTTCGGGGCGCAGTTCCCGAAGGTGAGCTTTGACAACGATCCGGAAAACATGCTGGCGGAGGATGAACACATCCGCGTGTTCCACAACGAGGTCAAAGCACGCTACAACCTCTACGATTTCGTCATCGTCGGCATCGTGAACGAGGAGCATGAGGACGGCATTTTTAATGTGGAGACGCTGGGCAGAATTGATGCCCTCACCCGCGAACTGATCAGCCTGCACCGGAATGCCGACGGCCAGCCGGAAGTGATCCGCAACGGCGAGCCCTATGCCCCGGCGCTTGAATCGGACAGTGCCTGGGAGCGCGGGCTGGCGGGCGTATTCGGGAACGATGTCAACCGCCTCTTCACCGAGGACGGCTCCTCGGCCATCATTGCGCCGGAAATCATCAGTCCGAGTGTGGTGGATAACATCAAGCAGGCCGACCGCGGTCAGCTGGCCATCGAATACCTGATGGAAGTGCCGCCGACCACCCGCGCGGAAGCGCTCTCCATCAAACGCGACGCGATGAACAACCCGCTCTATAAAGACACGCTGGTTTCCGCCGACGGCAAAGCGATTGCCCTCTATATTCCGATTCAGGAAAAGACCTATTCCTACAACGTCGCCAACCTGATTGAAAAACTGACGGCCGGCTGGGACAACGCCGACCAGGTCTACATTACCGGCCAGCCCGTGGCGCAGGATACCTTCGGCGTGGAAATGCTGGTGCAGATGGCCACCTCCGCCCCGATGGCCGGCCTGGCGATTTTCCTGCTGCTGCTTTTCTTCTTCCGCCGCATTTCCCTGATTATTGCGCCGATGATCGTCGCCGTCGTGAGCGTTGTGGCCACCATGGGCCTGCTGATCGGGCTGGGCTACGACGTGCACATCATGAGCTCCATGATTGCCATCTTTCTGATGCCGATCGCCGTGGCCGATTCCGTGCACATTCTCAGCGAATTTTTCGACACCTATCATAAGTTCCACAACAAGGCGGACACGATCCGCCACGTCATCGGGCATCTCTTCATGCCGATGCTGTACACCTCGCTGACCACCATCGCCGGGTTTGCCTCGCTGGGCACCACCCCGATCCCGCCGGTACAGGTGTTCGGCCTGCACGTCGCGTTCGGTGTGGCCCTCGCCTGGCTGCTGACCATGACTTTTGTTCCCGCCTACATTATGCTGTTTGTACGATCGAAATCCCTGGAAGCGGTGTGCCACGTACAGGACCAGGACAGCTGCGATGTTTCGCCCTCGCGGCTTAACCGCACCCTCCACGGACTGGGCCGGTTTTCCTTCCTGCGCTGGAAGCTGATTCTGTCCGCAACCTTGCTTCTGCTCGTGGTTTCCGTCATCGGCATATCCAGAATCACTGTGAACGACAACCCGGTCAAATGGTTCACCCGGAACCACCGGATCCGCGTGGCCGACCGCGTGATGAACGACCACTTCGGCGGCACATACACCGCCTACCTCACGCTCAAACCGGCGCAGGTGCTGGCCGCAACGTGCGATGAACGGATTGAAACAATGAAAGCCGATGCCGAAGCCCGTTTTGCCGAGGCGCTGCCGAAAGCCTATGCCGAATTTGAATCCATCCTGTCCACCGCGGAATTTAAACAGGATGAGGAACGCTGCTTTGTTGACCTCGTTCAAAAAGCCGAAGCGCTGGACCGGAAAACATCCGGAGTCTGGAACGACCTCGCCGACGAAATTATTTATCTCGATCCCGAAGGCCTCACAAAAGAAAAACTGGTTGAAGCCATCCGTAAGGCCGGCGACAAAGCATCTGTAAATCACCTCATCCAGTATCTGTCGGATCAGGGTGAGCTGGCTGGAGCTGAACTGCAGAATGCCGCACTGAATTTCTGCGACCGTTTTCTGGAACTCTCCTTCACCGACTTCCTTTACGAAGCGCGCGCCACAGCCAATGCCCCGGCTTTTAAGCGCCCGGAAATCCTGGCCTATGTCGAGCACCTGCAGGATTATATGAAAACGGTTCCAGGCATTGGAAAATCAAGTTCGGCGGTAGACTCGCTCAAGAAGGCGAACTATGAACTGAACTACATGGCCGAGGCCTCCGCTGAGCAGAACCAACAGTTTAATTCCATCCCGCCGAATCCCTCCGCCGCCGCGCAGGTCTTCATCCAGCTCGAGGGCATGAAGAAAAAGGACAGTCTGTTTCATCTGGTCACCAAGGATTACAACGAGGTGAATATCTGGATTCAGCTCAAGAGCGGCGACAATACCGACATGGTCGCCGTCGTGGACGACATCGAAAACTGGATGTCCGAAAATCCCGCACCGGTTCAACTCGAAACCGGCTGGGCGGGACTCACCTATCTCAACGTCGTATGGCAGGACAAGATGGTGGCCGGCATGATGAATGCGCTGCTCAGCTCCTTCGTGGTGGTCCTCATCATGATGATGGTGCTGTTCCGCTCGCCGCTCTTCGGGCTGCTGGCCATGCTGCCGCTGACCGTAACCATCACCTTCATCTACGGGCTGATCGGCTGGGTCGGCAAGGATTACGACATGCCGGTGGCGGTGCTCTCTTCGCTGACCCTCGGCCTCAGCGTCGACTTTGCCATCCACTTTCTGCAGCGCTCGCGCGAGCTGACCGGAAAAGCCGGCAACTGGAAAGACGCGGTCGGCCAGATGTTCGAGGAACCGGCCATGGCCATCAGCCGCAACGCCATCATAATTTCGATCGGCTTTACGCCGCTGCTGTTTGCACCGCTGGTGCCCTACAAAACGGTCGGGTTCTTTCTCGCCACCATCATGGCCGTTTCCTGGCTCGCCACCCTCTTTATTCTGGCCGCTTTAATCTCCGGCCTGCAGAAATGGTTATTTAAGAATAAGGAAACCACTGATTCGTACTGATCTTCACGAATAGTGAATCTGATAAGTGTCGATGAGTAGAAATCAGTGGTTCGTAAATCGGAGAATAAAAATGAAAAAGTTAATTACAGCAATTACCGCAGTTACACTGGCCCTCGGTGCCTATGCTGAAATGAGCGTGAACGATATCGTCAACAAAGCCAACGAAGCGTCCTACTATGCCGGGAACGACGGCAAGGCCGATGTTGAGATGAAGATCATCGACAAGTCCGGCTCCACCCGCACCCGCGAATTCACCCTGCTGCGCATGAATGTGAAGGACGGCAACCAGAAGTTTTATGTCTACTTCAAACAACCGGCCGATCTCTATAAGCAGGTCTTCCTCGTCTGGAAGGAAACCGGCGAAGGTAAAAATGATTCGCGTTGGATGTGGCTCCCCGCCCTCAATCTGAAACGCGAAATTGCGCCGGGCGATAAACGCACGTCGTTTGTCGGCTCCGACTTTGTCTATGAAGATGTTTCCGGCCGCAACCTGAGCGAAGATACCCATGAACTGATCGAAACCACTGATACGCAGTATATCATCAAGAACGTGCCGAAGGATCCGGACAGCGTGGAGTTTTCCTACTACACCATGAAGATCGACAAGGATACTTTCCTGCCGCGGCACGCGGAATATTACGATAAAACCGGCAAGCTCTACCGCACCGTCGAGGCCACGAAAGTGGAAACGATCCAGGGCTATCCGACCGTCATCGAATCCGTCGTCTCCGATCTGAATACGGGCGGCAAAACGGTCAACACCTTCTCCGACATCAACTATGACATCGGCCTGAAGGAAAACATCTTCACCGAACGCTTCCTGAGAAGACCGCCGAGGGAAGTAACGCGCTAACGTCGTAGACGAAGCTTCCAGCTTCGTCATGCACGCAAAGCCAGGCACACCCAACGAAGCGGGAAGCTTCGTCTACATTGGAAGCAGCATGAAAATTAAAAAGATCCTTCTCTTTCTCATTTCAACTTTCACCGTCCAGGTTTCAAGCTTCGCGCTCGATACCGAACTGCACGGTTTTGCCGAGACGCGTGCCGGGGCCCGGACGCAGGATGATCCGGCGCAGAACCAGATGAGCCTCGGCGAAACGCGGCTGCAGCTCGATGCGCTGACCTATTTCGATGCGGCGGAACTCCAGATCCGCACCGATTTCCTCTACGACGGACTGCAGGATGACCTCCACAAAATCGACCTGGACCGGGGCACCGGCTTTATGGACCTGCGGGAACTCAATCTCCTGTTTACGCCGATCCCTTCCGCCGACGTCAAAATCGGCCGGCAGATTCTGACCTGGGGCACCGGCGACCTGCTCTTCATCAACGACCTGTTTCCCAAGGACTGGAATTCCTTCCTGCTCGGGCGCGATGAGGACTATCTGAAAGCCCCGTCGGATGCCCTCTTTGTCAGCTGGTTTCCAGCCATTGGAAGTTTCGACTTTGCCTATATGCCGAAATTTGATCCCGACCGCTATGTCGACGGCTCCCGCCTCTCCTACTGGAACGGCATGGATATCACCGGCGATGAATTTACCGCAGAGAAACGTAATGAATGGTTTAAGGACCACGAATTTTCAGCACGTTTTTACCGCCCGGTACTGAGCTGGGAGGGTTCGCTTTATGCCTATCACGGATTCTGGAAAAGCCCCGTCGGCTATGACCTCAGCGCAAACGACTATTATTTTCCGCGACTGAACGTCTACGGCGCCAGCGCCAGAGGTGCTGTCGGCAACACACTCATGAACGTGGAGATCGGCTATTACGACTCCCGCGAAAATTCCAGTGCCTTTAAAAATGTTCCCAACGATGAAGTCCGCTTCCTCTCCGGCTACGAGCGGGAAATCGGCAACGAACTGACCGCCGGCTTTCAGTACTATGTTGAGTGGATGCAGGATTATGGCGGCTATTCCGGCACGCGCGATGAATTCCGCCATGTGCTGACCCTTCGCCTGACCAAAATGGCCATGAACCAGAACCTAATGCTCAGCCTCTTTACCTTCTATTCGCCATCCGATCAAGACACTTACATCCGTCCGAATGCGACCTATACAATTTCCGACCACTGGCAGGCCTCGGCCTACGCAAACGTATTTCTCGGCGAGCACGACTATACCTTTTTCGGCCAGTTGCAGGACAACAGCAATCTCGGCCTGAGTCTTCGGTACAGCTTCTAGAGCGGTGGCACTAAATCAGCGGCGCGCGTACGCGCGTCGGATAGCCGTCCAGTTTACGCGCCAGGCTCTCCTTAAGCATTGGAATACCACCGGCACTGAAGCGCGCCGAGTAGGCCTTGACCTCCTGCTGCATCACCGCAGCTTCCTCTACTTTTGCATCGACCAGCAGCATTTCAAAGGCGGCATAGAGTTCGGGCCGCACGTTGGCCGTGGCCGAAACAAAACCTGCAGCACCCTGCTGCACCGGCTCGAAAACAGTCGTACTCGATCCCACAAAATAGTTCGGCGTGTGTTCCATCAGTTCAAAATTCCGCGCAGAATCCTTCAGCCCGTAGTGCGGCACTTCACGGAGTATTTTCGGGGTAATTCCGTTCCCCGTATGTTTCGGGAAATTATAAAGCAGAAACGGAACATCCGCCTCAGCTTCCAATGCCTGGAAATACTGAATGATACCGGCTTCCGGCAATCCCGACGGATAGATCGGCGGCAGAACCGCTACCGCATCCGCCCCGAAATCGTTCGCCCAGCGGACTTCGGTTTTATTCTGCTCCAGCCCGGTTCCTCCCGCATGCTGGATAATCATTCCCGGAAAATACCGCCGCGCCAGTTTCAGCAGCTGTTTCCGCTCCTCCGGCAGCAGCGAGAAAAATTCCGCCGTCGTACCATTCACCATAATCCGGTGCACCCCATGCTGCGCTAAAAATTCAAGGTGCCGGATAAATGCACGTTCATCGATTTTCCAATTCTCGGAAAACGGCGTCAGCACCGGCACCACCAGCCCCTTCAGTCCCACTTCTGCATAATCAGAATCAAAAAGATCATGATGCTGTAAGAAAACCGTATCGGACACGGACTCAATTTCCAGATGATAGTCCTCGTCACAATAAAGATGCAGGTCTGCCCATTTTTTACTTTCCGCACCATATTCGGAAAATTCGCGCAGATTACTCTGCAGAAATGTGGCAATTGCTTTCTCCCGATCATACCCCCGCGTTTCAATATCGCGGTCAATCCGCGTGGCCAGCTGCGTCTTCCAATCGGAATCAATAAAAATTGAAAAGTCAACCTGCTCGCGAAATGCAGGATAGGTCGAAACCTCACCATCCAGTAGATTAAACTGCCGCGGAACGAAGGCCTCAGTCTGCCGGGCTTCTCCTGTAGGCGAATCATATACCGGTTTCTGAAACGTCCGGCCGGCTTTAATCTCAGCAAAATGCTCCTGCATTAAATCCAGCTTATTCGCTTCCGGGTGCGGGCCGAAAACCTGCTTTTCCGCCCGCAGCACCCGCGATGTTTTATAGTCATCCAGCCGCAGTATAACCGCATCTGGAAGCCCGTCTGCCAATACCCGTGCAAAGGTTGACTTCCCCGTACCTCCCGGACCCCCAATGGCCACCAGCACAGAATCATCCTGTGCAAACTCCCGCATTAACAGCTCCGCCACAATTTTTTCCGCCGCATGGTGCGTTCCGTTTTTTACCGCAATATGGGTTTTATTTTTATGCATGCCGGCAAATATACCGCTTTTCCAAAGGCAGTAAAACCCGCTTTCCAATCTTTGAAAAGACCATTATGCTCAGCCCATTCAATGGAGGTTTATTATGCGAGGTCACATTATTGCTGAAGATAAATTCATTCATCTGGGAAATGATCATCACCTGTTCGTCACGCAAGCCGACGGCGCGGAAAATGAATACCGGTTCGAAGTCCGCCGAATCGCCCCCGGTGCCGATCACCCTAAGACTATTTACGAAAAAACCGAAGATTTCACTCGCCGGATTTCAAAAGAAAACGCCATCGGCGAGCTGCTCTGTGAAGAAATGGGCATCATAAAAAACAAAATCTTCGCCGAAGAAGAACTCCATACCCACGATCCCTGATATCTAATGCTCCTCTTGGCCTTTTTTACGAAAAAACCCGCTCCTGAAACAGAAACGGGTTTGTCGAATTAGCGGAGAACTGATTACGGAAGGACGGTGTCACCCATGAGGTATTTATCGACCTCACGTGCACAGCCGCGGCCTTCGTTGATGGCCCAGACGACGAGTGACTGACCGCGACGGGAGTCGCCGGCGGCGAATACGCCGTCTACGTTGGTGGTATAGACTTCGTGTTCGGCTTTATAGTTGGAACGGGCATCGCGCTCAACGCCGAGCTGTTCAGCCACCGGATCTTCCGGACCGAGAAAACCCATGGCAAGCAGCACAAGGTCTGCTTCGGTGCGCTTTTCCGTTCCCTCGACAGCCTTCGGCATTTTCCCACCGTTTCCGTTATCGACCCATTCGACTTCCACGGTGTGGATGGCGGCCAGTTCACCGGCTTCATTGCCTTCGAATTTAGTGGTCATCACGGAGAACGTCCGCGGGTCGGTCCCCTGCAGAGCAATGGCTTCCTGCTGACCATAGTCGGTCTTGAGATTGGCGGGCCACTGCGGCCAAGGGTTGGAAACGCGGTTACGGTCAGTTTCCGGCTTCGGCATAATTTCAAGCTGTGCAACACTTTCGCACCGATGACGGAGCGAGGTGCCCACACAATCGGTACCGGTGTCGCCGCCGCCGATGACGATGACTTTCTTGTCCTTGGCGGAAATAAATTTGCCGTCTTCAAGATTACTGTCGAGCAGCGACTTGGTGTTGGCGTGGAGGAATTCCATCGCAAAATAGACGCCCTTCAGCCCACGGCCTTCCACCGGAAGATCACGCGGTTTCGTGGCGCCGGTGGTCAGAATCACGGCATCAAACTCGTTCTTGAGTTCCGCAGCCGAAATGTCCTTGCCGACTTCAGTGCTGGTTTTATAGACAACGCCTTCTTTTTCAATGATGTCGATACGACGCTGCATAACGCCTTTATCGAGCTTCATGTTCGGAATGCCGTACATCATCAACCCGCCGATACGGTCAGACCGTTCGAACAGCGTGACGTTGTGGCCGGCGCGGTTGAGCTGCTGAGCGCAGGACAGACCGGCCGGACCGGAACCGACTACTGCGACCTTTTTATCGGTACGGACTTCCGGCGGCTCGGGAACAACCCAGCCGTTTTCAAAGCCTTTATCGATGATAGTGCGTTCGTTGTCGTGAATCGTTACCGACGGCTCGTTGATGCCTAGCACACAACCTGCTTCACACGGCGCCGGGCATACACGCCCAGTGACTTCCGGAAAATTATTGGTGTGGTGCAGGCGGTCGAGCGCTTCGCGCCAGCGGTTGCGGTAGATCAGGTCATTCCACTCGGGAATCAGGTTGTTGATCGGGCAGCCGCTTGCGCCGCCCTGCATCAGTTCGCCGCGATGGCAGAACGGAACACCGCAGTCCATACAGCGGGCGCCCTGCTCCTGGCAGGTCTGCTCGTCGCGCAGGACATACACCTCGTCCCAATCCTTCACGCGCTCTTCTTCAGGGCGCATGGGATTGGTGCTTCTAACATATTCTAAAAATCCAGTTGGCTTTCCCATAACTAAATCTCCTTACAAATCAATTAGGCGTTGAGCGACGCGATATGCATATCGAACGCTGCATCGATGATTTGTTCTTCAGTTTCATATTCGCCGGTGTCGCGCGCCTGTTCGATATACTCGAGCATACGCTTATAGTCCGTAGGGATGACCTTCACGAATTTTGCCAGTGCGTCATCCCAGTCGGCCAGCATAGCGGCCGCAACGGTCGAACCGGTCTTCTGCTGATGCACAGTGATCATGGCCTTAAGGTCTTCGATCTCTCTGACCACATGAACCTTTTCGAGCTCGATCATCTCCATGTTACACTTTTCGGCAAAGTCGCCGTCGACATCGTAAACATACGCAACACCGCCGGACATACCTGCGCCGAAGTTACGGCCGGTACGGCCAAGGATGATCGCCTTACCGCCGGTCATATATTCGCAGCCGTGGTCTCCAATCCCTTCAACCACCACTTCAGCACCGGAGTTACGAACGCAGAAACGTTCACCGGCTACGCCGCGGATATAGGCTTTGCCGGCCGTTGCTCCGTAGAAACAGACATTTCCGACGAGGATATTCTCTTCGGCAGCAAAGGGTGCGCCTTTGCTCGGGTAGATCGCCAGCTGACCGCCGGAGAGCCCTTTTCCCACATAGTCGTTGGCATCGCCCTCGAGTTCCAGCTCAATCCCTTTACACATGAATGCCCCCATGGACTGGCCGATGGAACCGTTCAGCTTGAACTTAATGGTTCCATCCGGAAGGCCCTTGCCTTCGGTCGCTTTGGTCAGTTCGTTCGACAGAATCGTGCCGACTGAACGATCGGTGTTGATAACGTCGAATTCGCCGCTGGCGCTTTCGCCGTTTTCAATGGCCCCCTTGGCGGCATCGATCAGTTTCCAGTCGATCACGCTTTCAAGCATGTGGTTCTGGCTTTTGCAGTGGTAGGTTCCGCCTTCTTCAGCCCCGATGGTTTCCTTATGCAGGATCGGGGACAGATCGAGATTCTTATATTTCCAGTGGTCGACGTTGTCACGGAATTTGAGCACCTGTGACTGGCCGACCATCTCGTCGATGGTTCGGAAGCCGAGCTCAGCCATAATTTCGCGCAAACCGTCCACAAGGAATTCGAAAAAGTTCACCACGTGATCCGGGTTACCGGTAAATTTGGCGCGGAGTTCACCGCGCTGGGTGGCGATACCGACCGGGCAGGTGTTGCTGTGGCATTTACGCATCATAATGCAGCCTTGCACCACCAGCGCCGCTGTAGCTACGCCCCACTCTTCCGCACCAAGCAGCGTAGCAATGGCGAGGTCACGCGAAGTTTTCATCTGGCCGTCAGCCTGAACCACAATACGGTTACGCAGGCGGTTACGGACCAGTGTCTGATGGGTTTCGGACAGGCCCAGTTCCCACGGTAGGCCGGCATGCTTGATAGAGCTGAGCGGCGATGCACCCGTGCCGCCGTCGTAGCCGGCAATCAGAACCGCATCGGCTTTCGCCTTGCACACCCCGGCGGCAATCGTGCCGACGCCGGCTTCAGAGACCAGCTTCACGTTAACACGGGCATCGCGATTGGAGTTCTTCAGGTCATAGATCAGCTGCGCGAGGTCTTCGATCGAATAGATATCGTGGTGCGGCGGCGGAGAAATGAGTCCGACCCCCGGCGTGGAACCGCGGGTACGCCCGATCCAGCCGTTCACTTTATGACCCGGCAGGTGGCCGCCTTCGCCCGGTTTCGCACCCTGCGCCATTTTAATCTGCAGCTCAGAGGCTTTCGACAGGTAATAGCTGTTCACCCCGAAACGGCCGGAAGCAATCTGCTTGGTGGCAGAGCACATATCGTCGCCGTTCGGCAGTTTGGTGTAGCGCTTCGGGTCTTCCCCGCCTTCACCGGAGTTGGAGCGCGAACCAATGCGGTTCATCGCAATCGCCAGCGTGGTGTGTGCTTCCCAGGAGATGGAACCGAAAGACATGGCGCCGGTGGCAAAACGCTTCAGGATATTTTCCGCCGGTTCGACTTCATCAATCGAGATCGGTTTGCGGTCAGGACTGAATTCCATCAGGCCTCGCAGCGTGAAGGCCGCTTTATTCTGGTCGTTAACGGCCTTGGAATATTCCTTGTATTTCTCATAGTCGTTATCGCGCGTGCACTCCTGCAGCAGACGGATCGTCGTCGGGTTGAACAGGTGGCGTTCACCGTCCTTGCGCCAGTGGTATTCACCGCCCGGATCCAGCACCTTAGCGGCACCGCCGCGGGCCGGGAAACCTTTACGGTGTTTCTGAAGGGTTTCCTTGGCAATGTCATCGAGACTGAGCCCTTCGATACGGCTCACGGTTCCGGTAAAGTATTTTTCAACCACATCGGAGTTAATACCCACAATCTCAAAAATCTGCGCACCCTGGTAGGACGCTAGCGTCGAGATTCCCATCTTCGAAAAGATTTTCAGCAGACCGCCGTCGATCGCTTTGATGTAGTTGCTAATGGCGGTGTTGGCATCAAGACCATTGAGCAGGTCCTCTTTCTCCATGTCGCGGATGGTATCGAGCGCCATGTAGGGGTTAATGGCCGAAGCCCCGTAGCCGAGCACCGTGGCGAAGTGGTGAACTTCGCGGACGTCGCCGACTTCGAGAATAATATCGGCCTTACCGCGCTTTCCGGCGCGGATGAGGTAGTGGTGCACGGCTGCTGCGGCCAGTACCGACGGAATCGGCGCGTGGTCAGTATCTTTCGCAAAGTCGGAGAGCAGGATGATGGAATAACCTTCATCAATGGCATCTTCAGCATAGCGGCAGATGCGGTCGAGTGTTTTTTCCAGCACCCCCGGCTTACCGGTCGCGGGGAATACAATATCCAGCCGTTTGGTCTGGAAATGATTGGTGTCGACATGAATCAGCTTGGACAGATCCTCGTTGGTGAGCACCGGCTGTGGAATGGCAATCCGGCGGCAGTGTTCCGGAGACTCGGTCAGAACGTTTTTAAACCCGCCGACATACGTGCGCAGGTCCATCACTACGCGCTCCCGAATCGAATCGATCGGCGGGTTGGTCACCTGTGCGAAAAGCTGTTTGAAATAGTGTGACAGCTGCACAGGGCGGTCCGAAAGAACGGCCAGCGGATTGTCTGCCCCCATCGAACCGAGCGGCTCTTTACCACCAGTGGCCATCGGCTTGAGAATTTCCGTGATGTCTTCATAGGTGAAGCCGAACGTCTGTTGCCGGCGGAAGAGCACATCGTGTTTCGGAGTTTTCAGCTCAAAATCTTCCGGTGCCGGAAGGTCATCGAGATGAACCATCGTCTGGTTAATCCATTCCTGATAGGGTTGACGTGAACAGAGGTCGGCCTTGAGCTCATCATCGGAAATGATGCGTCCCTTTTCGAGGTCCGCCACAAACATCTTACCCGGCTGCAGACGGCCGCGGATTTTAACCTTATTATGGTCAACGTCGATCACGCCGGTTTCCGACGCCATAATCAGCATGTCGTCATCGGTGACACAGTAACGCGACGGGCGCAGGCCGTTGCGGTCAAGTGTGGCGCCAACCAGTACGCCGTCGGTAAAGCAGACCGATGCTGGTCCGTCCCAGGGCTCCATCATCGCCGAGTAGAATTCATAAAACGCGCGCTTAGCCGGATCCATATCCGGATCATTCTGCCACGCCTCAGGAATGAGCATCATGAGTACATGCGGCAGCGAACGGCCGGAGAGCACCAGCATCTCGATCGCCATATCGAGATTGGCAGAGTCAGATGCCGCGGGATCACAGATCGGGAAGATCATTTCGAGCTCTTCTTTAGAGAAAGCGGTGCATTCCAGCAGGATTTCGCGGGCACGCATCCAGTTGATATTTCCCTTGTTCGTATTGATCTCACCATTATGGGCAATATAGCGGAACGGCTGGGCCAGTTTCCACGAAGGGAAGGTGTTGGTCGAAAAACGGGAATGGACCAGCGCGATGGCAGAAACAGCGGTTTCATTCTGCAGGTCGAGGAAATATTTCGGAACCTGTTCGGTGACCAGCTGCCCTTTATAGTTAATGGTTTTATACGAGCAGGAAATAATGTTCAGTCCGTCAGGACCGATGCCGGCAACTGTTTCGTTGCAGACCCGCTCGGAATATTTACGGAAAACGAAAAGTTTACGGTCAAAAGTCGACGCATCCATGCCCTCAGGCTTGGCGATAAAGATCTGCTGCACGCTCGGTTCGGTTTCAGCAGAATCGCGGCCCAGATCGGAATTATCAACCGGAACGATGCGGTAACCCAGTAGTGGCAGATTCATCTTCTTTAGGTTGCGCTCAATGATTTCTTTGCATTCAGACTGCTTAATTTTGTCCTTTGGGAAGAAGGTCATACCGACGCCGTATTCCCCGAATTTAGGCAGTTTGATTCCCTGTTTGGGGCACTCTTCCATAAAGAGTTCATGCGGAATCTGGAACAGAATGCCGGCACCATCGCCGGACTTGACGTCAAAACCGGTACCACCACGGTGCTCCATGCGCTCGAGCATATCGAGTGCATCCGTGATCACGGCGTGCTTTTTTCGGCCTTTCAGATTGGCAACAAAACCAATCCCGCAACTGGTGTGCTCAAAATCTGCACGATACAGCCCCTGACCTTCGGGCATCCCGAACATGTTGAGTTCATCTTTCTTCGAAATCGCTTGCTTATTACTCATGTTTAAACCTCGTGTGGCTCAGTCAAAATAGCGGGCTAATTTGCTCAAAACCCCCGGCCCCGTCAATCCATTTGCGCGCTTAATTGGGTTTAACATAACGGATTTGGCCAAAACAGTACCGCCTAATACAAAATTGAAACTATTTGCAATCTTCTAACGCGAATAAGCTAAAACGTCCAGCCCCGGGAAATAAAGATTTCGTCAAAAATATCAGGCTGAATCGGCCGTCCCCTGCGCGTCAGGACGCCAGTAACTTCTCCTTCAAGAATCAACTTTTCATCTTTTTTCCGATAAATGGCCTGTTCAAAAACAAACCGGACACGCCCCTGCTTGTGCATACCTACTTTCACAACAAATACATCACGCGGCATCAGCGGCAATTTATAATTCAGCTCAACTTTGATAACGACCGCATCAATCCCATCACGACAAAGCTGCGCAAAATCAACTCCAACCTCATGCAGAAATTCATGGCGGGCATGCTCTAAATAATGCTGATAGACGGCATTATTCACAATACCCTGCAAATCGCACTCATAGTCGCGAACCATCATCTCAGTCTCAAAAACAAAATTCATCGGACCCCATACTCCTTAAAATGACGAATCAAAGCTTTCAGAATAGAGAAAAGTCACCTCGCACATGACCGGGCTGACCGGGCTGACCGGGCTGACCGGGCTGACCGGGCATTCCCGCATTTTCAATCTGTATTCCCAATCACTTTTCGCCCTTCATTTTTCTGCTCCGGCTTTGGGTGGAGCGGTAAAACCGGCTCAGCTTTCGGTCCTGATCCCGCTTGTCCAAGGCCGACTGTTCATGAAATGCGGCCTCTTTCATCAGGCGAACATAATTCTGGTAGCGTGCTTCCGGAAGCGCCCCCGAATCAACAGCAGCAATGACTGCACAGCCCTTCGTATTTACATGTGAACAGTCGTTGAATTTACACTGTGCGGAAAGTTCGGTAATATCGTCGAACGTTTCGCCAATCCCCTCATTCACATCCATATTACCCAGTTCACGCATGCCGGGCGTATCAATCACATGTGCGCCATTTTCAAGTGTAATCAACTCCCGCCACGTGGTCGAATGCAGGCCTTTTCCATCCGATTCACGAACCGGCAGTGTAAAGAGGCAGTCCTCTTCACCCAACAGGTTGTTCAGCAAAGTCGTTTTTCCTACGCCCGATGTTCCGATAATACAATACGTTTTTTTCGGCTCGAAAAGTTCGGCCACCTCCGCCAGGCCATCCTTCTTATGGTTACTGAAGGCAAAAATCCGGATGCCCGGCATACGCTCCTCAATCTCCTGTATCCGAAGTGCCAATTCTTCCGACTTGAGCAAATCGGTTTTACTCATCAAAACCACCGGCTCAATACCGCTTTCGTTGACCATTACCAGATAACGCTCCAGCCGCTTAAGATTAAATCCCGGACCGAGCGTCTGCATAATAAAGGCCGTGTCGATATTCGCCGCAATCAACTGATAGCGCGTCGTTCGCCCAGCGGACTTCCGCTTCAGTTCCGATTGACGGTTCAGCACACGCGTGATACGGCTGATGCGTTCCTCGTCCTCAAAATCTTTCACAAGCACCCAGTCACCAACCGTTGGATAGTCCCGTTTAGATTTTGCACGATGCCGCAGTCGCCCGGTCATTTTCGCCGGATAAGTTTCTTCACCGTCCGATACCTCGCACTCGCCCTTGTGAATGGCCGTAACCCGAACAACAGTCAGCCCTTCCTCCATTTCGGAGTCGACCTGACCTGCAAACCAATCGCTGTAACCGAACTCTTCAAGCGTCATGAGTTTTTTCATCCCTTTTCCACAGATTGGAAACCGGAACGAATAGTGCTCCGTTTCGAGCACCGTGAAAAGAGTAAAAAAACCCGCAGGCAACCAATCGGCTGCCCTCATTCCTGAACATGCTTTCGGGTCCTATTTAATGGTGTACTGTAATTTCAACAATCACATCATCGCCGTAATAGGCCTTGGCTTTCGCATCCAGACGGGTGAGCACTTCATCGACCGTATCGCCAGCCTCAGGCTCAATACCGGGCAGACATCCGCGGAAATGAGCCTGTCCGTCCTCCCGAATATATCCTTCCGAAAGCTGCATGCCGTTCACGGGGTGAACGATCACTTCTTCTTCTATGATACATCTTCTCATAACCCGCTTCCCTTCAGAAGTATGCATATAATACACTGCGGGAAAAATCAAGCGTAAATACCGCCAAGGTGGCAGGACAGCCGCCTTAAAAGGCTTGTTTTTCAATCGAGAATTCCCCTACCCTTAAACCCTTATAAATGTTGTAACAAACCTCGGAAATGAAGCTCTACCTGCCCATCTTGGAAATTCTCATCCTGCACACTTTGACTGCGGGCAATGCTGCTCACGCACAGATACCGGATGCTCCGCAACCGCAACACAATAAATTCGCCATAGAACTCTTCCGAATTGAAAGCCCCAATCCATTTGAAGAAGCCCGATTTCTGAAACAGAACATCTCCATTCCCGAACTTTTTGAAAATGCACAAAACCGGATTAATACCTACCCGGTGCTCTATTCAGCACTCGGTATACCCGCCATTTGCGACCAAACCAAATGTGTTCACATGGCCGAAAACTATAACATCAAAGACGGAAAAGCCGTCCCGGTGAAAAGCAAAGTTGAGCTCGGAATGCGAACAAAAGTCACCATCCGCAAACTCGAAAACAACATGGCGACCTACGAACTCGAATTCAGCAACAAAGAACTGAAAGGGTATGAAGAAGTCATCCTGAAAAACGATATCCATGTAAAACTTCCCCGCTTTGAGACGCGCCAAATCAACACTGAACTCAATCAGTCGCTCGGCTCCTGGCTGGTGCTTGGCGGCCTTTCCGGATCGGGGGACAACGGGATTCACAGCACCTATTACATCATTCGCATAACCCGACCGATGGGCATGAGCCGCTACTGATTTCCAGTGCAGGCCCGGCCCCATCCTCAACCCAAGAAAGATTTATTCATGAAAAAGATCAGCGACGGCATCCGCACCATTACCGACTTTCCCAAACCCGGGATTGAATTCAAAGACATCACCACCCTGCTCAGCGATGGCGAACTCTTCCGAATGACCATCGATACCTTCGCGGAACGCTACCGGAATGAGCATATCGATATGGTGGTCGGCGTCGAAGCACGCGGTTTTATCTTTGCCTCGGCCCTTGCATACGTACTTGGGGCAGGAACCTGTCTGGTCCGAAAACCCGGCAAACTGCCCCACACCGTCCATCGTGAATCGTATGAACTTGAATACGGCACCGATTCCGTGGAAATCCATCAGGATGCCTTTGAGCCCGGCCAACGCATTGTGGTGATTGATGACATCCTCGCTACCGGCGGAACCGTTGGCGCTACCGCCAAGCTGATCAGCAACAACTTTGAAGTCGAAATCGTGGAACTCGCCTTCTTGCTGGAACTCGGCTTTTTGAACGGCCGCAAGAAACTCGGAAATCACAAGGTGTTCTCGCTCGTTAAATCATAGATTTCCAACCCTTGGAAAATCTACTTCTTAAGTGCAGCCAGTACATGCCGAAGGTCTTCGGTCGGTTTTACCTTGTCGGATTTGTAGATAATTTTTCCATCCGGACCGATCACAAAAGTCCAGCGCATTGTGGTTGCCGACCGCGTGAGTTCAACCTCGTTGCCGGCGACCATGCGCTTAATCGTCTTTACCCCTTTTTTGACTTCGACCCCGAATTCTTCGGCAACCGCTCCACCGGGATCAGACAACAGCGGAAAATTGAGCTTTTCCGAAGTCTGGAAAATCTTCAGTCCCTCCGGACTGTCCGCACTGATACCGACCACATTAAACGCTGAATCGCCCGCCGCCACATAATCGCGATATGCACAGGCCTGTTTCGTACATCCTCCGGTCATGGCAGCTGGATAAAAATAGACCAAAACGGGTTTCCCGCCGAGCTGTTCCTCCAGCTTCCAGACCTGGCCATCCTGATCTTTTGCCGTAAAGAACGGCGCAGTCTGCCCCACTTCCAATGCCCGGACCGCAATACCTGCACACAGAGCAAACAGTGTCGTATAGCATTTCATTTTCAATCTCCTCCGCATGAACCCCACATCGTTAAGGTATAAAAAAAGCCCGGAATAAACCGGGCTTTCAATAACGGGAATCTGTTGTTTAGAGCGTTCCCATCTGATCCAGCAGGCTGGAAGCCTTTTCAGCGTCCGTTTTCGGAGCTGCCGGAGCAGCTTCAACAACCGGAGCAGCCTCAACAGCAGCCGGTGCACTTGCAGGCGCCGTAGAGAGGCTGGACATGTTCTTCTGGAACATTTCGAAGCGGCGCTTCAGTTCCTGATATTCAACATCCAGTGTACTCAGTGCAGTTTCAGCTTCCGTTGCACGGTCCTGCGCTGCTGCAGCCTTGGATTTTGTCGTCTTCAGTTCCGATTCCAACTTGGCCACTTTAGATTTTTCCGCGGCAAGTGCTTTCGAGGTTTCTGCAGATTTCTGTTGCAGGTCCTGAATGCGTTCGGTGGCATCATCAAGCTCAATACGACCCTGACGCACTTTTTTCTTTTCGTTGGAAACCAGTTCTTTCTGCGATTCGATATCACCTTTCAGCTTATCGATCTGCGCTTCATAATCGGTTTTCTGACTTTCCAGCGCAGCCAGATGTTCTTCTTCCGGCACACCACAACCGGTCAACATTCCGATTGCTCCAGCCGTTACCAACAACATTGCGATTTTCTTCATGAGTATCCTTCCTCTGTTAAGGTTCAATATCGCTTTCCCCAGAAATGTAGTCAGTATATGGCGGGTTTTGATAAATTCAACCCCTCTGACTGACTTTATTGCGGTTTAATTAATTTTCCGTTTTAGACCAGATCGCACGCTTCCGGCGGCATCCACTTGCGGTCCTTTCCATCCCATTTCACATTGCAGCCGATCGGATTGGTTACCGGTACGCTCACCGGTTTTCCTGCCAGCAACTCCTCCAGCGCATCTACCAATTCATGAGTGGTAGACTGCGTATGATCCCGCGGCGTGTCAATGGCACGGCCGACGTAGACCAGTTTCCGTTCCGCATCAAAGACATAGAAATGTGGTGTACGCAGTGCACCATAGGCTTCCGCCACATCCTGCGAAGCATCGTGCAGATAGAGCCACGGAAACTGATGCTCCTCCATCCGCTCAATCATATGCTCCCAACTATCCTCTTCATAGGTATTCGGACTGTTCGAATTAATCGCCACAAAACGTACATCCGGACCCTGTAATTTTTCCGCAATCTGCCGGGTATTTTCATCCGACCCGATCACATACGGGCAATGGTTGCAGGTAAAAAAGATCACCAGAAACTTCTCGCTGAAATCGTCCAGTGCATAGGTCTTTCCATCCGTCGCCGGCAAACTGAACGACGGAGCCCGTTCGCCGATTTCCAAAGTAAACGCCATAAACTAACCTCCGTTAAATTATGCTCTATTCTCCCTGCACCCCCTCGGAAATCAATGTAAATCCCCAAAAACAGCATCGCCCATTCCGCTTTCAAGCGGATGTAAAAAGCGATAACCTGCTCTTATTATGAAGGTGATTCTGATTGTACTCGATTCCGTAGGCATCGGTGCCGCGCCCGATGCCGCCGACTATGGCGACGCCGGCAGTGCAACCCTCCAGCACATCGCGGAAACCGTCGGCGGGCTCAAACTACCCACCCTTGAAAAGCTCGGCCTCGGAAATATCCGCCCCGATTTCCCAATCTCTGGCATTCCGGCTGCGGAAAAACCGCGGGCCTCCTGCGGCGCACTCGAAGAACAATCCATAGGCAAAGATACCATCACCGGCCACTGGGAAATATGCGGCCTCGAAATCAATCCCGGCTTCCACAACTTCCCAATGGACTTTCCCTCTTTTCCCGCAGAGCTCCTCGAAACCTTCGAAAAAGAAACCGGTCGTCCAATCCTTGGAAACAAAGCCGCAAGCGGCACTGCCATCATTGAAGAGCTCGGCCCCGAGCATATGAAAACGGGCGCCTGGATTGCCTACACCAGCGCGGATTCCGTCATGCAGCTCGCCGCCCATAACGACGTCATTCCACTCGACGAACTGTACCGCGGCTGCAAAATTGCCCGGCGTTTGTGCGATCCGCTCAAAGTCGGCCGCGTCATTGCCCGGCCGTTCATCGGAAAACCTGGAAATTTCCAGCGCACCGAAGACCGGCGCGACTATGCCTATACCCCGGAAGAGCCGCTCATCACCGAGCGCCTCACCGAAGCCGGTATTCCCGTTTACGCCGTCGGTAAAATTGAAGACATCGTCGCCCACCGCGGCATCACTGAAAGCATCCATTCCGGAAACACCGTGGAATCACAGCAGGTCGTTGAACAGTTTTTACAGAAAAAGGGCGACGGCTTCATCTTCGCGAATTTTATCGACTTCGATATGCTCTACGGTCACCGCCGCGACCCCGAAGGTTATGCCCGCGCACTGCAGCAAACCGATGCCTGGCTCGCGCGCTTTCTTCCACGGCTTGAAGACGATGATGTACTGATTATCACGGCCGATCACGGGAATGACCCGACCTACCCAGGCACTGATCACACTCGGGAATATGTCCCCCTGCTTTCCTATTGCCGCACACGCCCCGCCGAACCTTTAGGCATTCGCAGGGGTTTCTACGACATTGCACAGACCATTGCCTCACTCTTCGGAATTTCCCCTCTTCCACGCGGAGTCACCTTTTACAGAGACTGAGCGTTGCTGAACATACTCGCCGCGCAGCGGCGCGTGCTCAGCAACCACCTCAATACCGCCGCTTTTCCAGAGATAGAGGTTCCGAAACAACGGTCGATATCCGGAACCCGCAAGCAGCCGTGCAGAATCCTGCAGATGAAAATAGACGCTCGGTTGCGAGGAATCTCCGGAATTTCCGCACCGCGCAATCGGATGGCCGCCGGTCACACGCTCACCGACCGCCACGGTAATGCTGTCTTTCATCAGATGACCCACCACCGAATATTCATTCAACGAGTGCTCAATCATCACCGCATTACCCAGTCGGTCGAACGAATTCGGGGCATGCGGCCGATTATCCTCCACGCCGTTAATCACCCCCACAACAGTCCCGGAAGCCGGTGCACGAACAATTCGTCCGAAGGCAAAATAATCCCGATTATCGCGACCTTCATTCCGGAACGTTTTACGAAACCGGTTCGCCACCACAAATTCACAGGCATTGTGGCTCACCCGGCTGCCGAAATATTTGCTGGTGTCGCGGGTATCACCACCCCACAACACCCGCCACTGCCCATCGAACGGAAGCCGGATGGGTGTGGTATTTTTTCCAATATCCGGAAAAGCCGTTTTGAAGGGCTGCACCCACAACCCGATAATTTTGGCGTCATCGGTAACCTGCAATTTCAGCCCTGCGGCAGCTTCGTTAAAGATGATCGGTAACACAGCGGTATCGGCCGACTGCACCCACGGATCGCCCACACGTTCGATACGCCCGAGTTTTTTACGCACCCCTTCGAGGGTCTTCACCGTAGCCTCTTCAGGGATACGCGCCAGCGCAGCCGCACTGAAATATTCGCGAACCGTTTTGTAGCGGCCGCTGTTGATCGCATCCGCCAAACGGTTTGCCAACCGAACAAACCGATATGCAGGGTCATCCGGCCGGATCCGCCGCGGCGATGAAATAAAACGAAAGGTGCAGTTTTCAAACACCACCTCATCGGGCGGACCGGCAGCACTGAAACGAATGGTGTAGGCATTCCCCGAATCAAAAAGACCTTCCACAAAATCGCCGTTTTCGGAACTGTAGTCTCCCCCCGCATAAATCAAAGCGTCGGCATCATAAGCAACCGGAGGGTCCACGGTTTCGTAATAACCGAGATAATCCCCGCTGTTGGCATAAACCAGTGTGCGCCATATTCGAGCCTTTGGAAGCTCCGCCGTGAAAATATGATAATATTCCCCCTCCGCCTCCAGCACAGCAAACCGGCTGATCCGGTGGCGCTCCGGAAAGCCCTGATACGCCGCCACAATGCCGAGCTCCCGACGTGCATCTCCCACCGAGACATTGTTTTTACGCGCCGCGGCTTCAACCCCGAGTGCAAACAGGCCCGCCGCAAAGATAGGTGCTAGTCGATGCATTTCAACACTCCTCTTAACGTGAAAGAATAAAACATTCTTATCCATTCAACAACAGGGAATTGCCCTTGCGTTAAACCGCACTCTGTGGTCCGATGCTCCCTTTACATTAACCAGGGATAATCCATGAAATCTATTGCACTCGTTCTCGCCGCGCTGCTTCCGGCCGCCGCTTTTGCCCAGACTTCGTCGAACGCCGTGAACACGGTCACTCAACAGGAAGTCGTCGAAGCCGCTCTTTATGGAAAAACAGACATTATCAAAACCGCGCTGGAACAGGGCTTCGATGTCAACACAGCCGACCCGGACAAGCGTACACCACTCATGTTTGCCGCGTATAATGGACAGACCGAAATTGTGAAAATGCTGATTGCCTCCGGAGCAGTTATCGATGCTCAGGATACCACGGGAACCACACCGCTCATGTTTGCAGCCAGTGCCCCCAGCGGCAAAGATGCCGTGATGCTGCTGCTCGACGCGGGCGCGGAAATCAACCGCGTGGACAACAACGAACACTTCACCGCCCTCATGTGGGCCGCCGCCGAAGGCCAGCTGGAAAACGTTGAACTGCTGCTCGAAAAAGGGGCCGACCTCGCGCTCGCCGATGTGGATGGCGATACCGCCGAATCATTCGCCGCAAAAGCCGGACACTATGCCGTTGCCCGCTGCCTCAAACAGGCCGCGAAAGACGTACAGACGGAAAAATAAATCCAGCCTCCCCATCATGGCCTTCTCCGAATCCTTCCTGCACGAAGCCATCCGGCTTTCCAGAGAAAAAATGGAAGCCCGCGAAGGCGGGCCGTTCGCCGCGGTTATTGTTAAAAACGGCGAGCTTATTTCCAGAGGCTGGAACTGTGTCACCTCCGAAAACGATCCCACCGCTCACGGCGAAGTGATGGCGATCCGGAAAGCCTGCCGGAAACTTGGAACATTTAATCTGGAAGGCTGTGAAATCTATTCCAGCTGCGAACCCTGCCCCATGTGCATGGCCGCCATCTACTGGGCACGGCTCGACGCCGTCTATTTTGCCGGCGATATGGCCGATGCCGCCAAAGCCGGTTTTGATGACCGGGAACTCTATGCCGAAATGGCCCGCCCCTGGCCGGCGCGGAAAATAGACATGCAGCAGGCCCTGCAAAACGAAGCCCGCGCAGTTTTTCAGGCATGGGAAGCACTGCCCGATAAAGTACCTTATTGATCGCGGCAGAAAAAATACACGTCGCCGTCACGCCGATTTTCATACAACAATCCGCTTACCACCAGCTGCCTGAGCGTCTTGAATATTTTGTCTTCGGCCAGATTAAACTCTTCGGCCAGCTGACTGCAGGTTGCCGGATGTCGTTTCAGCAGGCCCACCAGAGCCGCTTCGCTGATGTCCAGCGACTGGAATCCCTGCTTTTTAAACGTAGCCGCAACCGAAGCCGTCGGACCGAAAATTTCAGCGACCGCCTTCAGATGCTCTTCCGCGGACGGTTTTACTGACGGATCAGCCGGCGGACGGACCGCCGTATTGATATCAATTCGGTCCGGACTCAATGACTGCACCAGTTCTGCAATTTTCTTCACCTGGTCAAACTGAGAATTTACGCCATCGATGATAAATACCTCCACCGAAAGCTCACCGAGATATTCGTGCCGGAAGGCTCGCTCTCCCTCTACCAGCAACTCAAAATTGATCCCTTTTGCCGGGCGGTGAATCTGCTGAAAACTTTCCTCATCCCAGGCGCTCAGTGTCACCTTCACTCGGTCCGCCAGCACCGCCTGTTTCCGCACATCCGGATCGTGCAACTGCGTACCGTTCGTCAAAAGAACCGACGGGATCTCGGTCTCCTCTTTCGTCCAGCGGAATACATCCCCGAAATGAGAATGCAGCGTCGGCTCACCGGAACCAGCCAGCGTAATATGATCCGCCTGCCCGTCTTTCTGCTTCCACAAATCCAGCTCGGCAAGCACATCCTGCATCGGCACATAGTTCCCCCGTTCACTCACCGCACACGGCGTTTCGCCCAACTGACAAAAGGTGCAGTCCATCGTACACGTCTTGAACGGAATCAGATCCACTCCCAACGAGCGGCCCAGGCGGCGCGAAGGAACAGGACCAAAAAGGTATTTAAAGTTTTTAGTCATAACCCTTTATGTCGTACATTTCTGAAGCGGCATCAACTGAAATAGGCCGAAAATTAATCCGTATAAATCGGTGCACATTTGTTATAAACCTTCTTTCTGAACTGGTTTCCGCCGGATGAATCCCCCTGCATTTTTCCCGTTGCTTCCCCCTGCGATTCCTGTTCATATTCCCAACATGAAAATAACGTTACTCTACAGCCTGCTCCTCTATGCCGCAGCCGCCGCCGGAGCAACAACCGAAAAACTCTACCAGAAACATTGCTCGCATTGCCACGGTACCAAGTTCCAGGGCGGTAATGCTCAGAGCCTGATCGACGGCATCTGGCAGTTCGGCGATGCCGACGGTGCCATCCAGCGAAACATCAAATTCGGCATTACCCATCTCGGCATGCCGGCTTATGAAAACACGCTGTCCGATAAAGAAATCCGAGATCTCGTCTCTTTTCTGCGGAAAGCGGAATCCGCCGCAGAACCCGTCCCTCTGCCGTTGCCCGCTTATCTCCAGACTCTGGATTATCAAATTAATGTGGAAGTTTTTGCCGAAGGACTCGACATTCCGTGGGATATCGCTTTTCTGGATAAGGACACCGCCCTGATCACCGAACGCTCCGGTGCGCTGCGCGTTTATGCCGACGGTCACCTCTTTTCCAAACCGGTCGAAGGCACCCCCGAAGTCGTTGCCGAAGGCCAGGGCGGGCTGCTTGCCGTCGCTTTCGATCCCGACTATACAGACGAAGGTAACCAATGGGTCTATCTGGCCTACAGCCATGGTCTCGAAATCGGCCCCAACGGCCGTAAGGCGCCGGCCATGACCCGGATTGTACGTGGCCGCATCGACGGTAACCTCTGGAAAGACGAAGAGGTGATTTTCGAGGCACCGCACGAAACCTACCGCACCACCCGTCACCACTACGGCACGCGGATTGTTTTCGATAAAAACAAAGACCTCTATTTTTCCATCGGAGATCGCGGCACCGGTATGCATGCTCAGGATCCGGCACGGCCCAACGGAAAAATCCACCGCATTCACCGCGATGGCAAAATTCCGCGAAATAACCCCTACCGCCGCACCAAAGATGCAATCAAATCCATCTGTTCTCTCGGCAACCGCAATCCGCAGGGCCTTGCCTTTCATCCTGAAACCGGCGAACTCTGGGCCTCCGAACACGGACCGCTCGGCGGCGATGAAATCAACGTCATCAAAGCCGGAAAAAACTATGGCTGGCCCGTGATTTCGTACGGCCGGAATTACAACGGATCCATCATCACCGAGCTCACCCATAAAGAGGGTATGGAACAGCCCATCTGGTACTGGAACCCCTCCACCGCCGTCTGCGGAATCGATTTTTATTCCGGGGATCTGTTTCCGAAATGGAACAACAAACTGATCGTCGGCGCACTCAAATACGAAGACGTCCGCATCCTCAGTATTGAAGGGCACCGCGTCATGCACGAAGAGGTTATCCTCAAAAACGCCGGCCGCGTCCGCGACGTCTGCTGCGGCCCCGACGGCGCCGTCTACATCGTGCTCAACAGCCCCGGAATCATCCTCAAGCTGACGCCGAAGAAATAGCTGAATACTCACGGCTGCCCGGACTTCGCACTCAGGGTATACCAGTCGACCTTCCGGGTGAGCATCATCGTGAGCGCAATGAGCCCGAACACCAGCGCAGAGCCGGCGACCAGGGCATGATCCTCCGACTGCAGCAGGGCATACAGCACCCCGTAGAGCAGCAGGAGCAACCCGCCGAAGAGTCCGCCGCGCCCGACTCCGCAAAGTACATGGCACAGATAAACGGTAATCAGCAGCACCGTGGCAACCGTTGCCGTCAGATAGGAAAAGCCGTAACCGATGTGCTCAGACAGGCTGAGCAGCAACAGAAAAAATACCGCCTGCGCCAGTCCGACAAAAACATACTGCACCGGATGAATCCGCAGCGCCGCCAGCATTTCAAAAAGGAAGAAAGCGGCAAATGTGATGAAAATAAACAGAAAGCCGTATTTCAGCGCGCGGTCAGTCAGCGAATATACATTGACCGGATCCATCAGGCTCACCCCCATTTCCTGCAGGCGGCCTTTCCGGGCATGGGAAAGATCCTGCTGCACTGTGCTGGCCAGGCCGTTCACATTCCATTCCGCCGAAAATCCGTTTTCTGAAACCGTCCGTTCCGTCGCCAGAAAATCGCCGGTAAAAGATGGGTGCGGCCAGGCGGAAGACAACCGGATGCAGTTCTGGTCTCCGACCGGCACAAACGTCACTTCGCCCATCCCGTGTACCGCCAGTTCCACTTCAAAGCCGAAACGGGCACCGAACAGTTCAGCCGATTCCGGCAGCGTTGTATGAATGCCGCTTCCCGCAAAATCCAGCTCACTCCCCGGTTCAATCTCCAGCGTTTTGTCCTGCCAGAAAAATGCAGGCACCCGGGTGAGTCCCCGCAGGTCACTCAGTATCATATGGGCTTCAACCGACAGCAGCTCCAGTCCGGAACCCTGCCGCGTCCGCAGGCTTTCCCATTCCGGGAAGACCACTTCGCCCTCGATGGCGCCTTCAGTTTGGAAAATATTGGCCTTGAAAATTCCGCGGTACCGCTCCTCCACCTCCATTTTCCCTGAATACGCATAACGCGCCGGATACACCACATGGATACGGTCAGCACTCAATTCTTCTTCGTACCACGTATCGGTTTCACGGTTGTATTTTCGCTCATTCCAGCATTCACGGAACTGCACCGTGAAAACCGGCCCGATGATCCGCTGACTCCGCGCATAGCTTTCCGCAATATTCCGTTGCACCGCGGCCGACCGGTCCTTTCGCTCCCGCGCCAGGCCGTCGATCGACGACAGCGCAATCAGCATCCCCATCGAAATCAGGAAGAGCACCAACAATTTCAGGACCATATTTTTACGCATACTTCACCTCCGGTTAATGTTGTTTCCAGAGGTTGGAATCCGTGTTTGAAGTGCAGTTGAAGTGAATGTGAACTCGACGTGAAAAATCAGCCCCACCGCAACACGGCCTCCACGCCGCCTTCCGGACGGTTGTTCAACTCCACATCACCGCCATGCAACCGCGCAATTTCACGCACAAAATTAAGCCCCAGTCCCGAACTTTTGGCGCCTCCGTCGGGACGCGGCAGCGAATAGAACCGTTCAAAAACACGACAAAGCGCATAGGCCGGAATGCCGCCGCCTTCATCTTTCACCGTGATCTGCGATTCGGATGCCGCCACTTCAACCCCCCTGTTCAAGGGGGAAAAATCAATCGCATTCATCACCAGATTCATCAGCGCCTGCCGCAGCAGAAAATAATCGCCTTTCAAAATATCGGTATTGGAAACCGATGTGCGAATCGTGATTTCTTTGGCCTGCGCCACCGGCAGCAGGCTGTCGGCAACATCCTCCAACAGCACCTGAAGATCAATGTACTCGTGCAGTTCCAGTTCTTTTCGTTTTTCAATGGCGGCCAGTGCAAGCATCCGTTCCACCAAACCGTGCAGTCGTTCCGATTCCGTTTTGATATTCAGCAGAAAACGCCGGCGCTGCTCATCACTCATCTTTTCATCCAGCAGTTCCGCCGCCCCCTGGATTGCCGCAAGCGGACTTTTCATTTCATGGGTGAGCGACTGCACATATTCTTCGACATACTGTTTTCCTTCCAGCGCATCCCGCATCTCTTCAAAGGCATCCGCCAGCTCACTCATTTCCCCGCCATGGCCCAGCTTCGGGCGCTGCGCTTTCCGGCCGTCGCGAACCGCCCGGGCATACCGCGTCAGCGCACGCACCGGCTGAATAATCCAGAGCGAAACCGGAATCAGCAGCAGCACAATGGCTGTAAATCCCGCCAGCCCCGAAACCACCAGCCGCAACCGGGCCGATTTCATAAACGGGGTAACACTGACCAACGGTTTTCCCACCGCCACTGCACCCACAATCTCCTCTCCGCTCAGAATCGGTGCCGCCACATACATGTGGGTACTGTAGGCATCGTATGGATTTTCATAGGTGGTGCGTGCCCCGTATTCCCCCCGCAGGGCCAACGTTGCATCGCGCCAGTCATACCGTGCACCGCGCCGCAGATCGCCGCGCGAGTCAAATACCGTCCGGCTTCCGGCATCCACAACCACCACCCGCAGATTCATGTTGGTTTTGGTGTGGTTATAAATCCTTGCAGCAATCTCTCTCTCGCGCGCCCTCACCAGCGCATCTTCAAAATCCGGACGGGTACCCCCGCCACCGGCCAGCTGCTCCGCCAGCAGCACCGACGTATCCGCCAGTGATTCCTCCATGGTGATAAAATAATGCAACCGGACATCGCGAACAATCCAGTCGACCAGCCAGTAAAAACCGATCGACAGCAGCAGCACGGCCGTCAGCAGCAGGCGGCTCCGCATCTTCATACATCGACCCTCAGGCAATAGCCGAAACCGCGACGCGTCTGCAGGCAGTCGCACACCGGGTCCACATTCCGCAGTTTGGAACGCAGTGTTTTTATGTGCGTATCCACTGTCCGGTCATAACTCGCGTCTGGCTCCTCCCAGGCATGATTCATCAGTTGATCGCGCGAAAAGACCTGGCCCGGATGACGGATCATCAGCTCCAGCATGCGGAACTCATAGCGTGAAAGATTCAGCGCTGCGCCTCTGTAAAAGATGGTTTTTGTTTTCTGGTCTACGGAAAACAGCGGCTCCGGTTTTCCTCTTCCATCCCCTGGAACCGCATTGCCGCTGCGGCGCAGAATCGCCCGTATCCGGGCGGTCAGCTCCCGCGGACTGAACGGCTTCGACATATAATCATCGGCCCCGAGTTCAAGCCCGACAATACGGTCAATCTCCGATTCACGCGCCGTCAGAAAAATGATCGGCACATCACTCCGCCCACGAATACGCCGGCAAAAGTCAAAACCGCTTTCATCGGGCAGCCCGACATCCAGCACGATCAGATCGACAGCCCCTTCAGCAAGCCGCTGTTCCGCTTCCCCGGCCGTGGGCGCATACACCGCTTCCATGTGCTCGGTCTCGACGGCAAAAGCAATATTATCCGCAATCGCCTGCTCATCCTCAACAATCAGGATCCGTTTCTGTGTATGGTTAACATCTAATCCCATCCCTCTATAAAACACAAAGGCACGAAGGGCGTAAAGCCCTCGTGCCTTCAGCGTTTCCAGCCCTTGTAAAATTTTCAGCCGGCCATTTTATCGACCACGCCGGCAACCGCCTGAATGGCCTCACCGATTTTGGAAGCGTCTTTCCCGCCGGCCTGGGCTTTATCGGGCTTGCCGCCGCCCCCGCCGCCGCAGATTTTCGCAATCTGCCCGATCAGCTTGCCGGCGTGAATACCCTTCGCCACCAGATCTTCGGAGACGCTGGCTGCAAGACAGGCCTTTCCTTCATTGGAGGAACCGATCACAATGACGGCGCTCTCAATTTTCTGGCGCAGACCGTCAAGTACCTGACGCAACGCATCCATCGGCATTTCGCCGAGTTCAGCCGCCAGTATTTTCACGCCGCTGCTTTCCTGCACTTTATCCACAAGACCATCGACATTGGCCACGGCCGCTTTGGTCTGCAGTTCTTTCAGCTGTTTTTCCGCCGCCTTAATCTGGTCGGCCATAGACTTAATCCGCTCCGGCAGTTCCTGCGGTTTTACACTCAGGCTCTGACTCAGACCGCTCAGCAGAGCATGTTCCTCCGCCGCCCAATTCAGCGCATCGAGACCGGTCACCGCTTCGATCCGTCGGATTCCCGACGCCACGGACGATTCGGAAACAATACGGAACTGGCCGATATCGCCGGTCATCTGAACATGGGTTCCGCCACAGAGTTCTTTACTGGTTTCCCCGATGGAAACCACACGAACCACATCACCGTATTTATCATCGAACACCGCCTGAATATCCGTTGAATTCTGCACATCAGCCAACTCCATTTCCGCAGTCTGAAGTTCGGTGTTTTTCATAATTTCATGATTCACCATCTGCTCAATCTGGCGAATCTGCTGCGAGTTGAGCGCTTCAAAATGATTAAAATCAAAACGCAGATAGGTATTCGCCACCAGCGATCCAGCCTGTTTGATGTTCGGATCAACAATCTGACGCAGCGCCGCGTTCAGCAAATGCGTCGCAGTGTGATTCCGCCGCATCTGCCCGCGGCGGAAGCGGTCAACTGCTGCAATCACAGGAACCCCTTTCATCGGTGCGCCGTATACCAGCTCACCCTTGTGCACAATAATGCCCTCCGGCGTCTTCTGCGTATCGGTTACTTTAAAGCCGAACCCGTTTCCTTTGATTTCACCGTGATCGCCCTGCTGCCCCCCGGACTCGGCATAAAACGGGGTCTCTTTCAGAATCAGCGTATTGTTGTCAAGCACCTCCGCCACTTCGGTCTGAAGCTGCGTCATTTCATATCCAAGGAACGGCGTTTCATCCACATCCAGTGTTTTGTCCGACGCCATCACCACCGATTTTTTCGCGGCGTGGTCGGCCCGGGCTTTCTCGCGCTGTTCATTCATCAGGCGCTCAAAACCGTCCTCATCAATATGCATGCCCTTTTCGCGCGCCATCAGCTCCGTCAGGTCATACGGGAATCCATAGGTGTCGTAGAGCTTGAATACATCCGCGCCGTCAATCGTCTTCGATTTGGTGCTGCCCAGAATCGAATCAAAAACCTCCATGCCTTTATCCAGCGTGCGGTTGAACGATTCCTCTTCCGCCTTCAGCGTTTTGCTCACGCGGCCGCGGTTGTTGACCAGCTCCGGAAAGGCCCCGCCGAAATGCTCAACGACCGTGTCCGCCAGCTTAAAGAAGAAGGGCTCCGTGAATCCGAGCGTACGGCCGTAGCGCACGGCACGGCGCAGAATGCGGCGCAGGACATAACCTCGGCCTTCATTGGAGGGAATGATGCCGTCGGCAATCGAGAACGACAGGCAGCGGATGTGGTCGGCAATCACGCGGAACGCCACATCAACCGCCTCCTGCTCGGTCTGTTTCGCAGGGTCTTTCGGAAGCGTGCTGGTATAGGATTTTCCGCTCATTTTTTCCAGGGTCTGGAAAATCGGTGTAAAGACATCGGTTTCATAGTTGGAGATGACGCCGGAAAAATCGGTGAAGTTTTTGGTGCACTGGATAATCGAGCAGGCGCGTTCGAACCCCATACCGGTATCCACATGCTGCGCCGGCAACGGCGTAAAGGTGCCGTCGGGGTTGGCATTAAACTGAATGAAAACCAGATTCCAGATTTCAATACAGTCGGCGCTGTCGGCATTCACCATCTCCGCCCCGCAATCGCCGTTCGGTGTCAGATCGACGTGCAGCTCCGAGCACGGACCGCACGGACCGGTGTCACCCATCATCCAGAAATTATCTTTGCGATTACCCGGCACCACACGCTCCGGCGGAAGCAGCTTCAGCCACATTTCCTTTGCTTCCAGATCGGCTTCTGATTTCTCGTCGCCGCCGAAATAGGTCGCATAAACCCGCTCCGCCGGAAATCCCCAGACCTTGGTGATCAGCTCAAACGACCAGTCGATAGCCTCCTGCTTGAAATAGTCCCCGAACGACCAGTTGCCCAGCATTTCGAAAAAGGTGTGGTGATACGTATCGAGCCCGACATCGTCGAGGTCATTGTGCTTGCCCCCGGCACGGATACATTTCTGCGTGTCGGCGGCGCGGCCGGGTGTATAGGGGCACTTCTGCTGCCCGAGAAAAATTGGAACAAACTGGTTCATCCCGGCATTGGTGAACAGCAGGTTCGGCGCATCCGGCAGAAGACTGGCGGATTTTACGACCGTGTGCTGTTTCGATTCAAAAAAATCAAAAAACGATTGGCGGATTTCATTGGATGTCATGGCATTCCCTGCTTTCTAAAATGAGTGTGCCGGAATTCATCCGGCGGAAAAAGCGCACTTTATACTGCTTGCCTGCCCGATATGCAAGTAATGCCATGCAGGGAAAGGCCTAAGGAAAATTCCATACCGCCCTGACTTGAAAGTCTATTGCCTGGTCAGCTATAGGTAACGGTATGAATGGAAAAACACTGTTAAGAAATCTGATCGGCAGCACGAGTCTGATTCTGCTACTCACCGGTTGCGGCGGGGGAACACAGGATCCGAAAACCCTTTATAACAAAGGCATCGCCCTGCTAGATACCGATCAGGCCCAGGCCGTTGAAGTGCTGACAACTGCAGCAGAAAGCGGTCATGCCGGGGCCATGATGGAACTCAGCACCTGCTATACCTACGGCACCGGCGTTGACCGGGACGAAGAACTGGGATTCAGCTGGATCAAGCGGGCGGCCGATGCCGGCTCCTCAAAAGCAAAAGCCTATATTTCGATTTTTTATCTGCAGGGTATCGGCACCACACCGTCGCCGGACACAGCCATTCAACTGCTGGATTCGGAAGTGGAAGCCGGAAATATCGATGCCATGACCATTATGGCGGGTCTGCTGGAAATCGGGGTCGGGGTCGACAAGGACCCGGCAAGAGCCTTTCAGCTTCATCTGCAACTCGCTGCACAGGGCAACATCGATTCCATGTATTATGTGGCCCGTTCCTATGCCAAAGGCAAAAACGGCATAAAGAAGAATGAAAAACTCGGTGTGGATTGGTACCAGAAAGCGTCAACCGCCGGGTCGGTGGCCGCAACCGGAAAACTGGGGGCCTGCTATATGATGGGTAAAGGGGTGAATCAGGATATGGTTGCCGGCATCAGCCTCATCAGAAAAGCCGTCAAGGAAGGCGATCCCGATTCCATGCATAATCTCGGAGTCTGCTATGAGCGGGGTCTGGGCGTACAGCAGGACATGGTCAAAGCCGTCGAGTACTACCGCATGGGAGCCGAGGCCGGGTGCGCGGAAGCCATGTATAACCTGTCCATCTGCCTCTCCAGCGGAAACGGAGTTAAACGGAATCCCGAAGAAGCCGCAGTCTGGAAAGCCAAAGCCAGCGAAAACGAAACCCCCTTGCGCGGCCGCGAAAGCTAAGCCGCAAAGCCCAGAAAAGGATGTAAATTCTTTTTCCGGGCCGATAACGCCGCACCAACTTTTAAGTTGATGAAGTCTGAAGCTCCGGCATGGCCGGGGCTTTTTTTGATGGGAGCAGCTCCCGTATTTACAATCCCCGGAACCGGCGCTGATGCACTATGCCGCCATTCGTACAGATCGAGAGAAACCGGTTTTATTTTTTGTGCAGAACGTCGCTCTGCGCCGTGTAGCGCTATCATGATCCACGGAACAGAGCCCCGTTTCAGCAATTCAATATATCCCCGGGAGTTCTCATACAATCAACCGAACAGATTCCAGCTGGCGGTGGAAGCGGTCGTTACCTCAATATTGGAAAGGGTAACCCCGAGCACAACGACCAGCAGGCCTGCAATCACGATAGCAACCGCAATCGGATGCCCCGGAAGGTTACGCTCCGGCGTCTGGACGGGACGGGTAATTACTTTAGACTCGCCCTTAGACGATATGGGCTGAACGGTATATTTTCTTCTACGGTTTTTCATTTTTCAGTCTCCAGTTTCAATACAGTTTCTTTAGCTGCATGAATAACGGGAGGCCTGAAAAATTATTGTGCATCAAAATGCCGATTTATTTTCAGCACGAAAAATAGAAACCATAAATCATTAAAATTCCACGTCTTTGTGCAGACGCGCCTCGAGCATCGGGCGCGCCTCGCTCCACCCTTTGGAAAGAGCATAAAGGTCATGCTTAATACGGGTGGTCTCTCTGAACCGCTCTTCGTTGGTCATATCGGTCCGCCGGGCAAGCACCTGCTGTTCGCGCTCCAGAGACCGTTTCCAGAAAAGCAGGATATAACGCTGCGCCAGTTCCAGCGGCAGCGTTTCCACATCGATTTTCCGCGATTCCTCCACCTGCACCCGGCTGATAATTTTCTGCTCCGGTTCTGAAAATTCATGAAAGGCTTCGGTCAGCGTTTCCGGCGGATCAAGCATGAGCACTTCGACCAAATGCCGGCAGGTGGGATCCGTGAGATGCTCCGTCGGCAGGAAATCGTGCACCAGCGGATGAACCTCGCGATAGTGGTGAACCAGCAGCTCCAGCAACGCCGTCTCCTGTCGCGGATAGGTTTTCTGCGGCACTTTCGGTACAGCAGCCGGTTCCTCTTTTTTCTTTCCACTGCGTTGCTGCGGCTTAATGCGCCCCAAATCCTGGTTCAAAGCCAATGGAGAAATATTCAGCCGGTCCGAAGCCCCACGAATCATCGGATCACGCCGTGCGGCGGAAGGACAATGACTGATCAGGTTGAGTACCGCCTTCACAACACGCATCCTCCCGGCTTCCGTTTTTATATTTTCCGAACGTTGGAAAGCATCAATCAGAAAATCCAGCGCGCCGGGTGCTTCCTCAACCAGTTTAATCAGGACGTCCCGGCCGCTGTTCTTAATCAATGAATCCGGATCCTCTTTTTCGGGAAGCGTCACCACGCGAACACTCAACTCGTTGGCGATAAAGATTTCGGAGGAAGCCAACGCAGCCTTCACGCCGGCGGCATCGGCATCGAGCACCAGCACCACTTCGTCGGCATAGCGTTTGATCATTTTGGCATGGTTGTCGGTAAGCGCGGTGCCCTGCGAAGCCACCACATTATCAAGGCCGGCCTGATGGCACCGGATGGCATCAATCTGCCCTTCCACCACAATCGCCTGTCGCGACTCAACGATGGGTTTTCGCGCTTTATCAAACCCGAACAGCACCCGGTTTTTTTTGAAGAGTAAAGTTTCCGGACTGTTCACATATTTTGCGGTTTTTTCGGCCTTATTCATGATGCGGCCGGAAAAACCGATGACCCGCCCCATCTGATCGCAGATGGGAAACATGACACGACTGCGGAAACGGTCGTAGAAACTCTTTTTTCCGTTACGGTCGGAAGGCACTACCAGGCCGGCCGCTTCGAGCTGCTCGTCTGTATATCCCTTTTTCTTCGCCCGCGAACGAAGCTCCTCCCAGCCCTGCGGCGCATAACCGATCTGCCATTCTCTGATAATTTCCATCGGCAAGTCGCGCTCTTCCATGTAGCGCCGGGCTTCCTCGCCATCCGGGCTGTCGGTCAATATACGATGATAAAAGGCGGCGGCATCGGTATGCAGTTTAAACAGCACATCTTTATTTCCGCTTTTGTCGGGCTGCCCCCCTTCATACACAATTTCCACGCCGACGCGCTCGGCCAGAATCTTCACCGCCGTCACAAAATCAACCTTTTCATAATCCATGACAAACTTGAAGACATCCCCACCTGCACCACAGCCGAAACAGTGAAAAATCTGACGGGCATCATTGACCGTAAACGACGGCGTCTTTTCCTTATGAAAAGGGCAGCAGCACTTATAGGTCGAGCCGCGGCGACGCAGTTCGGGCAGGTACGCTCCCACCACGTCCACAATATTGCATCGTGCACGAATTTCCTCGATCTGCTCTTTGGGAATCATGGCCATAATTTACTGCTGTTCGTACGTTTCATCCTTCCAGACAAACAATTTGGTGACACACCATTCAGCACCCTTCCATACATAACCGAGCGGACCGAGCACTTTTTCATGCTTCAGGGCCTTCAGCTGAACCGTAAGCGATGCATAATCCACCTTTCCCTTCATGGCCTTGAGACGGGCAGTCATGGAATCGATATCTGCCTGCAGACGGGTCAGCTCCTTTTCAATGGCCAGAATATCTTTCACTTCGTCGGCGCGATCTAACAGGTTCTGCAACCGGTCACGCAGTTTTTTCTTGGTGCCGAGACGGGCCTGCATATCGATATAGAGCTCGGTTACATCCTGCGAAGACAGACTCTGCGCGGTCACTTCACCCAGGCTGCCCATTGAATCCACCATGCCGCCCAGCCGGTCAGCCGGAATACGAACGACCATGGTGGCGGTCGGTCCCTCACCGGACTCATACCGGCTCGTCGATTCAATATAGCCGCCGGCAGCTTCGGCCTGCACGGTAATCTGCGCAGAAGCATTCGTGATGCTCACCACTTCAATGGAAATCGACCCGGTCCAGATCAGCATCTGCTCCGGCAAACCCGCCCCACCGGCTTCCGACAGCGGACGAGCCTCGATGGCGGCATCCGCGGAAAAATCAGCTCCGTATTGCGCTGGACTGTAGCTATGGCATCCCGCCAAAAGAGTTGCGATGAAAAGCAGGGATAAAGTGTGTTTGAGCATGATGGTTCTCCGAAATTAAAACTGGCTATAGACATACCGGAACCTTGCATCCCCCTCAATCCTGAGGGGCGGAATTTTACGCCTGCTGCCTGACTGGCACAAAAATCGCTTTTTAAACAAGCTGGAGAGGACCCGATGAATCTACCGAAACTGGAAAAATTTGACAGTGAGCGCTTCATGCACGAAGCGTTCGACAAAACGATGCGCGCGCGCTGGAAAAAAAGGATCAGCATTCGGCGTAATGTATATCTGTGCCTCTTCCTCATCGGAATGCTCTGCATGCTTTATACCGCACTTATTGCACGCACTACGCTCTGCATTCTTTCTCTTGCACTGGCGATCATCTCGCTGGTGGTAATGACCAAGTATGAAACCCAACTGCATTTCCTGAAGATTCTGCAGACACGGGAAAAACAGAAAAACAGTACTCCCGATTATTCATGAACCGTCGAAAATCGGCCGAATTACATATCCACTTCACTTGCGGCTTCTTCACGCCGGAGCAGTTCCGCCTTCCAGTCCCTGATTTTGTTTTCATACAGCGTCGTTAAACGCGGTTGAATGCGCGGCACAATTTTATGACATACGGTTTTCCCGACATAGGATTTCATACGAAGCTTGTCGTACGATCCGCCCGTACGGTCAACCATCACCAGAATAATCAATGCAATCAGTCCAAACAGAGCCCCGTGGATCAGTCCGAGCACAGTACCCCAACCCGCGTCGGCGGCATCGGATACATTCGACTTCAAAACCGCAGCCAGAATTTTACTGAACAGCACAAAAATCCCCGCTCCCGCCAACAGCAGCAGGCACAGCAGAATCCACATTAGATAGGTCTCTTCCAGATTCCGGAAAATACGCCCGAAATATACGAAGCAGAATGGATAAGCAAAATAAAGCAATGCGCCCACGGCCACAAAGGTGATCACATGGGCCACCTGTGCGGCAAAACCTTTTTGCAAACCGCCCCATGCAAACAGACAGACGATCAGCACATAAGCCGCATCAACGAAACTCAACCAATTGGGCAACATAAAACCTTCTCCTTTTCAATAAGCAGGGAGCACCAACCGGATATAAGCAAGTTCAAAGCCATCCCGATACCAAAAATTGAAAATACCATACTTTACTAGGTATTTAGCATTTTTTACCTTTTAACCACAATATATGGTATACCCCCCTTGACAACGACACTCTTACTTGCGTAATTTATTTTCTCGAAATCTGGCAGAAACTGCCGCACAGAGACCTTAATACACAACAATGCAGGGGGAAAAATCATGCCGGGGGAAAGACCCAACACCGCATTTGACGGTTTTCAGAAACGTTCAGGACTCATTGTTCCATTCAGCGGGCAGAAAATCGAGCGCGCCATCGACCGCGCCGTTGAAGACGTTGCACGCAAACAAGGCAGTGAAAAAAACGAAGGGCTGGACTCGAAAACAGCCGATCTGGTACTGCAGCAGCTGAACAATCCGAACAGCGAATTTTATGTGCATGCCGACGAAAACGGAAAACGCATTCCCAAAATTGAAGATGTGCAGGACCTCGTGGAAATCACACTGGCCGAACAGGGCGAAACCCTCGTCGTCGCAACCTATAAGCGCTACCGCAAACAACGCGAAATTGCCCGTCGCAACATCCGTGTACGCGGAACCGATTCCGCTGCTGTCGATGTCACCGACGCCGCCCTTCTTCTGGTGGAATCTTCTTCAAAAAATGTCAATCTTCCGTGGGACCGAAAACGCATTGTTAAACAGATTCTCGACAAAACCGACCTCTCGGTCGAAGTGGCCATCAATGTCGCCAAAGCGGTCGAAAACCGCATTATCGGCGGCGATATGACCATCATTTCCACCGCGCTCATCCGCGAGCTGGTCAATAACGAACTGACCGAACGCGGCTATGCCCAGCAGCTTCGCGATCTCTCGCTCTACCGCGTTTCCAAAGATTACCTGGAAAATCTGATGTTCACCAAATCGACCGAAAACTCGAACATCGTGAACAACAACCCGGAAGCCGTAAACCTGGGTATTGCCGAACTGGTCCTGAAGCAGTGGGCCCTCGACACCATTTTCAGTCCGGACGTCAAACGTGCTCACGACACCGGTGCCATTCACGTACACGATCTGGGCTATCCAACCCGCGTCTACTGTTCGTCCCACTCCATCGAATACGTCAAAAAATACGGACTCAACGGACTGATCAACCTCAACACCTCCTCCGATCCGGCGCGCTCAGCCTCCGTTCTGACCGGCCACCTCAACACCTTCCTTGCTTCCATGCAGGCCAACTATGCCGGGGCACTCGGCATCGCCTACATCAACATCCTCTATGCCCCGTTCCTCGTCGGCATGGATGCACAGCAGCTCAAGCAGGTTGCCCAGGAACTGATTTTCAACGGGTCCCAGAATGCTTTTTCCCGCGGCGGACAAACCCTGTTCCTCGACTTCAACATTCACACCGGAGTTCCGTCCTACATGAAAACCGTTCCGGCCATCGGCCCCGGCGGCCGCTACCAACTCCGCCTCCAGGACGGATCGATTGCGGAACTGACCGAAGAACTGCGCGAGGAAACCGATGCCGGCGGAAACCGGCTCATGGATCTTTACTACGAAGATCCAAACCTCGGAAAACGCCTGGTACTGCGCGAAATCACCGACGAAAGTGAAGGCACAATCTACGATCCCGATGTGGCAGCCATGCTCGCCGAAAACGGCGAAGCCATCGTTACTTATGGCGACTACACCCAGGAAACACAGGATTTCTGCCGCGCCCTGCTTCAAGTCTTCGCTGAAGGCGATGCCCACGGCCGCATCTTCGAATTTCCCAAATGCGACTTCCACGTTTCCGATGAAACCTATGAAGATCCCGCCCAGTTCGAAATCTTCAAAGAAGCCTGCGAACTCGCCTCGAAAAACGGCTCCACCTATTTCATTTTCGATCGCGACGAAGTCACCCTCTCCGCCTGTTGCCGTCTGCGCACCACGATCGACGACAACCGCATGCTCAAGCATCCGGAAAGCATGCGCTTCTGCGGATTCCAGAATGTGACCATCAACATTCCGCAAGCCTCCTACCGCGCAGCCCGAACCGGCGGAAATATTGTGCAAAATTTCTACGCCGAGATTGATCGTACCATGGAACTTGCCGTTGATGCCCACCTGCAGAAAAAACGCAAAGCCGCTGAGATGCTCTCGGGACCCGGCCACCCGCTCTGGCAGATCGGAAAAACCGCCAACGACGGAAAACCCTACGTCGATCTCGAAAACTGCACCTATATCCTCGGCCTCATCGGGGTAAACGACGCCGTCAGATTCCTGATCGGACAGGAACTGCACGAAAGCAGAGAAGCACAGCGGTTCGGTCTGAAAATCGTGGCCCACATGTACCGCAAAGCAAAAAAACTCGCCGCCAAGCACAACCTTAAGTTTACGCTTGAAGAATCTCCGGCCGAATCCGCAGCGCGGCGCCTCGCTAAGTCTGACCTCGTCTACTTTCCCGAAGAAGCCGCCGACATCGTCAAAGGCCCGGAAGATGCGGAATATTACACCAACTCCATCCACCTCGCCGCCGAAGCCGACGTATCACTGGTCGACCGCATCACCGAACAGGCGAAATACCACAGCATGATCGAATCCGGTGCCATCACCCACTGTTTCATCGGTGAAGAACGGCCCAATGCTGAATCCATTGCACACCTCATGACGGAGGTTTTCTACCGCACCCAGTCCGCACAGGTCTGCATTTCGCCTGAATTCACCTTCTGCAACCACTGTCAGCACCAAACCCGCGGACTGCTCGAACAATGCCCGGAATGCGGATCCACCGACGTCGTCGGCGAAACCCGTGTGGTCGGCTACTTCAGTAAAATCCAGAATTGGAACAAATCCAAACGCTACGGCGAGCTGCTTGCCCGCCACGCTGGCAAATACAACATCGTTGAGGCCGGCGACAACGAAATGGTTACGGTTTAAAAATGAATAATCAGCCGCAAAAGAACGCAGAAGGCACCAAATATCCACTCAGTATATACTGCGCTCTTTTGAGGCCGGTCTTCCTATAGAAAGGATTTTTAAAATGAGTGCAAAATATCAGATCAAAGTATTCGGAAAAGAGGGGTGCGACAAATGCCACACCCTGAATCAGCGCCTCGATAAATTATTGAAAAAAGAAGATTTCAACGATTTTGAAAAATGCTACTGCGACGTCGAAACCACCGACGGACTCGTCGCTTTCTCCGAAGCCGAATGCATCAACCCCTCCCGCATCCCCGCCATGCTCATCAGCCGCTGGGACGACGAGGAGCAGGATTACATTCCCGTCGAAACCGCAAACCCCGGCAGTGCAGACCCTATCTGCAAAAAATCCCGGCTCTACCAATACGTCGGACTTCAAACCGACTACAGCCCGGCGGGCAAAGGAATCCTTACCCCGAAAATGATTCAGACTGTACTGGCCGAAGCCCGGCAGTAAACGTTTCCTTCACCCGGTCCGCCGGATGCCTCCATTCCTTCCCTCGGAGCGTCCGGCGGGCCCTAAGGTGAACACGGAAACCAGAGCCCATTTCAAACCTAAAATTGCAGGTTTTACATTATGACTTCATCGGTATATGCCTACCTCGAAAAACCCTCTATGGTAGATTTCCCCGGAAAATTCTCCGCGGTTTTTTTCACCAGCGGCTGTAACTTCAGATGCGGCTTCTGCCACAACGCTTCGCTCATGGGCCGAAAACGTTCCGGCATCGACCAGGAGGCCCTCGAACTCGCCTGCACAAAATTTAAACACAACTGGGTCAACGGAGCCGTCATTACCGGCGGCGAACCCACCTTGGCCGACGATCTTCCGCAACTGATCGAACTCATGAAAAAATATGGCTTTGCGGTCAAACTCGACACCAACGGTTCCAACCCCGGAAAACTGCGCGAGGTGCTGCCTCTGGTGGATTACGTGGCAATGGATGTCAAAACCGGTCTTTCGGGGTATCGCAAACTGGTACACTTTCCAGACCTTGGAAAAATCAGCGAATCCATTGAACTCATCAAAGCCGAAGCCAAAGATTACGAATTCCGCACCACCGTCATCGAATCTTTACACACCGATGCCCTGATGGACGAAGTCGCCGATGTCATCGCCGGCTCCAAACGTATGGCTCTTCAGGCTTTTATTCCGCGCGACAACCTGCCCGACAAAAAATTCACCGTCCTCCCCCGCACCCCCTCCTCCCGCCTCCAGGAACTCAAAGACCGGATGGCCGGATGCGCCGACGAAATACTCCTGCGCGGGGCGTGAGGCAGATTCAGGCCGCCGAACTGACCCAGGCGCGCCCGGCGGTCTCGCCCTACCGCTCTTTTCCCTTCCAACCTCTGGAAGAAATCGGCATTCTCTTAACATTCATTTTTGCATGTTTTAAGGAGACCCATGCCCACGCTCGACTGGATTGGAAAAGACGCCGTAATCCGCCACCACAAAGAGGTGGAATTCCGACTATTGGAACCCGACGCCGCCCTGTCGCACGGCGACGAATCCGACGGAAATCTGATTGTGCAGGGCGACAATCTGCACGCCCTCAAAGCCCTGCTGCCGAAATATGCCGGACGCGTCAAATGCATCTATATCGACCCGCCCTACAACACCGGCAACGAAGGCTGGATCTATAACGACAAAGTCAACTCCCCCGAAATCAACCGCTGGCTCGGCCAGACCGTCGGCAAAGAAGCCGAAGACCTCTCCCGCCACGACAAATGGCTCTGCATGATGTATCCGCGCCTCGTCCTACTCAAACAGTTCCTCTCCGACGACGGCGCAATCTTTGTCTCCATCGACGACAACGAAGTCGCGTCGCTACGGCTACTGATGGATGAGATTTTCGGGAAGAAGAATTTTGTAGAAACCATTATTTGGCAAAAAAACTATGCGCCAAAAGCTTCTGCCAAGCATTTTTCAGAAGCTCATGACTACATTGTTGTCTACAAAGGAATCGGCAATTGGGGACGGAACCTAATTCCGCGCTCAGAAAAACAGAATAAAAATTACAAAAATTATGATAATGATCCGAGAGGACTTTGGAGGCCAAACAATCTCGCCGCTCGAAATTATTATAGTAAAGGTACGTACTCTATAAAATGTCCTTCCGGTCGTGTTATTGATGGACCGCCTTCTGGTTCGTATTGGCGAGTATCAGAGGAAAAATTTTGGGAGCTTGATCGTGATGGCAGAATTTGGTGGGGCAAAGATGGTAATAATGTTCCTGCCCCAAAAATCTTCTTAAATGAAGTGCAAGATGGCGTGGTACCAATGAGTCTATGGTTTTATGATGATGTTGGCCATACTCAGGAAGCAAAAAGAGATTTGCTTGAGGTGCTCTCCTTCGCTGGATCCGATGACGTTTTCATCACCCCCAAACCCACGCGTTTGATTCAGCGGATTCTGCAGATTGCGAGCGACAAAGATTCGATCATACTCGACAGCTTTGCGGGATCGGGGACGACGGGTCACGCGGTGCTGAAGCAGAATGCGGCGGACGGCGGAAACCGGAAGTTTATATTGGTGGAGATGGAGGAGCAGATTGCGGCAAATATTACAGCGGAACGGGTGAGGCGCGTGGCAGCAGGTTATACCGATGCCAAAGGCAACGACGTTCCAGGCCTTGGAAGCGGCTTCCAGTTTTGCCGATTGAGCGATGAGCCGCTGTTTAATGAGTTCGGCGATATCCGCGACGATGTCACCTTTACCCAGCTCGCCGATTTTGTCTGGTTTTCAGAAACCGGCCGCGGCAGGGACGGGGCAGGCGGGCCGCCTGCGGTACGGCAGGATGCCGGCAAAATCGAAGAATCTCCAAGGCTTGGAATACACGAAAACCGGGCCATCTACCTGTTGTTCAACGGCATTCTGGGCGATCGCCGGCCGCAGGGCGGAAATATTCTGACGAAGGCGGTTTTGGATTCTTTACCGCCGTACGATGGCCCGAAAACGATTTATGCGGCCGCCACGCGCCTCGGCCCGGCGGCGCTCCAGCGCGAAAACATTGTGTTCAAACAGACCCCGTATGCGATTGAGGTTTAGGAAACGATGATCGGATTTGTTCAGCCGTTTGTGGAGGGGCACTCGCCGAGTGCCCGCAGGTTAATATTGAAAACAGGGGATGACCTGCTAACGTTCAAATCAACAATACCTGCCAAGCCTAGCTCTGCGGAGATGCTCAAATCGGCGGGTTACTTTTTTTCCGGGCACAGGAGGTAAACCGCATGTCCCTGTCCACATACCATTCAAAACTGACGCTCGAAAATCTACGGCTCAGCCCCGAAAACCAATATCTGGAACGTAAGGGCCGGGATACCAAACCGACTAAGATTGCCAATGAACTGATCGGCATGCTGAACGCCGGCGGGGGAACGCTGGTTTATGGAATTGCGGATGACGGAACCATTGAGGATCTGGCGCATGTAGGCGGACTGCTGCCGAACGAACCGACCAAGCTGGATGCCTATCGCAAACTGGTTCACGAATTCATCAAGCCTCCAGCCAATATTCAGCTGGAGGAAATCTATCTGGAAAGCGGCGAGCTGATCTTCCTCTTCCATGTAGACCAGGATTATGAACGGGTTTTCCAGCGCTCGGACAATGAAGAAGTCTATCTGCGCGTAGCTGACAGCAATAATAAGCTTAACCGGGATGAAGTCAAAAAGCTGGAATACGACAAGGCCATACGCTCTTTCGAGGACGAGATTCGCCTGGATTTCGATCCGCTGGATTTGGATCGAAATGCCTGCGAAGACTATCGCACTACCATGAGTTATGAGGGCTCTTTTGAAGATTTGGCCATCAAACGCAATTTGGCTATCCGACGCGAAGGTCAAGTGCTTTATAAAAACGCTTCCATTCTTTTATTTTCCACCGACCCTGAAAAATATATTCCCAACGCATCTGTACGCTATGTTCGTCATGAAGGAATGGAACGAAAGTCCGGATCGGCATTCAATGTGGTTAAGGATGTCCGGCTTGAAAGCAGCATTCCAAAACTGATTCAGGAACTTGAAACCTTCATGGAGGCGTCGCTCCGGGACTATTACTACTTAAATATGGATACAGGGAAATTCCATCGACTTCCGGAATTTCCCAAGGAGGCATGGCTGGAAGGCATTGTGAATGCCCTATGCCACCGCTCCTACAATCTGCAGGGAAACCCGGTCATGATCCGGCATTTTGACGACCGTCTGGAAATCTCCAACAGCGGTCCACTTCCGGCACAAGTTACCGTCGAGAATATTGCGCACGAGCGCTATTCCCGGAATCCCCGTATTGCCCGGGCATTGGCTGATATGGGCTATGTCCGGGAACTGAATGAAGGTGTTCCGCGTATATACAGCTCCATGCAGGAGGTCATGCTGGCCAAACCTGAATATACGGATACACACAATACAGTGACGCTTACGCTCCGCAATAAAGTGTCAGATCATAAAGAAACGATTCTTGGCGAAGTGCTCGATCAGGTCAGTTCCATGTGGAAATCATTCAACCCTAGCCAAAAACAGATCATTTCTATTTTGTTCGAATGCCAGGAAGCCACTGTTGATCAGCTGGAAGACAGCATGGAGCTTACCAAACAGTCTGTACGCTATAATTTACGATATCTGCTAAAGATTGGTGTTTTAGAACGGGTCAGCGAAAAAGAGCGCGATCCACAGGCAATTTATCGCTTCAGAAGCGGTTAAGGAAAAAAGGGCTGAAATAAGGAAAAAACAGGAAATTCATTTTAACCGACTGTTTTTCAGCGGGTTATGCATGAATTTCTATTCATTCAGAACGCTTAAGGAAAAAAAGGCCGGAAATAAGGAAAAAACAGGAAATTCATTTTAACTGGCTTTTCTTTAACCATTTATATGTGAATTCCCAACTCCCGGAACCGACATAAGAAAAAGGCCGGAAATAAGATAAAATTTTAACCGTTGGAAAAAATGAACACATTTACCCCGAAAAACTATCAGCAAAGCGCTCTCAACAGTATTGAGCAGTATTTCCGAACCTGCCGGAGCATGGGCAATGCAGACTATGCTTTTCAGGAAACTACGAAGGAACTTTGGGGACGGAAATCGGCTTTTACGCCGCTGACAGGTTTTCCGGAAGATATGCCCTATTTCTGTCTGCGGATTCCCACCGGCGGCGGCAAAACCTTTCTGGCGGCCAAAAGTGTGGCGCTGGTGAACAATCATCTGCTGTTCAACGAACACGGCGTCATCCTCTGGCTGGTGCCGTCGAAGGCGATCCGCGACCAGACGCTGGCGGGACTGCGCAACCGGGAGCATCCCTATCATGCCGCCCTGCGTGAAGCCGGGCCGGTTTCGGTGCTCAGTCTGGAGGAAGCAAAGGATCTGAGCCGCTCCACCCTCGATACCAGCACCGTGGTCATTGTTGCCACCCGTCAGGCGTTCCAGGTGGAAAACGAGGAAAACCGGAAAGTCTATGAAAGCAGCGGGTCCCTGATGCCGCTGTTCAGCGATCTGACCGAAGAACAGAAAGATGATCTGCTCAAGGACGCCGACGGCACCCTCCCCTTTTCGCTGGCCAATGCCTTGCGGCTGCGTCGCCCGTTCGTGATTGTGGACGAAGCCCATAACAGCCGGACCGAACTCGCCTTCGACACGTTGGCCAAATTTAAACCGGCGGGCATCATGGAATTGACTGCCACGCCGGATACCGAAAAAACACCCAGCAATGTGCTGCACGCGGTTTCGGCGGTGGAACTCAAACGTGAGCAGATGATCAAGCTGCCGATCGAGCTGGAAGTGGAAGCCGACGAACAGCGCTGTCTTAATCTGGCAATCAATCAGCGCGAAATGCTCAGTCAGGCAGCAATTCAGGAACAGCGCGAAGGGGCACCCTATCTCCGCCCGCTGGTGCTGATCCAGTCGGAGCCGAAATCAAAAACCAAAGAAACGCGCCATGCCGAATGGGTGAAAAATGAACTGATGAGCAATCATAATATTCCCGCGGAGGAAATTGTGATTGCCACGGGCAGTGAACGCGGACTGGAAGCGCTGGCAGAGGAGTTTGATGGCGGTATTTTTTCCGAAAATTGCCCGGTCAAATTTGTGATTACCCAGAAAGCGCTGGCCGAAGGCTGGGACTGCGCGTTTGCCTATGTGCTGGTCAGTTTGGCCGGCATCCGCAGCGCCACGGCGGTGGAACAGCTGCTGGGCCGTATTCTGCGCCAGCCGCAGGCCGCGCACCGAACCACCGAAGCCCTCAACCGTTCGTATGCGTTTGTGGTTTCGCACGATTTCGGCGAAACCGCTGCCGCCCTGCGCGACAGCCTCGTGCAGACCGCCGGCTTTAACCGGCACGATGCGGCCGAATTTGTCGCCGCACTAAAACCCGAACAGGCGAAACTCGATCTGTCCAGCGGGCGCATCCGCTTCACTCCTGTGGAGGTTAAAGTTTCTGAAGAACTGAACCTTTCCGCCATATCCCGGCCGACCCGCCGGAAACTGAATTGGAATAAAAAGGATAAAACGCTGACGTTTACGGCCCCGTTAAGCGAAGCCGAAACGCTTGAAGTCCAGACCGCGGCCATCATGGACTCCAGCCGGGAAACCATCGCCACCGCCGGTGCCGCCAGTCGCAACGAAGCCGTAAAGATTTTCCACACCCCTTCGGAAAAGGGGCTCGCCTTCCGGGTTCCGCAGCTGGAAGTGATGATTGACGGTGAACTTCGGATCTTTGATGAACCCGAGGCGCTGGACTATCCCTGGGAGCTTCCGCTGTATCAGGCGGGGATCACGGAATCACAGTTGGCCAAACTGAACGGAGGCGGAAAAATTGCGGAAGCGGGCCTCATTGATATCGATGAAGAAAAGGGCCGGGTGCAGACCCGGTTCACGCTGGAACTGACGCGTGATCTCGGGTTGAGTTACCACCCGGAGCACTGGGATGAAGCTAAACTGGCGGCCTGGTTCTGCCGGCAGCTGAACGATCCCTACATCACCCATGCGAGTAAACGTGCTTTCGTGGCGCAGTGGATCACCAGCCTGCTGGAACAGGGCGGACTGGATCTCGCCGCCGTAAACCGGAAAAAATTTGACTTGCGCAACCTCCTCGAAGAACGCATCAACGAGCTGAGAAAAGAGGCGGTGCATACGGCCTATCAGCAGTTTCTCTTTACCGACAACGTTAATGACCGGGTGCGGGTGGGCTCTGAATATCATTTCGAATTTCATCCTGATGCCTACGCACCATCACGCGTGGATGAAGGGGAGTTTGGCGACTATGTATTTGAGCACCATTTCTACCCCCGTATCGGTTCCTTTGACTCCGGAGAAGAGTATCAGTGCGCCTGCTGGCTGGACCGGCAGCCGGAAATCGAATTCTGGGTCCGCAATCTCGTTGGCAAAAACGAGGCCTCCTTTTTCCTCCAGACGGCCACGAAAAAATTCTATCCCGATTTTGTCTGTAAACTGAAAGATGGCCGTATTCTTATCGTGGAATACAAAGGGGCCGATCGCTGGAACAATGCAGAACCCGACCGGCTGGTCGGCCAGCTCTGGGAAGAGCTGAGTGACGGCACCGGCCTTTTCGTGATGGTGACGGAAAAACGCTGGGCGGATATTCGTGCGAAATTCTGAGTCATCCATTTGACACGGACATCAGGGATAATCCTGGCGGGTGGGACGTACCACAATATCGCTGATGTTGATGTGCGGCGGCAGTGTGACTACATGATGAATTGCATCGGCGATATCACTGCACTCCGGTAACGGTCCGAATTTTTCATGAAAACTGTCCACCAGTTCGTCACTGTAGTTTGCAACCGCCTGAAATCCGCTGATGACAATGCCCGGTTGTACCAGAGAAACACGCACGCCCTGCGGGCCAACATCGCGACGCAAAGCTTCGGCCAGCGCATGAACCGCAAATTTTGATGCCCCGTATACCGCACTGAAGGGCGAAATATGGCGGCCGACCACGGAACCGATAATGACAATATCGGCGGCTGATTCCGGGAACGCGGTTTTCTGTATTTCAACCATGCGCTGCGCCGCTTTCTGAATCAGATAAGTCGTGCCAGTGATATTAAGATCGATCAGCTCCTTCAACTGTGCGAGATCGGCCTCTCTTACCGACCCGCCGAGCCCGCGGCCGGCATTTGCCACCACAATATCCGCTTCCCGGCCGAACTCTTCATGAGCTGCCTCAAACAACCGGTCCAGCACCTCTTCATTTGAAGCATCTCCGGCCACACCGTAAAATCGGTCTCCCAGTTCCTGTTCAAGCGCAACCAGCTTTTCTTTCGTCCGGCCGCAGCCCACAACCTGCATACCGCCGGCGATAAATTTACGTGCCGTGGCTTCGCCGATTCCTGATGTTGCTCCTGTTACAATGGCGATCCGTTTTTTGTGATCGTTCATGATTTCATTTCCCTTATTTATTCAAGCAATGGGATCCGCGCAGAAACTGCGGCGTTGGCAGGCGTCGCACCGGGCGCCCATCCATATTTCATCGAACTGGTTCATGATGCCGGCAAGCAGTTGCGGGTCCCGGGTGAGAATACCGGATTCAAAATTCCGGCGATTGGCACTTTTCGCCCCCATGCCGGCTCCGGTGAGGTTGGCGGAACCGAGGTAGGCGGCGCGGCCGTCAACCACAATGGTTTTGAGGTGTACACGCGGGCAAATGTTGCGTTCCAGTCCTTGGATAAGGTTCGGATAACAGTCGAAATCACGTCGGAAATTTTCTCCGGGCTCCTTGGCGTGCAGCAGACGAATTCCAACCCCGCGGCCCACTAAATCAGAGAGAATCCCGAGAAACGGACGAAAATTCCCGTGATCGGAGACATGCATATCTTTGATGTCCGCAGTAGCGATCCAGATATATTCTGCGGCCTCGGGAATGAGCCCCTGAATGACCTCTTCATAAATCTGCCGGTTGTGAAGAAAAGTGGTCATATGCGAACGGCCCGACGGCAGCCGTTAATCCAGCAGCTGTTTGAGTTTGAACCCGATCAGGCAGACATCGTCGGTATATTTTCCCGTACCGGCAAAGGCGTGCACATCGCCTTCGAGTCCGTCGAAGACATCTTCGAGTGGCTCACCGGCCCAACTGTGTGCCGAATCAAGCAGGCGCTTGAGACCGTATTCGTCGTCCATCCGGTTCCGGACGGTATAAAGTCCGTCGGTGAAGGCGATCACAGTGTCACCGGGCTCGATGCTCCGTTCAACCACGGGATATTCAACATCGGGCTCAAGCGCCAGCGGCTTACCGATGATACCGTTTTCCTCGGAAAACCAGGATGCCGAATATTCCTGACGGAAATAGATCGGCATGGGATGACCGGCATTGGCCAGCCGAACCAATCCGCTTTTAAGATCAACAGCCATATAGCAAGCCGTGGCCCCGAGAGAAAGTTCTTCAACAGTGAGCAACGGACGGAGCAGATTATTCATGCGCTGGAGAAATTTTCCGGGATCATCGGCACAGATGCTGAGCTCCTGAATCAGGCCGCGGATCAGCGCCGTTCCAAGCGCGGCGCGAATGCCCGATCCATTGATATCGCAGATAAATATTCCGGCCTGCGTATCGGAAATCCTAAAAAATGCGCAGTAGTCGCCGGTGATCTGCCGGTTGAGCACAAAGCGATGCATAAACTCGATGCAGTTTCCATTTTCATTGGTAAAAATGGGATAGCCGCCGGTGAAAAAACTTTTCTGAAGCTTGCCGGCCATACGGACGTCCTCTTCCAGCTCATCAGTCATGTTTTTGAGGTCTTCGGCATATTGACGAATTCGGAGCTCGGCCTCTTTGCGCAACGTGATATCACGCGAAACGCCAAAGGTACCGATAATGTTTCCTTCTCCGTCGCGCAACGGCATTTTGGTGGAGGATACCCAGGTGATCCGTCCATCCGGCCAGACTTCCCGTTCTTCGAATGAGTTCTGTGGTATACCGGTGGCGATAATGCGCTGTTCGCGCTCGAAGGCCTGACGTGCATGTTCTTCCGACCACAGGTCGAAATCCGTTTTCCCGACAATTTCATCCGCAGAAAGAAATCCGTGTTTGTGTGCGCAGGCTTCATTGATCTTGATGAAGCGGGACTGGAGATCCTTGAAGTAGATGACATCCGTATTGTTCACCATCAGGTTTTCAAGCAGATCCCCGTATTCTTCTTCTTTCAGCGGCATGGGTGAACCTATAAAGCCCGACGGCGGAAGCCCGCCAAACAGATATCGTCGTCAAATTTCCCGTCAGCAGCAAAGCAGCGGACCTCTTCAAGCAGTCCGGAGAACAGATCCGGCAGATCTTTTCCGGCCTGTCTGGAGGCTGCGGCCAGCAGGCGTTCTTCGCCCAGCTCTTCGCCGTCGTCTCCAATGACTTCATAAAGGCCGTCGGTATACATGACCACCCTGTCTTCTTCAGCCACCTGCCGTTCCAGAGTCTGGAACTGCATCCCTTCGGCAATGGCCAGTGCGGGACCCCGCTGAGCGGGATCATCCATCAGCCAGACCGCCCGTTTTTCCAATGCCTGGAAATGAAACGGTACAGGATGCCCGGCATTGGCAAACTGCAACAGGCCGGTTTCCATATCGAGCACCATGTAGCACGCCGTGGCATAGAGGAAAATATCCTCCTGCCGCAGAATCGGCAGCAACAAACTGTTCATCCTGCTGAGAAAGCGGCCGGGATCCGACTCAACCGGAGCCGTTTCCTCGACCAATGCGCAGATCAGAGCGGTCACCAAAGCCGCCCGTACCCCATGCCCCATGACATCGCACAGAAAAATACCCACTTTTGAATCGCTCAATTCCTGAATCGTACAGAAATCGCCGCTGACTCCGCCGCTGGCGTTGTAGTGATGAAGAAATTCAAATCTGCGGTGACCGGGTGCAGCGCCGGGCGGATAGACCGGATAGGTGCGCGGGAAAAAAGTTTTCTGCAGTTCGGCCGCCATGCGGACGTCCTCTTCCATCTCTTCCTTAATGCGGCGAATCTGCTCGGCATAGTATGCCGCACGAAGCTCTGCTTCTTTGTGCTCGGTAATATCCCGTGAAATACCGAAGGTCCCGATAATTTCGCCTTCGGCACTTTTCAACGGCATTTTGGTGGAAGAAACCCAGGTGATGCGCCCGTCTTCCCACGTCTCCTTTTCCTCAATACCGATAATCGGCTCCCCGGTGGCAATGATGCGCTGCTCGTCGTCGTAGGCCTGCTGGGCATGCGCAGAGGCGAAAAGATCGAAGTCGGTTTTTCCAATAACCGCCTCGTTGGAAAGCCCCGTCCAGTCGCAGAAAGACTTATTGACCATGATGAACCGGGACTCCCGATCCTTAAAATAAATATTATCCGTCATGTGTTCCATGAGGTTCTGCAATAAGAATCCTGTATCCTGCAACTGTCCGGACATATCAATCAATCTCCCCGATTACGCGTATTGTTAGCAAAGCTTTTCACGGCTTCAACGTAAAAGGCGATTAATCAACTCCCCAAGCCGAATGAATCTGCTAGGCTTCAGGTCATGGAAGAACGAATTATCCAACTTGAAACACTGGCTGCGATGCAGGATAAAACCATCGAAAGCCTGAACGAAGAGATTTACCGGCAGCAACAGGATATTGCCCGGCTGACCAAACGGCTGGAGCGAATGGAAGAAAAAATTCTGCAGCTGCAGCATCCGAACGAAATCGCCGGAAATGAACGCCCGCCTCATTATTAAATAATAAAATTGGGCTAGCCTCACTGAACCAATCTGATAAAAACCTGCGCTTGCAATCACACCGAGGGCCTATGCTTAAAAAACAGACAAAAATTATCTGCACTATTGCCGGAAACCGTTGCGAAGAAGATTTTCTTCGCAAGCTGCACAAAGCGGGCATGAACGTCGCCCGACTCAACACCGCCCACATCTCAACGGTTGAAGCGGACCTCATGGTCCAGCGAATCCGTTCCGTTTCGAAAGATATTGGTATCCTGATTGATACCAAAGGGCCCGAAGTCAGAACCTCGGGCATGGGCAACGAAATCCTTGAACTCTGCACCGGTGACATCATCGAAATCGGCGATAAAATACAGCCGGAAAACGGATTCATGGTGAATTACGAAGAATTCGTGAACGACGTACCGATCGGTAGCGATGTCCTCATTGATGACGGTGAGATCCGGCTGACCGTAATCGAGAAAAAAGCCGATCTGGTGGTCTGCCGCGCCGAAAACAACGGCGTCATTAAAAACAACAAAAGCGTAAATATCCCGAACGTTGAGCTGGGCCTTCCGGCACTCACCGAAAAGGATGCAGAATTTATCGACTGGGCCACGCGCTCAGAAATCGAATTTATTGCTCACTCGTTTGTACGCAACCGCGATGACGTGATGGCGATTCAAAGCATTCTAGACATGCGGAAAAGCCCCATCAAAATTATCGCGAAAATTGAAAACCGCGAAGGGGTAGACAATCTGGAATCCATTCTCGATGTAGCCCACGCAGTGATGGTCGCCCGCGGCGACCTCGGCATTGAAATCCCGGCCGAAGAAGTCCCGATTATCCAGAAGCAGATGATCAAAACCTGCATCCGCCGCATCAAGCCGGTAATCACCGCCACACAGATGCTGCACACCATGATCGATAATCCGCGCGCCACCCGCGCCGAAGTATCCGATGTAGCCAACGCTATTTACGATGGTACCGACGCCGTCATGCTTTCCGGCGAAACCGCTTATGGTAAATATCCGGTTGAAGCCGTAACCACCATGGCCGAAATCGCCCGACGGGTGGAAGATCAGAAAGAAGATCTCGTTCGGAAAAAACTTCACATTGTGCAGCAGTCGGAAGAAATGCGCCCCCGCAACCACATTGCACGTTCGGCCGTTTCGATTTCCGCCAACCTGCCCGCCAAAGCAATTATTACCAGCACCAAGTCCGGCGATACCGCCATGGTCTGCGGCTCCTATCGCGGAAAAACCCCGATTTATGCGTTGTCCGCCAGCGCCCGCACGGTACGCGAACTTTCGCTCTGCTACGGCATCTACGCCCGCCAGATCGAAATTCCGGCCAGCACAAGCGAACTCGTGAAATCCAGTGTGCAGATGCTGCTAAATGAAGGCTATTTTGAAAAAGATGACCTCATCATGTTCATCGGCGGCGGACAGATCTATTCTTCGCATACAAACTTTCTGCAGGTGGAAACCCCCGCCACATTGCTCTCATCGTAATCGGCATTTGAAATGATCAAACGCTTCATCGCCTTTTACGGGCCGCACAAACCCCTGTTTGCGCTCGATCTGTCGATGGCGTTTGTTCGTGCGCTGTGTGCGATTCTGATTCCGCTGGTCACCAAACACCTGTTTGAGATGCAGAAGGCATCCGGCGCGGAAATCGCCGGCATCGTGGCGCTGCTGATGGCCCTGGTGGCCGTGCTGGCGTTTTCGGCATTCAATAACATCAAGTGGGGTCATGTGCTGGGAACGCGTATCGAAACTGATATGCGCGGCGTACTCTTCCGTCACCTGCAGAAACTCTCTTTCAGTTATTTTGACCGAACCAAGACGGGACATATTATGTCCCGTCTGAGCAACGACCTCTTTACCATCTCGGAGGTTGCGCACCATGTCCCTGAGGATATCTTCCTCGCCGTGATCACCATCAGCGGTGCCTTCATCTGCATGTTCTGGATGAATCCGCTGCTCGCCATCATCGCACTGATTCCCATCCCGCTGATGATCATCAGCGGCATTCTGTTCCAGAAACGTTTCCGAAAAAATGTTCGTGCCATGCGCCGTCGCGTAGCCGACATCAATGCCAACATCGAAAACTCGATTCAGGGCATTCGTGAAGTGAAATCCTTCGCCGGTGAACAGCACGCGGTGACCCAGTTCGACGAGGTAAACCACGATTTCCGGGAATCCAAGGAAACCATGTATCACACCATGGCCGCCTTTCACTCCACCATGATGGGGCTGATCCATTTTCACGAGATTCTCATCACCGTCACCGGCGCTGTCATGGTTTTCAATGAAATCGCATCCATTTCCGATGTACTCGTTTTCCTCATGTTTGCCCGCTTCATGAACAAGCCGATCGACCGGATGGTCAATTTTGTTGAACAGTTCGGTCAGGGTGCGGCCTCATTCGAACGTTTTACCGAAATCATGGATATCGAGCCCGACATCCAGGACCGCCCGAATCCCGTCGAACCCGCATCCGTCAAAGGGGCCATCCAGATCAACGATCTCAGTTTCGCCTACTACGGCAACGATGCGCTGGTCCTGAAAAAGATCTCAATGAACATCACCTCCGGACAAACCGTTGCACTCGTCGGCGAATCCGGCGCCGGAAAATCAACCATTGCTGCTCTCATTCCCCGTTTTTATGAGGCCTGCGAGGGATCCATTTCGATTGACGGCGTGAATGTGCTCGATCTTCGCCAGCAGTTCCTGCGCGAACAGATCGGCATTGTTCAGCAGTCGCCCTTCCTCTTCGACACCACCATTCGCGACAACATTCTCTTCGGCAACCGCGATGCATCAGAAGAGGAAATGATGGCCGCAGCCCGCCAGGCCAACATTCTTGATTTCATCGAATCCCTGCCCGACGGCTTCGACGCCCTGGTCGGCGAGCACGGAGTCAAACTGTCCGGCGGCCAGAAACAGCGCATTTCCATTGCCCGCGTTTTTCTGAAAAATCCGCCGATCCTGATTTTTGATGAAGCCACCTCGGCCCTCGACACCGAATCCGAACAGCTGATTCAGGAAGCCATGGAACGTCTTTGCAAAGACCGTACGACCATCATTATCGCCCACCGTCTCTCCACCGTAAAACATGCCGACACCATCTTCGTGCTGCGTAACGGCGAAGTGGTTGAAAACGGAAGCCATGCAGCACTGACCGAACTTAAAGGCTATTACCACATGCTTTACACCAAAAGTCTTTTCTAGCGGAGGCCCACCGCTCTTCGGTGCTCATTAATCCGGCCACCGCAGAACCGCTTCAATCGGATTAACCAGCGGGCGAGGCAGAATAATGCTTCCGAGCCCGTCGCCGCCGCCCACTTCGCTGCCGCGTCCCTCCACAAATTCGCGCACGGTAACCGCCGCCGCCATGGCGTCAAAAAGATCCCCCGTCCCCCGTTTCCAGACCTTGGAAAAATTAATGGTTATTCTGACGGACGGATCTTCATGAAGCTGAGTGTATGCCGCCGAAGGAAACGCTTCATACGTTGCTCCGAAGGCTTCCAGGCTCTGGAAAAGGTCAAAACCCAGCTGCATCCAGGCCGGCGCATCCTTCCGCTGCGGGGTCCACTGGGGATTGGCCAGATTATGCGCCTTAATCACCACCTCGCAGTGCCGGCCGAGCCCCTTGTCTTTTTCCGTTTTTCCCCGCCACTGTTTTTTCGCGCCGTTCCAGTACCACGTCCGGGGCCCGGAAAGCGGAACGCGCGATGCATCGATGCCCAGGTGAAGAGCTGCCGTATGCCCCAGATTTTCCAGAGTCTGGAAAATTTCGCGCGGCGTTTTAAACCATCCCGAATCGACCATCGAGCCCGACGCATCGATCGCCACAAATACGCAGGGACGGCTCACCTGAACATCTATGCCTATGAATATATTTTTCATCCGGCCTTTCAGCATGACCGAAGACAGTATGCATTCAACAGCTTATGTCTTCCTGTTTATTCTGTGCTTGCCGACGACCTGATATTCCAGGCCTTGGAAAAATCTGAATTTCTCGTCTTTGATCTCGCTTAAGCACGAGAAAGGAAACCCGATCGCCAATCAGCAGGCCGGCAATCCGTCTTCGAGATAGGCGCAGCAATAGTCGGCATATTCCTTGACCACCAAATCAAATTTTGAATCTGCCGGAACCTCGAAAGATTCTCCGGCTTTAAACGTTTTCCAATCGTCGGAACCCGGTAGTTTTACATCCATCGCCCCGCCGATCATTTCCATGATTTCCGCCGCACCGGTGTCGAAAGAGTATTCTCCGGCCAGCATAAAGCCGAGCGTCTTCTTTTTTCCATCTTCAAAAATAACGGTGCGACTGGTCACTTTTCCACCGAAATAGACATTTGCTTCGCGCACGACCGTTACATTATTAAATTCTGACATACTGCATCCTTTCATTATACGCCGGGGACGCTCGCATCCCCCAATCACCGCCGGATATCAGGAAAACACCGATTCTTATTCAGCGATGCCGACCTTCTTTGAATTGCTCCGGGGCAAAAAAAAGGCGGCCCGCTCAAGGCCGCCTTTGTTCACACTACACGGAAAACTCTGTCATCTGATCGAAGTTCAGATACCGGTAGATTTCATCCGTCCGGCCTTCCAGTTTCGGGCTGACGATATCGACATATTCCTGCGGGCTCGGCAGTTCACCCTTCAGCGCCACAACAGCAGCGAGCTCAGCAGAACCGAGATAAACCTGCGCGTCTTTACCCATGCGGTTGTTAAAGTTCCGGGTGGAGGTCGAGAACACCGTCACCCCGTCCTTTACGCGCGCCTGATTGCCCATACAAAGCGAACAACCCGGAATTTCCATACGGGCGCCGGCGGCGCTGAACTTGGAATAATAGCCTTCCTTGATCAGCTGTTTTTCATCCATCTTGGTCGGCGGACAGACCCATAGCAGCACATTGGCGAATCCCTGACCGTCCAGCACCTCGCCGGCGGCACGGAAGTGGCCGATGTTGGTCATGCAGCTTCCGATGAATACATCGTCGACCTTCGCGCCCTGAACATCGGACAGTTTTTTCACGTCGTCCGGATCATTCGGACACGCAAGAATAGGCTCCTTGATTTCATTGAGATCAATTTCAATGACGGCGGCATATTCCGCATTCGCGTCAGCTTCCATCAGTTCACCGTTAGCCAGCCAGTCCTTCACATCGGCAATGCGTTTTTTCAGCGTTTCAGCATCACCGTAACCGCCCTTGATCATCTCTTCCATCAGCGTGATGTTGGAATTCAGATATTCCTCAATCGGCTCGCGGTCCAGTTTGATCGCAGCAGCGGCGGCAGAGCGTTCGGCGGCAGCGTCGGTCAGCTCGAAAGCCTGTTCGACCTTCAGCTTCGGCAGCCCTTCCATTTCGAGAATACGCCCGGCAAAGACATTCTTTTTATTCTTTTTCTCAACCGTCATCAGACCGTCCTGAATGGCCTGATAGGGAATGGCGTTTACAATGTCACGCAACGTCACGCCCGGCTGCAGCTCTCCTTTGAATCGAACCAGCACCGATTCCGGCATATCCAGCGGCATCACGCCGAGCGCGGCCGCAAAGGCGACCAGACCGGAGCCGGCCGGGAAAGAGATGCCCAGCGGGAAACGGGTATGTGAATCGCCTCCGGTTCCGACGGTGTCGGGAATCAGCAGGCGGTTGAGCCAGGAGTGAATAATCCCGTCGCCCGGACGCAGCGCAACTCCGCCGCGGTTCATGATATAATCCGGCAGCGTGGCATGCGTAATGACATCCGTCGGTTTCGGATAGGCCGCCGTATGGCAGAACGACTGCATTACGAGATCAGCATTGAATTTCAGGCAGGCCAGTTCGGTAATCTCGCCGGCGGTCATCGGGCCGGTGGTATCCTGAGATCCGACGGTGGTCATTTTCGGCAGACAGGCTGTGCCCGGCAGAATGCCGTCAACGCCGCAGGCTTTACCGACCATTTTCTGAGCAAGAGTATAACCCTGGCCCTCTTTCGGCTTCGGATTGTCCGGAACCACAAAAATACCGGATTCATCGATTGAGCTCATTCCGAGCGCTTCCCGTGCTTTTTCGGTCAGCTGTTTTCCGATAATCAGCGGAACACGACCACCGGCACGGAACTCGTCCAGAATGGTATCAGGTTTAACCGGGAAGGTCGTGAGTTCAGCGCCGTCGGCATCGGTGATCAGCCCTTTGACCGGATAAACCTTAATCACTTTTCCGGTCGTCAGCTCTGAAACGTCGGTCTGAATCGGGAAGGCTCCGGAGTCCTCCGCGGTATTGAAGAAAATCGGGGCGATGGTGCTGCCGATAATAAGGCCGCCGCGGCGTTTGTTCGGAATGCACGGAATGTCATTGCCGATGTGCCAGATCAGCGAGTTGCAGGCTGATTTTCGGGAAGATCCCGTTCCGACCACATCACCCACAAAAGTGACCGGCAGGTTGTTTTCTTCTTTCAGTTTCGCAATTTCCTGCGGGCCGTCGGGAAAGAGCGAACCGCCCATGCAGTTCGAGTGCAACGGAATATCGGCGCGGGTGAACGCAAACGACGCAGGTGAAAAATCATCGGTATTGATTTCGCCGTCGACCTTATAAATGACCGTTTCTATCTCTTCATCAATTTCCGGCAGCGAAGTGAACCACTCCCCATTCGCCCAGGATGTAATAATATCTTTCGCCACATCGTTGCCGGCATCGGCCAGCGCTTTGACGTCATCGAAACGGTTTACCGAAAGCACCATATTTTTCAGCGCCGTGGCGGCGGAAACAGCAAGTGCACCCTGCTCTTCCACCAGCTTAATAAGTCCGTCAAGGTTATAGCCGCCGACCATGGTTCCCAGCAGCTCAACTGCCCGTTCAGGGGCAATCAACGGAGTGGATTCTTCACCGTGCGCAACCTTGAAAAGAAACTCGGCTTTCACCTGGGCTGCGGGGTCAACGCCGGGATTCACGCGATCGATAATCAGCGCGACCAGCTCGTCTTCTTTCCCGGCCGGCGGATTTTTCAGCAGATCAATCACCTGCTCAGTCTGCTCTTTGCTGAGCGCAAGCGGGGGAATTCCCTCTTTTGCACGCTCTTCAACGTGGGCATAATATTCGTCAAAAAATAGGCTCATAATGCGATCATCCTTTTCTTGGTTAGAGAATGCTCGGGAAAATAAAGGTTCACTGTTGGCCTGTCAATTGCGTTGACTCCGTCAGGGATTTTGTTTTCGCAGAAATGGAAACGGTTTAATTCAACAATGAAGAGAGAAAATATTTCATTTTTACCCCGGATAAGCCGGCTGTTGACGGTCCTTTTGCTCGGTCATCAGGTGGCTTTCGGAGATCAGATCATCCTCCGCAACGGCCGCACGCTGGACTGCACGATTCTTTCGGTACAGGCCGAATACGTCGAAGTCTCTCTGGGCACCGGTACCGTAAAAATTCCGAAAAACCGACTGGAACGGCTTGTCCGCACGCCGGACAGGAAAACGGCCGACCTGTCAGAGCCGACATCCGGCAACATCCTGAGCGAACAACACGCCCCGCCCGCCCACGCCGAACTGGCGGCGGAATTTCGTCAGCTCATGAATCAGCGCAATGCGGCGCTTGATGCTCAGTATATGATGAATCTGTATGAAAGTCAGATTCAGCAGGAAAACCTCAGGGCGGAACAGCTGCTCGCAAAATTGAAACAGATGCATCTGATGATTGAATCCACGGTCAACGCCATTAAAGCCATTCAGATTCCTGCCCAGACTCCACGCACGCACCGGGAATATGATGAAAAGAATGCTCTGATGCAAAAAAAATCAGCCCTGCGAGACCGGCTCATCGAACTGAATGCCGCCATGTCCGGCCTGCAGGCGGAACGCTCTGAAACCGAAAAAAAGAACGGAGATCTACAGCAAAAAATCAATAAAACCATCGCTCCACTGCCGATTTACTTCAATGCGGTAGAGCAGTTCGGCATCCGGTATGCCGCATACCGGAAAGCGCTCAGCCCCGACTCGATCGACCAACCTGCCAGACTGCTGTTTGATAAGATCGACTATTACATGGCCCGGTTCCGCAACGAAACTTCCAGGGTGGTCATCGATTCCTGGAACGAAGATAACACCACTTTTGTCCGGGCTCTGGTCAATGGAAATACACCGGGCGTATTTATCTTTGATACCGGCGCAACTTCGATGGTGATTTCAGAACCTTTTGCCCGAAAAATCGGTCTTCAGCTCGACCACCTCCCTCTTCAGCAGGCTACCGTTGCAGACGGCCGGAAAGTCGATATGCGACCGGTGATCCTTTCCTCGGTGAAAGTCGGCGATGCGGAAGTAAAAGATATAACCGCGGCCGTACTGGGCAACGGTATAAACAGCCGGGCCGACGGTCTGCTGGGCATGAGCTTTCTCCGCCACTTCACCATCGGCATGAACGGGCGCTCCGGAAAAGTCACCCTGACCCGCTTTTCAACGGACTAACAGAAATCTTCGCCGCGGGCACTGCAGTATTCAATAATCCCCGAAATATCAGACGGATCAACGCCGCGCCAGTAGATCTGCCATTTTCCGGCATGATGATGACCGTTCGACTCTTTGTGATACCATGAGTTAAACGGATTATTTACATTCGACCGCCAGAACAGAGCATTGTGCGTTTCATGAACCTCGCGCCAGAGTTCCAGCGCCAGCCCTTCACCCCGCGCCTCTTTTCCAACGGCAAATTTAGAGAGATACAGTCCCGCCGGATGTTCCTCCAGCAGAACGGCCCCGCGATAATCCTGCTCAATATAGGCATGTGCCACATTATCCAGAAAATCCGTCCCCGCGAGTTTTTTACCGAATGCCGTTTCGAGCAGCTCCAGCAACCGCCCGCGGTCGGCATCTTCCAACCCCTGGAAATGCAGGATTTCCGACCCCTTTCGAAACAGCGTACCCGCCCCTTTGACCGTAAAAATCTCCTCCAGCAGATTAATCGGCGAAGTGATTGAAAGATGAACCCCCGGGCGCGTCTCCAGCAGTTTTTTCCCAAGTGCCGGATAATCAAAGGGAAGCGCTTCCAGAGCCTGGAAATTTTCCTTGTGGGTGTAGACATAAGGCACCAGTTCGCCGGCGGTATTTTTCAGCCCCCCCGCGGCACGGATAAAGTGAACCCGCTGCGCCGTTTCGGGCAGCAGCTGCAGCAGCGCCTCTTCCAGGCTCTGTCCTGCCGCCACCAGTACCGGCACGCGTTCCTGAGCACGGGCATGTTCAATAAACGAAGCTGTCGTGCCTTTTTCCAGGGTCTGGAAAATAAAAATCGGCTCCTTCGCCAGCGTCTGCTGCATCGTCATCGCCTCATCCCCCGCCAGCAGAATGGCGGGAACCAGTTCGAGCCGCAGCAGAAAATGGAGATCAAAAGCCAGCACTTCCGCACCGGCTTCAATACTGCCCGCATCCGGACACAGCAGCGCAAAACAGTCGGTTGGCCCGGACTGGAACTTGTTGAGATAGAACTCATACTCATCCCGCCGGCCGATGCTGTCCAGAAACAGCCGTATGGTTTTATTCAAAGCGATCATTGTCTCGATTAGCATCGAAACGGTTGCAAAGTTCAAGGGTTAAACCGTTCAAAACGGTTTCCTTTCAACCCTGAAACCCGACTACCCCAGTTTCTTCTTCGTCTCTTTAACAAGACGTTTGAGCTTGCCGCCCATGGCCACTTTCTTGACATGCGACATCCGGTCAACGAGCAGAACGCCGTCAAGGTGGTCCAGCTCATGCTGAATCGCCCGGGAAAGCAGCCCTTTGGCATGAATCCGCTGCGGCAGGCCATCGAGATCAATGTATTCCGCGTCGACTTCATACCAGCGCTCGACGTTGGCAAAAATGTCCGGGAAACTCAGACAGCCCTCCGGCCCCACCTGCACCGTTTCAGAATGGCCGACAATTTTCGGATTAATGAAAACCAGCGGCATTTCAATTCCGGGATTCTCCCGCTCGCCATCTTCGCCGACATCGCCGTCCGGCGGAATATCCACCACAAACATACGTTCCGTCCGGCCAACCTGTTCAGCGGCCAGGCCAACGCCCTGTTCAGCATACATCGTCTCCAGCATCTCTTTCGCCAGCGCACGGATATCGTCATTAACCATCATCACTTCAACGGCCTTCTGACGCAGAATCGGATTTCCATAGGTACAAATCGGTAAGCTCATAGGCGCTAGGTTTTCCGTGAGAAGTCCGCTATTGTCAATCGAATTTAGAAAACACAACTACCTATGTTAAACGAGATCCTTTTTGTCGCCTTTAATGCCCGCTACGCCCATACGGCCTTCGGAGCACGTTATCTGCTTGCCAATATGGGCGATCTGAAACCCCGTTCCGAACTCCTTGAATTTGATCTTCAGGTGCAGCCCCGCATCGCCGTCGAAAAGATCCTCGCACACGACCCGGAAATCATCGGCATCGGCTGCTACATCTGGAACATCGACCTCGTCACCAAAGTCGCCGCCCTGCTCAAAGCCATCCGCCCGGACATCCAACTCATTCTCGGCGGCCCCGAAATTTCCTACGAAACCGAACAGCAGGAAATTTTCCGGTATGCAGATCACGTCATCTGCGGCGAGGGCGAAATCGAACTCCCGAAACTCTGTCGCGAACTGCTAGGCAGACAGGCGGCCAGCCCGCCCCGTAATGAAATCATACAGGCTGAACCTGTGGATGTTTCAAAGATTGAACTGCCTTACGATCTCTATTCCGATGAAGACATCAAACACCGGGCCATCTATGTGGAAGCCTCGCGCGGTTGTCCGTTTCAATGCGAATACTGCATGTCGTCGCTCGATCCCTGTGTCCGCTATTTCCCCGAAGAAAAACTGTTTTCAGCCTTCGGCAAACTGCTCGACCGTGGAGCGCTGAATTTTAAATTTGTCGACCGCTCGTTCAACATCGATATCCGCTTTGCCCTCAAAGTCCTCGATTTTTTCAAGACCCGCTATCAGCCCGGCATGATGCTGCACTTTGAAATCATTCCCTCCCACCTGCCGGATGAACTCATGGACGCCGTCAAAGACTGCCCGCCCGGCATGCTCCAGTTTGAAATCGGCATCCAGACCTTTAATGAAGCGGTTGCCCATCGAATCCAGCGCCCGCTCGATATCGAAAAAATAGAAAACAACATGCGCCGCCTGCGTACCGAAACCGGCGTGCATATTCATTCCGACCTCATTGCCGGACTGCCCGGCGAAGATCTCGAAAGTTTCGAACACGGGTTCAGCCGCCTGCTCGCTCTGAACCCGCAGGAAATCCAGCTCGGCATTCTCAAACGGCTCCGCGGAGCACCGATTGACCGCCATTCCAAAGACTGGAATATGGTCTACAGCCCCCACGCCCCCTACGACATCCTCAGCACCCGTTCGGTTTCCTTCAAAAACATGCAGCGCCTCAACCGCTTCGCCCGCTACTGGAACCTCGTCGTCAACAACGGACAGTTTATCGAAACGGCTCCCCTCCTCTGGACGGCAGGCAGGCGGGCCGCCTGCGATACAGCCCCGAATGCACCGCAGTCCTCCGCCCAGCCCGAAACCCCCGTACCGCAGGCGGCCCGCCTGCTGCCGTCAAACGGGAACTCCCCTTTCGCCGACTTCATGCATTTTTCCGACTGGCTTTACGCCAAAACAAATACCACCGGGAATCTGCATGTTATCCGGCTGGCCAAACTGCTGCTGGAATTTTTAACACAGGAAAAAGGTCTTGCTGAAAAAGATGTGGCCGAGGCGCTGTGGAACGACTACCAGCGCGGAAATCGTCCCGACGTCCCCGGATTCCTGAAAAAATTCGGATTTGAAAAACGTGACACAACCGAAGTAAAACCGTTTATTGCCATGGCGCGGCAGCGCCGGCATTTGAAAGAATAATTTATGAAAGAAAAAAACAAAAACTGCGGCGGACAACTCAACCTGCTGGTTCCGGCCGAACACGCGGAACGGATCTGTGAATGGGTGCGCGATGCCCTCGGCAAAGAACCGATCGAAGTCAGCCACCCCCATGCAGAACGGGCCCAGATTGAAATCTATTTTGACTCGCTGGTCGAAGCCCAGCTGGTGCAGAAAGCCCTCCCGGCCGACCTGATCATCGAGCACGCTGAAGCCAAGGAATACAAAGAGCAGGACTGGACCACCTTCTGGCAGCACCACTTCAAGATTATGGAACTGGGTCGGAACCTGCGCATCGTCCCCGAATGGGAACCGGTGCCGGAAGATGACAAAATCAACATCATCATCAATCCCGGTCTCAGCTTTGGAACCGGCGGACATTTCACCACCAAATTCTGCCTCGAAGCGCTGGAGGCATCGCTCCAATCTATGGAAATCAACACCATGATCGATGCCGGCACCGGCAGCGGCATTCTCTCCATCGCCGCAGTCAAGCTGGGTATTCCCGACATCGTCGCTTTCGATTACGATCCCGTCTGCGTCGACCAGTGCAACCTCAATGCGGCACGCAACGGCGTGGAGGGAAAAATCCACTTTTTCCAGGCGGATGTTCTGCAGCCCGGCTGGAACGCCAAACCGGCCGACCTCATCTGCGCCAACATTTTAACCTCGGTGCTGCTGGAGGCCGCACCTCTCCTGAAACGCGCGGCCAACAAACGCCTCCTGCTCAGCGGCATCCGCGAGATCGAGGCCGACGCCGTGGCCGGCACCTTTATGGAACTCGGTTGCAAAGAGGTTTCGCGCGATGGCGACGGCAAATGGTGCGGGATGATCATTGATGTCTGAAAAAACGACGCGAAAGCGGTCGCTGAATCCGGCGAGCGCCATTGATTTCATTGCCCTCGGACTCGTCGCGGCAACGGTCTTCGGCTTTCTCGGCCGGCTCCATTGGTTTCTCGATCTTTTTTCGCATTTCCGGGTGCAATATATGCAGCTGTGTCTTCCAATCATTGGAATCTATCTCTGGAAACGGATGAATAAAAAAGGCGCGGCGATGATTCTGCTCGCCGCCATTAATTATGCGCTGGTTCTGCCCTTGTATTTCGGGAAACCCGATGCACCAACCAAAGAGCCGATCCGCGCGATGCTCATGAATATCAATGCACTCAACGGAAATACCGATGAGGTGCTGAGCGCCATTCATGATGCGGATCCGGACATTCTACTGCTTGAAGAGGTCACGCCCAAATGGGACAACGAACTCCGGACACTGAATGACGCCTATCCCCACCACATCGAGCAGCCGCGCGATGACTGCTTCGGCATTAAACTGTTCAGCAAACTGCCGCTTTCAAAAAGTGAAATTAAATCGATCAGCGAACGCGATGTTCCGACCATCCTCACCACGATCCACACCCCGCAGGGCGAAATTTCCTTTATCGGCACCCATCCACTTCCACCTATTGGAAAAGCCTATTCAGAATCCCGCAACCTTCAGCTCCGGGCTCTGCCGGATCTTGTTAAAAATCAGCCTCATCCTGTTTTATTGATCGGCGACCTGAACACCTCGCCCTGGTCGCCGCATTTCCAAAGACTGGAAAAAGAGAGCGGGCTGAAAAACAGCATGAAAGGATTCGGCTTTCAACCCAGCTGGCCGGCCGACCGATTCTTCCTTAAAATCCCGATTGATCACGTGCTGTATTCTGAAGAAATCACGATTCACAACCGTATGACCGGAAAACGCATCGGATCCGATCATCTGCCGATTATCGTAGATTTTACATTCGCTCAATAAAATCCACCGCCATCCACTTCGAGCAGATCTGCGGGGATTTCTGAAATAAACCGCGAGGGGTCGAGGAAAATCATGCCGCCGTCGCGCTGACGGCGCACCATCGGTGAGCAGATGTAGAGTTCATCCTCGGCGCGGGTGACCGCAACGTAGAAAAGCCGCCGCTCTTCGGCATCGCCGTTTTCCTCCACGGACTTCTTGGACGGAAACATATCCTCGTTGACGAACAGGATAAACACGACTTTCCATTCCAGCCCTTTAGCCTGATGCACGGTGCTCAAGCGGATCGCATCGCGCTGCTCCTCTTCGGCCGGAGCGTTCCCGCCCTCGGCATCCATATTGGTGAGCAGCGCAATTTCCTGAAGAAACAGCTCGGTGGAATCAAACTTCACGGTGAAATCGATCAGCCCGTCAATATCCTCCTGCCGGAATTTATGGTTATCAAAATTTTCAACCATGTATTCTTTGTAGAATGCTTTGACGAAACGGAAGATGATTTCCCCGGGATCGTTGACCAGATTTTCCTCGCGGTAGGCCACGAAAATATCCTGTATTTTTTCCCAGTCCGCTTTGGCCGCGGCGGGCAGTGCCGCCAGCACTTCCGCACAGGCTTCCGGACGTTGCAGATTTATGCGCCCGCCAAGTTTTTTGAAAATTTTCGATGCCGTCTTTGCTCCAACCTTCGGAAAAAGCTGAACAAGGCGCGAAAACGCCAGCTCGTTGGCCGGATTGACCAGCAGCTGGAGTGTGGAACAGACGTCTTTAATGTGTGCTTTTTCGAAGAAGCGCACACCGGAGGTCAGGGAATAGGCCATTCCCGCACGGTTCAGTTCCATTTCCAGTTCCATCGCATGGAAATGCGAGCGATAGAGCACACACATATCGGAGAGTGCAATCCCCTTCCGCCGCAGTTCGTTTGCTTTTTCAATCACATAACGGGCCTGTACCGATCCGTCGCGTACCTTGGCCAATTTCGGCAGCACATCGCTTTCACGAACCGCCTTCAGCTCTTTCTGGAACTGCTCCGGATTCCCGGCAATCACTTCGTTGGCCACATCCAGAATTTCCGGCGTCGAGCGGTAGTTGGTCTGCAATTTAAAGGTCTGCGTGCCGGGATAGGTCTTTTCAAACTCCAGGAAGTTGCGGAAGTCGGCACCGCGCCAGGAATAGATGCTTTGGAAATCATCGCCGACCACCATGAGATTCCCATGCGTCTGTACCAGCAGATGAACCAGCTCGGCCTGAATGGCATTCGTATCCTGATACTCGTCGACCAGCACGTATTTAAATTCTTCCTGATAGTGGTGCCGGATATCTTCATGTTCCAGTAGCAACTTATGGGCATAGATCAGCAGGTCATCGAAATCCATGGCATTGGATGCCTTTTTTTTCTGCTGATACAGATTGTGTGCTTTAATGACATCATCGGCCTCGACGTCGGAATATTCGAACTCCTCGTCAATCGCCGCATTAAGATCTCCCATGCGGCCGCTCACCACGCCGAATAAGCTCAACAGCACTTCCGGTTTCGGAAAATGTTTTTTAGACACGCCGATATCATCAATACACGTACGCATCAGCTTTTTGGCATCATCCGAATCCAGAATCGTAAAATCGCGGCCGAATCCGATGCGGTTGGCACCGGCCCGCAGAACCCGGTTGGCAAAAGAGTGAAAGGTTCCGCTGTCATAACTGCCGAACTGATTTCCGACCAATTGGTGGGTGCGTTCCAGCATTTCCCGCGCGGCTTTATTCGTGAACGTCAACAACAGTACATGATCGGGATGAACCCGTTTCTGTGTGGCGAGGTAGGCCAGACGGTAAATCAGCGTGCGTGTTTTTCCGGTACCGGCGGCGGCAATCACCAACGTAGGACCATCCGGTGCCTGGACGGCGGCGAGCTGCTCTTCATTCAGTTCATTTTCAAAATCAATTTCGGCTGCCAGCTCCACAAAGTTCCGCTTGTGGCGCACCGGCGGTTTCCAATCGGATTCTGCTTCCTTTATTTTTTCAGGCGGAGTTTCCGGCTGCGAAAAACTGTGCCATGAGCGGCCTTTGCCGGAGGTGATGAATTTCGTGAACCGGGCGCGCGTGACGCCCCGCTTTCCCGGGATCAGGCTTTCCGGTTCAAGCACGAGCACGGGAATCTTTTTTTCAGTATAATCTGCGGCCAGCCCGGTACTCCCGGGATCCACAATAACAATCTGTTCATCGTGATAGCTGGTACAGAGAAAAGCGACCTGGCCTTTTCCAAAATCACCAAGCTCCGTGACGGCCTTGAATGAAACGGGCTTCGGTTCCTGCACCTCGATCGCTGCACCGTCATAGGTCCCGGTCTGCCCGGGAAGATAGACAATTCCGTTGGTCATCAAATGTTTTTTTAAGAGGTCGTATACTTCTTTTGAGGTCCCGCCCCCATTACTTTGTGCTGCATCTGAAATCATGCGCGAGAATCTGCCAGAATGTCGGCATCGCTTAAAGCCCCGTTAGCCATGAATAGAGCACTCACACAAAACCACGGACCGGATTTGTTAACCGAAACGTGTTTCTCACAACAGCACGGTCATATTTTGCATCTCTGAATCTCAGGGAGAAAATCAATCTTCCCTATCCGTGAATTTTTTTATGGTGATGGCATCGAGCGTTTCGTCGAGCGAGACATCGAGTACTTCGAGCATTTCATCCGCCGCGAAATCTTCGGCCAGCCCGAGCTCGGACGGCGAGGCACCGTCGTGGATCAGAAGATCATAGATTTTTTTTGCCGTCACGTGCTCCGGGGCGTGCAGCAGGACATATTCCGTACCGTCCTCCGGCCCGACGCGGCCGAGCAGATCGGCTTTGGCGAGCACTTCAACCACCTCATTCATCAGGCGGACCGGAATATTATTGGCCCGGGCAAATACAGCGGTATTCAGTGCCCGGTCATCGCTCAGAAAAATGCGGACGGCTTCTTTCATGGCGGAAAATGCGACCCAGAGTTTGGCCACCATGCTGGCACGGACCGCCGCCTGCTCCTCGGCATAGGTATCGCGGTTCTGCACCGCGAAGGCCAGTTCCGCCCCGAACAGCAGAATGGTCCAGCTCATCTGCAGCCAGAACAGGAAAATCGGGAAATAAGCAAACGTACCGTAAATTTTGCTCAGCCGCGTCACTCCAATACCCAGCTTGACCATGAAAATCTGCAGGATCAGCGCCAGCAACGAACTGGTAAACCCGCCGATCAGCGCCGCGCGGAAACTCACCCGGGTATTCGGGATAAACATGAACACCATAATGAACGCCAGCGTCATCATCAGTACCGGTGCCAGCTGCAGCACGGTTTTAATGACCGGCCCGAGCCATACATAGTGGTCCGAAAATGCGGATAACTGGATGGAAATAAAGTTGGCGGTAATCATCAATACCGGCGTAATGATCAGTACCGAAAGATAATTCCGGATTTTATCCACCACCGCGCGCGAGGATTGTACGCCCCAGATCTGGTTGATCGATTCCTCGATTTCACTCAGCAGTTTGAAAATGATGTAGATGAAAATCACGCCGCCGAGTGTACCCAACGCCCCCATATCGGTTTTTTCCACCAGCTCAATAAGCTGGTAGACAAACTCCTGGATCTGAGGCATTTCAGCCGACTGATCCATCATCCATTCCTTGGCCGTGGTGAACCCGATGGCACTGGAAATGGAAAAGATGATTACGAGGAATGGAATCAGCGCCATCAGCGTGGCAAAGGTCAATGCCGAAGCATGCAGTTTACAGCGGTTGGTTTTGGTCCCCCGGAAAACCAGATGCATGACGCGCAGGGTTTCAATTCCGAAAGCCCGCATCCGCGAATGATGTTCCTGATTAATCCGCCAAAGGTCGTACTGAAGAAAGTGCAGAAACTTCTTCCACTGTTCTATAAACGTTCCGGCCATCCGTCAGCACTCCTGCGTTTGATCAACTCCGGAACTTTACGTGGGTTTCCCGGGGTTGGGAAGCGGGAAAAGCATCCCAGATGCATAGACTTTGGGCCTCACAGTCATCCAACTTATATACAGCAACACCGTCTTTTTTTAATAGCTTAGCGTAAAACCGGTGTAGAAACCGCTACGTAGATCAACCACACCCTGATCCCAGATCCAGCGGTATCCGGCACGGACCTGAAAGTAGCGGGCTCCTAAACTGGCCGACAAATCGTAATCGCGAATAAAAATTTCATCCCAACGATAAAATGCTGGCCGGAATTCAATACCACCCCATTCTACAGGATAATATTTGAGCCCAAACGTGAATGCCCCCGAAGTCGTATCCTCCAGATCACCGCCATACGTAGCTACACCCGCACCAATATTTGCTTCAAAAGAGCCTGGTAAAAAATCCGGTCGACACCCTCCATATCGCAATAACCCATAATACTGACGATGGTCCAAAGAAACACCTTCCCGGTCGCTATATCGAGTCATCCTAGCCTGTAAAGCAACAAATCTGTATCCTACTTCAACTCGACCATCATGGGCATCCGATTCTTCCGCCCATTGAAAGTTGTAGTCGAACCGTACATATGGAACCGTTGCCTGCCCTACCTCATGATGTGGAAAAAGAGATCGAGGCTCATCGCTCCAAACATTCTGTTCGCTATTCATAGAGGTTAAAGGGTCATCATTCCTATAAGCAAAGGGTGCCATAACCAGCCAGCCCCAGAAATCAGACATAAAACCGCCTGATGAAGCATTACTGGCAGTAGGATAAGTTCCGGAACCGAACGCTACATGTGCAATATCATCATTATCAGAATAAACTTTCTTCCCTGCATCCTTTGCTTTTTTGGCCTTGGAGCGTTCCTTTATTTCCTGTTCTCGCTCTTTAAAACCACCCACAGCGGAGCACGCCAGCGAAACCGCCAGCATGCCCAGACATAAACGTTTTAATTTCAGTTGCACGTTATCCCTGCAGAACCGCTCCGTTGCTGGCATTGGTCGCCATTTTGGCATAACGCGCAAGCCATCCGGTGGTGAAGCGCGGTTCCGGCTCCTTCCAGTTCTTACGACGTTCCGCAAGCTCCTCTTCGGACAATGCGACGGATAACCGGTTATTCGGAATATCGATTTCAATGATATCGCCTTCGTTCAGCAGACCGATCGGGCCGCCTTCCGCCGCTTCCGGGGAAATATGACCGATGCACGCACCGTGCGTTCCGCCGCTGAACCTGCCGTCGGTAATCAGTGCCACACTGTCACCGAGTCCCTGCCCCATAATGTAAGAGGTCGGTGCCAGCATTTCCTGCATACCCGGTCCGCCCTTCGGGCCTTCATAGCGGATGACCACCACGTCGCCGGCTTTAACCTTGCCTTCCAGAATGCCTTCACACGCATCTTCCTGCGATTCAAAGATGACCGCCGGGCCGGTATGCACCAGCATTTTCGGATCTACGCCGGCTTTTTTCACTACGCAGCCGCCTTCCGCCAGGTTACCCCAGAGAATAGAGAGGCCGCCGGTTTCGGAATAGGCGTTTTCAACCTTACGAATACACTCAAGATCCTTGCTTTCCGCTCCGGCAATATTTTCGCCCAGCGTTTTACCCGTCACCGTCGGGCAGTCGAGATTCAGCAATCCTTCTTTCTTTGCTGTTTCCGCCAGAATCGCACTGATGCCGCCGGCGGCATGCACATCTTCAATATGATAGTGCGAAGACGGCGAAACCTTGCAGATGTTCGGGCATTTTTTGGAAACGGTATTGATGCGGTCCAGATCGTATTCCACCCCGGCTTCTTTCGCAATGGCCAGCGTATGCAGCACGGTGTTGGTGCTGCCGCCCATCGCCATATCCAGCGCAAAGGCATTGTCGAGCGATTCCTGCGTCACGATCTCTCGCGGCAGCGGGCCATCGGCGCGGGCCATTTCCACGGCGCGTTTCGCGGCATCTTTCCAGAGCTGATGCCGCGCCGGATCCAGAGCAAGAATGGTACCGTTGCCCGGCAGCGCCAGACCGATCGCTTCGCACAGACAGTTCATCGAGTTGGCCGTAAACATCCCGGAGCAGGAGCCCTGACTCGGGCAGCCTTTGCATTCGATCTCTTCCAGTTCTTCGTCGGAAATGGAGCCCTGTTTATGCTCAGCCACCGCTTCAAAAACACTGATCAGGTCAACGACCCGACCATCTTTTGTTTTTCCGGCTTTCATCGGACCGCCGGATGCGAAGATCGTCGGAATATTCACACGCATCGCGCCCATGATCATGCCCGGAACGATTTTATCGCAGTTCGGAATGCAGATCATTGCATCGAACGCATGGGCACCGACCATGGTTTCCACGGCATCGGCAATCAGCTCCCGGCTCGGCAGCGAATATTTCATGCCCGCGTGCCCCATCGCAATGCCGTCGCAGACGCCGATCATATTGAATTCAATCGGGGTGCCGCCGGCCTCACGCACAGCATCCTTAATAATTTTTCCGACCTGATCGAGATGAGCGTGGCCCGGAATCACCTCGTTGAAAGCATTACAAACCGCAATAAACGGTTTTTTAATATCCTCGGATGACATCCCCGTAGCACGCATAAGCGCACGGTGCGGAGCCCGTTCTAATCCCTTTTTTGTTCTATCACTGCGCATTTTACCTGGTCCTTTCTTAAAGCGTTGAATGGTGGGCAATAGTACCAGAGCCGTCTTTTAAGTAAACCCCGGCCTAAAAAAGAAAAGCCGCCCCGAACCGGAGCGGCTTTTCCAAAATCTTGAAATCAAACCTTAAAACTTGATGGCCAGAACACCGGCGACGTGTGCACCGCTGCCTGAAAACGTAACATCGTCGGTCCCGATCCAACCGCCGTCATATTCCTGCTCGTGCGAGAACCCTTCATAACCCACTTCAAGACCCAGCTCTACATTTTCTCCGAGCAGAACAAAAACACCGGCTTTCAGTCCGAAAAGTCCGTAACCGCCGGTACCATCATCATATCCTGTCGTTTCATTTTCGGCTATTCCCAAGCCCAGATACGGTCCGGCCTCGATAACCACCTGCTCACCGACTTTTGCAGCGAGTCCACCCTGCAGCAGCAGTCCGAATGTTGTTAAATCAACGTCAGCAGCCCCATCTGAAAGAGCATGACTTCCGATAAATATCCCGCCACCCAGCATACCGCCAATCGCAGGATTATTCTTACTCCAGAACCGGTGAACATAAAGAATCTCTACACGTGCACCGCCATCGTCATCTACAGAATAGGTTCCCGTCGAATCCTCAACCTCATCAATGCCCGGTGCAGAACCCAGAGAAATACGAATAGAGTTTGCTTTGTCCTTGGTTTTATTGGCTTCATTAATTTCATCAGCAGCCAAAACACTGCCACTTACAGCAACTGTAATCCCTAATATAAGTAAACGTTTTAATGCCACAAAGGCCTCCTTTAGTTAAGCTGACTTAAATGTTAAGCAACATAACAGCTTTCGAAAAAAGAAATCAAAGACTTTGCGCCAAAAATTCCAGCCGGGAACGTACTTCGGCACCTAATGCGGGCATCTCAACCGCCGCGATGGCAGAGCGATAATCTTCGATATTTTTGGCCCCCATGCAAATCGTATGAGCACCGGGCTGGTCGAGAATCCATTTAATGGCGGCCTGCGCCATGGTCATCCCTTCGGGGAGACACTCGGCAAGAACGGCAAATTTCGAATAGTCTTCGTCCGCACACCAATTGGACCGATTGTCATCGGAAGCGAATTTCGGTTTTTTCTGAAAATATTTTCCGCTCAACCGCCCCTGTGCCATCACCCCGCGCAACTGGGTGCCAAGCTGATTTTCCCGTGCAATTTTCCAGGCTTCGGAAGCCGGATCGAGCAAACTGACCGGAAACTGCACCACCTCGACATTCCCGGCCTTAACCATCGTTTCCAGCAGTTGAAAATCGCCGGTCGAAATCCCGTACGCCCGGATTTTTCCATCACCCTGCGCCTTTTCCAGAATTTCGCGGCCGGCCTCGAGATCTTCAACATCCGGTGCGCAGTGATAGAGATAAACATCGATATAATCGGTGCCCAGCCGCTTCAGCGACCCTTCCAGACTCGGCAGAATGGTCGGCGGCGACGAATCGTCAATCCGCATTCCGCCCTCGCCTACACGATAGCCGAATTTGGTGGAAATCACCCATTGGTCTCGCCGTCCCTTCAAGGCTTCACCCACGCGCCGCTCGGATTCCCCGGCACTGTACTGCTCCGCCGTGTCGATAGCATTGATACCGAGGTCCCCCAGCTCATGGATCATGCGGATCACATTTTCTTTCCCGGGGTCCGGATGCCCGTCCGGCTTGCCGTCAAAAAACAGCGGTCCGCCCAGCTGCCAGGCACCGATGGTTAAAGCCGAAACCTCTATTCCCGTCTTTCCAAGCTGATTATATTTCATGAGTTTACCAAACCGTATTAACAGATCCGCCATCGACAGCAATCGTCTGGCCGGTGATGTAGCTGGACGCATCGGAGAGCAGAAAGGCACCGAGCTTTCCGAATTCCTCAATCGTGCCGTAACGGCCCAGCGGAATTCCCGCTTCATTAGCGGCTTTAACCTCATCGACCGGACGCTTCAGGTTTTCCGCATTCATACTGTCTAAAGACTGCACACGGTCAGTATCGATGCGCCCGGGCATCAGATTGTTGACCCGGATATTTTCCGGAGCGAGCTGTTTCGACAGGCTCTTGGCCAGACTGGTCACGCCGGAGCGCATAACATTGGACAGCAACAGAAAATCAATCGGCTCTTTCACGGAAACAGAGGTGATGGTGAGAATCGACCCACCGCCCGCCTGACGCATCAGCGGCAATACCTGCCGAATCATCCGGACCGAACTCATCAGCGTAAGATTAAACGCCTTTTCCCAGTCGGCATCGTCAAAATCATCAAATTTACCCGCCGGCGGCCCGCCGGCATTCACCACCAGCGCATCCACGCCGCCAAAGGCATCCGTTGTATTCTCCACCCACCGGGAAATCGAATTCGGATCAGCTGCATCAAGCACATTCGGCAGCACCTCGGCTTCGGTTTCCTCAATCAATACGTCAGCAGCGTCAAATACTTCCGCTTCTGTACGCGCACCGATGGAAACCAGAGCGCCTGCTTTAACCAGTTCGCGGGCAATGCCGAAACCCAGCCCTTTACTTGAAGCGGCAACCATCGCCACTTTTCCATGTAATCCCAGATCCATAATCATCTCCTTATCAATAACCAAACGCCCATTAGAACCCCGGCATCCGCCACCGCATGCGTCAACACCGGCAACAGATATCCGCCGAACCGCTCCGCCGCCCAGCGCCAGAAAAACGAGCTCCCGACCAATATACCGAACACCATAAACAGCCAAGGCCAGTAAACCAGCTCATACAACACGAATACATGATATCCCGCAAAAGCAAAATCCTGCCAGCACAGCCTCTCCGCCCCTTCCGGTCCGATACCCCGCCAGTGAAGCTCTTCCAGCATCGGATGTACGACCGAAAACCAGGGGATCAGCAGCATCCACGCAGCTCCGGTAAGACCGTATTCCGCCATCCATTCCACCAGCGCATGTTCCGATATCCGTAAAAACGGCCACATAAAATAAACCACCGGCGCGGCCAGCGCACATACGATCATCGCCGGAATCAGCAGGGGCGAACAGCCCCGGCCGATCTTTTTCCAATCTCCGGAAGATTTTCTTATACACAGAAATAACAGCATACCGGCGTGATAAAACAGCATAGCCGCCCATGCGCTGCTGAGCACATGCATCCCCAGCAGCACAGCCAGATACGGAATCAGAGCGGGAACGATTTTCATGACGCAACCTATATTGCATTTTCAAGGTTGCGCCAATGAAACAACTTGGACAAAGTGACCCGATGGACGACACATGGATTCAACAGCAACTCGACATTTTCGCGAAACAGGGACTCGAACGCCGCGCCCGCGTTTTCCCTCAGGCCGGGGGACTCATCCGCATTGACGGAACAGAAATGCTCAATTTTTCGAGCAACGACTATCTCGACCTCGCCCGCCACCCGCATGTTACCGACCGCGCCCGTCAGGCCCTCGACGAATTCGGAAGCGGGACCACCGCTTCGCGGCTGGTTTCGGGCACGCTGCCCATTCACGAAGAACTTGAAAACCGGCTCGCCAAAGAAAAAGGCTATGAATCCGCCCTCGTCTTCGGCTCCGGCTACATGGCCAACGCCGGCACTATTCCCGTTCTCGCCGGTCGCGACGACCTGATTTTTGCAGACAAACTCGTACACGCCTCAATGATCGACGCCTGTAAACTCTCCGGCGCCAAACTTGTCCGCTGGACCCATAACGAGGTCCAGGCTCTGGAAAAACGACTGGAACAATATGAAAGTTCCAAGGGTCGGAAACTCATTATCACGGAATCCGTTTTCAGCATGGATGGCGATATCGCGCCGCTGAAAGAGATCGCCGCGCTGGCGGAAAAACACGGGGCGATGCTGATGATCGACGAAGCCCACAGCACCGGCACGTTCGGTCCCAACGGCGCCGGACTGGTTCGGGAGCTGGGCCTTGAAAACGCCGTCACGGTTTCCATGGGCACCATGAGCAAAGCCATGGCCGGTTTCGGCGGCTACGTGGCCTGCTCTTCCAACCTTCGGAAACTGCTGGTTCATTCCTCCCGCGCCTTTATCTATACCACCGCCCCGCCGCCGGCGGTCATCGGCGCGGCGCTCGGAGCCCTCGAAGTATTTGAAGCTTCTCCAAGGCTTGGAAATATTCTGCAGGCGAATGCCGACTATTTCCGGTCGCTATTGCACGACGCCGGACTGGACACGCTCGACAGCCGAAGCCAGATTATTCCGGTGATCATCGGCGATAACGAAAAAGCACTCGCTGTTTCGCAAAAGCTGCGCGAGGAAAATATCATCTGCGCCGCCATCCGGCCCCCCACCGTTCCGACGGGCACCGCGCGGCTGCGGATTTCAATTACCCTGGCGCACCTGGTCGACGACCTCGAACGCGCCGCCAAAGCCATCATAAAAACCATCAAGGGCTAATTCTGACTGGATTAACAGGATCTACAGGATGGAATCTGAAAAACTCACAGAGCAGATTATCGGATGTGCTTTCAAGGTGCATAAGAAACTGGGATATGGTTTTTTAGAATCCGTTAATCCTGTCTAAGCATATGAAAACCGTTATCGTCATTTCAGGTTGGGCCCACGGGCTGGATGCCATCCGGCCGATCGGCAATGCGCTGCGCGATCAGTTTGAAGTTGAGCTGATGACGGGAACGCAGGTTTTGAAAAACCGCAAAATTCCGGATACGGACGTTATTGTGACGGGTTCGATGGGCGGACTGCTGGCTATGGAGCTGTTGCCGGAAACCTGTAAAAAACTGGTCCTCATTTCTTCCACGGCCAAATTCTGCGCGGCGGAAGATTATCCCTGCGGTACGCACGAAAAAATTCTGAAGCGGATGATTGTGCAGCTGAAACGTAAGCCGGAAGCCGTACTGAGCGAGTTCTTCAGAAATGTGCACCATCCCTATGAATTTCACACCTTCGAAGGTGTGAACGAACCGCTTGAAGACCTGGTCGCCGGACTGGAATATCTACAGAAATCGGATGTGCGGGAAAAAGTTCCAACCCTTGGAATTCCGGTACAGCTTTTCCATGGATCACAGGACCGGATCATTCCGCCGGGGGCCGCGCAGTGGCTGGCGGATCATCTGCCGAACAGCGATTTAACGGTCTATGAAGACGGCCACGGTCTGGCGGCGCATCATTTTCAGGATATGATGACCGGTATTCGGGAATTTCTTTTGCCGTAATCCGCGATTAAAAACTCGATTGCTCAGCGGATATCGCCTATTCAGGCCAATGACCTAAAAGGATATCCTATGAACGAACCTCTTAGACTGGGCTGGCGGGAGTGGTGTGCACTCCCGGACCTGGGCATTCCGGCCATTAAAGCCAAGGTAGACACAGGGGCCAAAACCTCCTGCCTGCATACGTTCTGTATTGAGCCGTATTATGAAAACGGCATTTATTTTGTGCGCTTCAACGTCCACCCGCTTCAGAAAAATGACACGGTCATCGTGGAATGCACAGCCCCGGTGAAGGATGAGCGGGAGGTCAGCGATTCCGGCGGGCATAAAGAGATGCGCTATATCATTGAAACCCGGATGCGAATTGGCGATAAGGAGCGGTTGATTGAAATGTCGCTGACGAACCGGGACTCCATGCGCTTCCGCATGCTGCTCGGCCGCCGTGCCATGGCAGAAAACACCCTCGTCGACCCGGCGGCTTCCTATCTCAACGGAAAGCTCGAGGCCCGGTCTTTGTATGACCTGGCCTGAACCTGGAGAACCCTATGAAAATTGCCCTGCTGTCACGAAACCCGAAACTCTATTCCACCCGACGACTCAAAGAGGCGGCCGAGGACCGGGGCCACGAAGTTCAGATTATCGATGTCCTGCGCGCCTACATGAATATCGCCTCGCACCACCCCACCATTCACTATAAAGGGGAACCGCTCACGGGCTTTGATGCCGTGATCCCGCGTATCGGAGCATCCGTCACCTTTTACGGGGCCGCCGTACTGCGTCAGTTTGAAATGATGGGCGTTTATCCGCTGAACGAGTCTGTGGCGATTACCCGGTCGCGCGATAAACTCCGCTCACTGCAGCTGCTTTCCCGCAAAGGCATCGGCCTGCCGGTTACAGGATTTGCCAGCAAACCCGATGATATTAAAGACATGATCAAAATGGTCGGCGGCGCACCGCTGGTGGTCAAACTGCTGGAAGGCACGCAGGGTATCGGCGTGGTTCTGGCTGAAACCCAGAAGGCGGCGGAAAGCGTGATTGAAGGTTTTATGGGCGTGAAAGCCAATATTCTGGTGCAGGAATATATCAAGGAATCCGAAGGGGCGGATATCCGCTGTTTTGTAATCGGCGGAAAAGTGGTGGCTTCCATGCAGCGCAAGGCCGCGCCCGGAGAATTCCGCTCCAACCTGCATCGCGGCGGCAGTTCGTCGCTGATAAAAATCACACCGGAGGAGCGTTCGACCGCCGTTCGCGCCGCAAAAATTATGGGCCTCAACGTCGCCGGCGTTGATCTGCTGCGTTCCAACCACGGCCCGGTGGTGATGGAAGTGAATTCCAGCCCGGGACTGGAAGGCATCGAAAATGCCACCGGTAAAGATATTGCCGGGATGGTCATTGAATACATCGAGAAAAACGGCAAAGCCGGAAAAACGCAAACCAGAGGAAAGGGGTAGTCCATGCAGGCGGCCATCACCCTGGGCAACCGACGGATTGAAGGCGGAACGGAAGCCTCCATTCAGCTTCCGCTGCCGGAATTCTACACCAACACGCCGGCATCGATGACCATTCAGGTCATCCATGGAAAAGAAGCCGGGCCGTGTATGATGGTGACGTCCTGTCTGCACGGCGATGAGATTAACGGCATCGAAATCATCCGTCGCCTGCTTGGTCAGAAAGCGCTCAGGCGGCTCAAGGGCACACTGATTCTCGTGCCGGTGGTGAATGTATTCGGTCTGGTTGCCCGTTCGCGGTATCTGCCGGACCGGCGCGACCTCAACCGCTCGTTTCCCGGATCGCCGAAAGGCTCCATGGCCGGCCGGCTCGCCCATGTTATCATGTCGGAACTTTTTCCGCATTGCACCCATATCATTGACCTGCACACGGGGGCCATCGACCGCGAAAATCTGCCCCAGATCCGGGCAACGCTCAACGGCGATGCCACCCTCATGGAACTGGCGAAGGCATTCAATGCTCCGGTCATTCTCGATGCTCCGCTCCGCGACGGCACTTTCCGGAAGGCGGCCCACAGCCGCGGTATTCCCACGCTGGTTTATGAAGCCGGCGAAGCGCTCCGTTTCGATGAAATTTCGATCCGTGCCGGGGTCGCCGGCATTCTGAACGTACTCAGCAGTCTCGGTATGATCCGCAAACGGACCGCACGCAAAGACCACCCGCCGCTGCTCGCCAAGAGCTCCTCGTGGGTCCGGGCGCCGCAGAGCGGGATTGCCCGTTCTGTGATTGCGCTCGGTGAACGGGTAAAAACCGGCGATAAACTGGCCTACATCAGCGGTCCGCTCGGCGAACTGGAGGAAGTGGTGAAAAGTACCGTCTCCGGAATTGTGATCGGCCGCACCCGGCTGCCGTTGGTGCATGAAGGCGAAGCCATTTTCCATATTGCAACGTTTGCGCGCCCGGCGGCCGCGGCGGAATCCATTGAAAATTTCCAGGATGCCTTCGACCCGGAAACGGATACCGTGGAAAGCGAAGAACCGCCCCTGATCAGCTGACCCGCTTCCATGAAGAACCGGGCGGACGAGCCGTTACAGCCGGTCATCCGCTTTTTTCTGTGCTACAATACGGTACAGATCATTCCGACGATCCTGTTTGTTTCTAACACTGCCGCGAGCGTGCAGCTCTTTGAGCAGGTCAAAGTTGACGTCCGCAATCAGCACCATTTCGGTATTGGGTGTGGCCTCGGTCTTGATGGTATTGGTAGGGAAGGAAAAGTCGGAAGGGGTAAAGATGGCCGACTGCGCATACTGGATATCCATGTTATTGACGTTCGGCAGATTGCCGACCGCGCCGGCGATGACGACATAGCATTCATTTTCGATGGCGCGCGCCTGGGCGCAGTGCCGGACCCGCATATAGCCGTTCTGCGTATCGGTCAGAAACGGAACAAACAGAATGTTCATGCCCTGGTCGGCAAGGATGCGGCAAACCTCCGGAAACTCGACATCGTAGCAGACCAGAATGCCGATTTTCCCGCAGTCGGTATCGAAGGCCTCAATCCGATCCCCGCCCGCCATACCCCAGGCCTCCACCTCCGACGGCGTGGGATGGATTTTATGAAAACGGTCGAAGGTACCGTCGCGGCGGCAGAGAAACGAAACGTTGAGCAGCCGGCCGTCATCCGCCACCTCCGGCATGCTGCCGGTAATCACATTGACGTTATAGGCCACCGCCAGCTCCAGAAAGCGTTCCCGCAGCGGCTCGGTGAAGCGGGCCAGCGCACGGATGGCTTTGGCTTCGGGAAGATGGTTGTGCGGCGACATGAGCGGTGCATTGAAAAACTCGGGAAAGAGGACGAAATCCGCCTTATAATCTGAAACCGCGTCGATGAAATATTCCGCCTGCTCCATCAGTTTTTCGAGGCTTTCGAACGGGCGCATCTGCCATTGAACCAGACCGACACGAACCTCTGTGCGTTCCATGTTGAGCACTTTGGGATCGGACTGATAATAAATGTTGTTCCACTCCAGCAGCGTCGCAAATTCGCAGCTTTCCACATCCCCTTCCAGATAGTTTTTCAGCACCTTTTTCACATGAAAACCGTTAGCCAGCTGAAAGGAAAGCGTCGGGTCGTGAATCTCTTTGCCCTGCACTTTTTCGATATAAACGCGGGGCGACATATGGTCGGCATAGTTTTTATAGTTCGGGATTCGCCCGCCGGCCATAATGGCGCGCAGGTTCATATTTTCGCACAGCTCTTTTCTTCCTTCATAAAGGCGGCGTCCCAGCCGCATGCCGCGGTATTCCGGATGCACAAAAACATCAATTCCGTAAAGCACATCGCCTTCGGGATCGTGGGTATCGAACGTTTCGTTCCCGTGAATCTGGTCATACGTATGGTTATCCCCGAACCGGTCATACTGAATGATCAGCGAAAGCGCACTGGCCACCACCTTGCCGTTGAGCGTAATACAGAGCTGCCCTTCCGGAAAAATCCTGAGCAGACGGCGGATATCCGTCTCTTTCCACGAACCGAGGCCGGTCTGCTCATAGGCTTTATCCATCGAATTTCTTAAATCAACATAGTCTTCGATCTCCAGGTGACGGAGTTCGATGATGTCCTGTGCACCGCTATCCATAGCTACCCTCCTGAACGCTCAGTCTAAAACCACTTCTTCCGACGAAAATAAAACAGCATTGCCGTCGTGATCAAAACCATAACGATCCAGAAAACGGGATAGCTGTATTTCCAGCCCAGCTCCGGCATATGTTCAAAGTTCATACCGTAAATGCCCGCCACAAAAGTAAGCGGAATAAAGATGGTGGCAATAATGGTCAGTACCTGCATCACCTGATTGGTTTTCTGGCCCATGCTCGACAGATAAAGATCCTGCACCCCGCTGAGCATATCGCGGAAGGTTTCAACCGTGTCGATCACCTGAATCGTATGGTCATAAAGGTCACGCAGGTAGGCGCCGACTTTTGCACTGAGCAGTCCGCTCTCTCCGCGCTCCAGCCCGCTGACGGCTTCACGCAGGGGCCAGATGGCTTTGCGGATATAAAGCAGCTCTCGTTTCTGGGCATAGAGTTCGTTGAGCAGCAGGCTGTTGGGATTTTCCATCAGAGCCTCCTCGATATCCTCGATCTGCTCCCCGGTTTTTTCCAGAATCATAAAATAGTTATCCACAATCGCATCCATCAGGGCATACAGCAGATAGTCAGCGCCCATTTTCCGAATACGCCCATGTCCCTTGCGGAGGCGGTCACGCACCGCATCAAACACATCACCGGCCCGTTCCTGAAACGAAATCAGGCAGTCTTCCGTCAGAATAAAACTGATCTGCTCCGAATGAATACCGCCGTTTTCCGGTTCCACAAACAGCATGCGGACCACCAGGAACAGGTAATCCCCCATATCCTCCAGTTTCGGGCGCTGAGCGGTGTGCAGAATATCCTCCAGCACGAGCGGGTGGATGCCGAACACAGACCCGATTTTTCCGATAACCGCCGTGTCATTCAGCCCGGTAATATTAATCCACGAAACGCTTCCGCTTCCTTTGAGCAGCGCACAGGACTCAACGGAATCATCGTTTTCCTCTGCAATCGTGTCGGCAGCGTAATCCAGGCTTGTAATCCGCAACGGCTCGGCCGTCTGCTCCCCGGTATAAACCATGGTTCCCGGTGGCACGTCCTTTTTTGCGGAACCCGAAATGAACAGCCGCTTGAGCCGTCCATTCGAAATGTTGAGGGGGTTATGCATAATGGCCCGTCTTTCCTTTCGTGAACCTTCGAAACGCGTCTGTTTGCCAACTCGTGGAGCAGGCTCTCATCAGCATCTTCCCTCACCATGGTTCAGGCAGGGCTGGCCTGTAGCCTCCAGCACCGTACGCCAGAGACTGCCGGTCGGGTCGATTCTGCGCCGCCCCTTCGTCACCAGTTCGAGCGGCACATGCACATAGTGCCCGCTCCAGCGGCTGACCATCATCGCCGTCCGGCCCGCCATGGCCGCATGCACCGCCGCATGCGCCAGCCGTGTACAGTAAATCCGGTCCGTAGCGCATGCCGGGGCCGAACGCACCGAATAGCCGGGGTCGAGGTATTTCAGCTTCACCGGCTTTTCCAAGGTCTGGAAATGCCGGTGAATCCGTTCACACAGAAGCTCCCCGATATCGCGGTGCAGCACATTTCCGCTGGCATCCTTAACCTCCCGGCCCTGCTGTTTGAAGTGCCGCTGTCCGGCCCCCTCTGCAACAACAATGACAACATGATCTTTTCGCTCCAGCCGCTTTTCAAGATAGGTCAGCAGCCCGTTCGGTCCGTCAAAATCAAACTCCACTTCCGGCACCAGCACCACATTGGCTTCCTGCGAGGCAATGGCCGCACCGGCGGCAATAAATCCACTATCGCGCCCCATCACCTTCACAATCCCCACGCCGCGCTCCGTGGAACGCGCTTCAACATGTGCATCCGAGATCACGCGTGCGGCAATTTCCACCGCCGTGTCGTATCCGAACGACTGATCCACCCACATAATGTCATTATCAACGGTCTTCGGAATACCGATCACGTTGACCGGCCGGGCACGGCGCGCCAGCTCCTGACTCAGTTCAAGGGCACCGCGCTGGGTTCCATCACCGCCGATGATATACAGCTGCGTAATTCCCTGTTTCAGAATCCAGTCGGCCATTTCACCTACATTCTGTGCCCCGCGGCTGGTCCCCAGCATCGTTCCGCCGTCACGGTGAATCTCATCCACCGAATCCGGCGTCAGTTCCCAGGGAGAAAGCCCCCCGTCGGTCAGTCCCGCATACCCGTAACGAATACCGAGAATGCGCGGAACCCCGTAGTGATGACTCAGACTCATCACCAGACCGCGAAGCACATCATTCAACCCGGGACACAGCCCGCCGCAGGTCAGAATAGCCGCCGTCATTTTTTCCGGCTCTCCGATAAGCTGCGCACGCGGTCCGGCCCGTTCGAATACCGTTTCGGCATCATCATGTGTTTCGGTCTTGCACGGAAAAACGCGGACCGCATCGACGTCGGACCGGTACCGGATCGCCGTCGTTGAATCGCAGCCCGCATACCGCAGGGGTGATGGATGGCCGGTTTCGGCCGTTTGTGAAATAGACGTGTTCATGAACTGTGCTCCTGATTCAGGGGGGCGGGGCCGGAATAATACCGGATGGTGGGATAAGCCAGATGGATATTCGAATGCCCGGCAAACGCGTCGAGCACCTCTTCCCAGATCTTCTGCTCCGTACCGCGGCGCTGGCGCGGATTGACCAGATAGCGGATCGTCAGGCAAACCCCGGACTCTTTCACCGTTGTGTAGACCGTCGGCGTCAGCTTGCCGGCCACGATGAGATACCTCTTCGCCGCTTTACGGATCTGGACCTGCGCTCCTTCGGAAAGGAATTCAGTATTTTCGCGACTGATTCTATGGAGGATGTCTTTGGCGGTTTTCCAATCGCTTTCAAATGTGATCAGCACTGGAATTTCGTTCCAGATATACTCAAATCCGGCGTGCGAATTAGCGAGCGGTTTGCGCATGGCCAGATTATTCGGAACATGGATGATTCGACCGGTGCTCTGGTCGGCATCGACCCAGTTTCCCACTTCCACAATGCTGAACTGAAACAACCGGATATCGATGACATCCCCCTGCGTACCGTCGATTTCCACCCGGTCGCCCACCCGGAACGGTTTACGGCCTTCAATGAAAAAGAACCCGGCCATGTTGGAGATCGGGTCATGCAGCGCTACCGCCAGACCGGCCGACATCAGGCCGAGAAAAGTCCCCAACGAAGTCATGCCACGGAACCAGATGGAACCGATCACCAGAATCACCACCGCGGAATAGGCATAGCTGATCGATTTTCGTGCATGGTAGCGCCGCTTATCATCCCGGATTTTGCGGTTCATCACGCGGTAGGTAATTTCCTTGAGCAGGAAAAGAAAAACAAAGGCCGCCGCGGAATAGAGAATCCGCTCCGTAGTCCGGGGCGACAGCTTCCAGAATGCTGCAATCTGCTCAATCATGATCTGCTTTCGGTATTTAAAGCACTATGCGGCCTGCACCCGCTCGGCGCAAGCAAGGGTTTGCATTGGGCCGCATTTTCAAGCATGGTCCCTCGCTCACTTTCGGAAAAGTAACACCATGATTGGATCGCGTTTTTCAGCTGCAGCAGAAACCTACGACCGCCACGCCCAGCCTCAGCTGGCCCTGGCGAAGGCGGTCGTTTCCATGCTTCCGAAAACCGCTCCGGAAGAGATTCTTGAGCTCGGCCCGGGCACCGGTCAGCTGACGCGCCTGCTGCTTGAGCGGTTTCCGAACGTGCCGATCGATGCCGTAGACGTGGCCGAAATGATGATCGCGCACAGTCGTAAAACATTTGCGGCCTACCCGCAGATCAACTGGATGGTCGGCGATGCCCAGACCTTCTGGAACGGCCGCCGCTATCCGCTGATTGCATCGAGCGCTGCGCTGCACTGGGCGGCGGACCTGTCCGCAACCTTCGAAAATGTTTTCCAAAGCCTGGAACCCGGCGGTATCTTTTCATTGGGGATGATGCTGCAGGGCACCCTGAAAGAACTGCATCAACTGCGCCGTGAAATTTCCCCGGAAAAGACTCCCGGAATTACGCTGCCGACCTATTCTGAAATACTGGAGGCATTAAAATCCGCCGGATTCAGACTCAAACGCCGGCAGCATGCCGAGGAAAAAATCCTTTACGGCGATGCCAAAGCCTTTCTTCGCGCCATTCACGAGCAAGGTGTAACCGGTGGAAAAGTCAGTTCCGGCAATGCCCCGCTGACGCGCGGAGAACTGAGCCGGCTGGTGGTCGATTATCAGGAGGAGTTCGCCTCCGACGGTGGAGTTTATGCCACCTATGAAACCGCCGCCTTCCTGCTCACAAAATAAATCCATCGATTCAGCCAGTTGATCCATAGCCTTTTGACCGGCTCTTCTTTAGATTGGATGCCATTAAACAGGAGAATGTGATCATGATTTCAGGAAAAGCGGCCATTGCCGATGGAAAAGGCGGATTTACAATTGAGGAAATTCAGGTGGATTCACCGGGCCCGAACGAGGTGCTCGTTCAGATCAAAGCATCGGGCGTCTGCCACACCGACTGGGATTCACTGAACTGGGGCCGCCCGATTGTAATGGGCCACGAAGGCGCCGGTGTTGTGCTTGAAACCGGAGCGGGGGTATCGCGTGTTTCTGTCGGCGACGAAGTCGTAATGAACTGGGCAATCCCCTGCGGCCAATGTTTCCAGTGTCTGCACGGCAACCGGCACATCTGTGAACGGCAGAACCAGGTCACCGCTCCGGACTATATGCAGGGGCATGCCGCGCTTGAAAAAACACTTTATAAAGGCGAAGGCATCGAGCGTTCATTCAATATCGGCACCATGTCAACGCATGCCGTCGTGCGCGAAGAAGCGCTGGTGAAAATGAACCCGGGAATCCCCTTCACTTCCGCCTGTATTATCGGCTGCGGTGTAATGACCGGTTACGGCTCGGCGGTGAACGCCGCCAAAGTCACGCCGGGATCCAGCGCGGCGGTGCTGGGCGTCGGCGGCGTCGGCCTCAATGTCATCCAGGGCTGCCGGATTTCCGGTGCGGATAAAATTATTGCCGTCGACATCAATGAACAACGCCTTGAATTTGCCAAAACCTTTGGAGCCACCCACACGATTGTGGCCGACAAAGCGGACAAAGGGCTGATGAAGGCGGCCGAAGAAGTCAAAAAACTGACCGATGGCCGCGGAGCCGATTTTGCCTTTGAATGCACAGCAATTCCAGCGCTTGGAGCCGCACCGCTGGCGATGATCCGGAATGCGGGAACCGCCTGTCAGGTCAGCGGAATCGAACAGGAAATCAGCATCGACATGAATCTGTTCGAATGGGACAAAATTTACATCAACCCGCTCTACGGCAGCTGTGATCCCTATTACGATATGCCGAAACTGATGAATCTCTACGACAAAGGTTCGCTGTTGCTCGACGAAATGATCACCCGGACCTATCCGCTTGAAGAACTGGAACAGGCCTTTCACGATATGCACACGGGAAAAAATGCAAAAGGCGTGCTGATTCTGGAGTAACCATGTCAAAATTCCGCACTACAGAAGTATCGGATCCGCAATACGAGCGGGATAATCTCCGCTTTATCACGGTTAAAAGCCCTGCGCTCGGGCACCGCGCAAACCTGTCGCTTTTTCTGCCGGAAAACCACGAACAGATCGAAAACCTGCCCCTGCTGATTCTGATGCACGGCGTCTACGGCAGCCACTGGGTCTGGCCGTTCAAAGCCGGTGCGCACCTCACCGCTCACGAAATGATCTCCGGCGGCGAAATTCAGCCCTTAGCAATTGCAATGCCGTCCGATGGGCTGTGGCGCGAAGGCAGCGGATATCTGACCCATGAAGAGGCGAACTTCGAGGCCTGGATTACCGAAGATGTCATTGATGCGGTCAAAGAAAATATTCCCGCCGTCACCGATCAGTCGAAAACCTGCATCAGCGGGCTGTCCATGGGCGGTTACGGCGCACTGCGGCTGGGAGCAAAATATCCGGAGCTGTTTTCCGCCGTCAGTGCCCATTCTTCAATCACTGATTTTTCTCAACTCGGAAAATTTGTCGCAGAACCGCTTTCGGAATACCGCCTTAAGGATCCCGGCGATCCGCTTTCGGCCTTTTACTGGATGCAGAAAAACCGCAAAATCCTGCCGCCGCTGCGTTTCGACTGCGGGGTCGATGATCTGCTGATCGAGGAAAACCGGAAGCTGCATCAGCAATTGAAAGAAGCGGATATTTCCCATATTTATGAAGAATTCGAGGGTGAACACAGCTGGCCCTACTGGACCCTCCACCTGCGCGACACCCTGCGGTTTATTGATCAACACATCTAGTTGAGACCATCCCCCCATTATGATTAGCTCCACCGCATGCATGGACTCTTTATAACCGGAACCGATACAGACGTTGGGAAAACCGCACTGAGCGCTCTGCTTCTGGCCGAAATCCGACGTCGGAACATCAATGCCGCCCCCATTAAACCCGCACAAACCGGGTGCAGAGACGGCGCAGTTCCGGACCTTGACTTTTCTCTTTCAATGGCCGGAATGAATATTCCGTCCAGCACCTATCAGAAAATGTCGGTCTACCAGTTTGAACCGGCCTGCTCGCCGCACCTCGCCGCTGAAATGGCCGGCACGGAAATCGATATCGCCGAAATGGTGATTGCCGCGCGCGCGCTGGCCGACGATTTTGAACTTATTCTCGCCGAAGGGGCCGGCGGACTGATTGTTCCGCTGAACCAACGCGAGACCATGCTCGACCTCATGCAGGCCCTGAAATTTCCGGTTCTGCTCGCTGCCCGTCCAGGCCTTGGCACCATCAATCACACGCTGCTCTCCATCCGGACCCTGCGCAGCGAAGGGCTGAACATTGCCGGTGTCGTTTTTGTGAATACCGGGAATCAGGCATACACATTCATCGAGGAAGACAACGCCGCCACCATCGAACACTTCGGAAAAGTTCCGGTTCTGGGAACCATCCCGTACTGCGAACAGCTAACCTCCCAAAATCCGAAATTCGACGATCTCCCGATCCCCGTCGTCGCTGAAACCGAAAAAATTGTGAATCAGCTGTGCTTATGAGCCCTCACTTTTTTCATTCTGCGGTGCTGCATCGTTCTGACCGGAACAGACGGCTGAAACGCATCGCGTTTTTCATGAGTATTGTTTCCGCATCGGCCGTTTCCGTTCTGGCTCAGGATGGTGTCAATACGCGGCAGGCGTGGCAGGTACTGGATACCGAGCCGGAAGTGCTGGTGAATGCACAGGGGCTGGCGCAGCGGAATTTATCGATCCGGGGCGGCAGTTATACAGGCTCGGGCCTGAGTATTAACGGACTGCGGCTGAAATCGCCCTATTCCGCCCACTGGAATGCGGAGTTTCCAATCCTTGGAAATCTGCTGTCAGTTCCAACCGTTGGAACCGGAATCGACAATGCGTCCGGCCATCTGGTCGGCACGGCGGATTTCAGCACCCGTCCGCTCGGCGATGCCCGGCAGGTCTATGCCGGCCTCGGCACAAAAGAGCATTATGCCGGCGGGATCTATGCTTCGTCGGAAAATGTCGGCGGATATTTTGACTGGGAAAAGGCGCGGCGGATTGATTCCCCGGAAAATGATCTGGAGCGTTCGGCCGGCGGGGCGGTTTTCCGGATTGCGACGGAGGAATGGAATATCGACCTCATTGCGGCCGGACAATCGAAGGATTACGGGGCTTACGGTTATTACGGACAAACCAACGACGTTTCGCACCTGCTTGACGACACCCTGCTTTATGCCGGCGCAACACGGGGGGATACGGATGATGCTTTCGTGCGGATTTCGGCGTTTTACCGGGATATGCGCGATCAGGTACTGGATGTATCCACACCGGATTATACCGATATCTTCTCGCGCAATTTTGCGGCGGCTGCCGAAGGCCGGACCATGGAGATTCAGCATCTTGCGCTCTACGTTCGGGGCGACCTCGAATATGAGCGGGTCAGCGGCAGTATTCCGGACGACGACCGCACCCGCGGATCATTGCTTTTTTTGCCGGAAGCACGGTTTGAGCGGTTTACGGTGAAAGCGGGCGTGAATTCCGTTTTCCAGACGGCGGAAAGTACGGATTTTCTGCCCATAGCCGGAATCGACTGGTTTCTGACGGATAACGGCGTGGTTTCACTTTCATATACAGAAACCGAACAGCAGCCCGATTTCCAGACGCTGGAAAATAATCCGTTGCTGGAACAGCAGCATTCGAAAAATACAGAACTGGGCTTTAAGCAGTATTTGTCGGAAAACAGTGACTGGAAAATCGGTGCGTTTTTCCGGACACTGGAAAATGCCAGCGACTGGATCGGCGGTACGGCAACGGATCTGGGACGGCTGAATATTTCGGGTCTGGATGCCGCATTCAGCTATTATCCGAATGAACAGCTCCGGCTCTCGGTGTATTATCAATGGGTCTATAAAGATAATAAAATTGAAGACGGATTGTATGAAACAGACTATCCGGAACACCTGCTCAACCTTTCAGCTTATTGGCATTTTCTGGAGCAGTTTTCCGTACAGTTTTCGCAGACCACGCGGTTGCAAACAGAAAATTCGGTGCGCACCGGCGATGATTTCGGGGCTTTGGCGACGCTGGGCTTGCATTACTCTCCGTCCTTTGCCCAGAATGCCCGCCTTTCGTTTCTGGTGGATAATCTGTGGGGCTCGAACTTCCAGTCCATTCCCGGCCTGAAATCGCGCCCGACCACAGTTTTCACCGGACTTTCTGTGAACTGGTAATACATGTTTCCTCGCAGAGGCGCAGAGCCTGCAGAGGAGTACATATGAAGAAACGCTGCGCCCTCAGCATCTCTGCGAGGAAAAATAAGGATTTGTATAATGGGTTTTGAAAAAGGTTCCATCAGTTTCCGTATGTATTTCGCATCGCGCGATCTGACCACCGAAGATATCGATAAATTTGCGGCGGCTGCACTGCCGCCGCTCAGTACGCTGGCGGAGGAGGAAGTGCACGGCTGGGTGGGTGGACGTCATCTGCTGGACCGCAATATCACGGAAGAGAATGCGTTTCTGGGCGGCTACCTGCGTCTTTCGCTGACCCAGGCCAGGAAAAAAGTTCCCACGTCGCTGCTGCAGGCCGAATGTGCGCTGGAGGAAATGGCGGTGATGGAGGCCGAGGATAAAAATTATCTGAACCAGACGCAGCGGTCGGAAATCAAAAAATCAATTCAGGAACGGCTGCTGCCCGAAATGCCGGTACAGCTGAAGGGGATCGATTTTGTGTTCGATGAACGCTCCCACATGATTTATTCCACCGCCACCTCGGAAAAACAGGTCGATGCCTTTGTGCTGACCCTGATGCAGACGACGGGCTGCGGTGCAACACCGGCTGATCCGGAAACGATCGGCGAGCGCGTGGCCCAGGTGGATGTGCAGGGCTGGGCTCCGTCCAGTTTTTCCGACGAACTGGAGGACGGCATGGTCGACGGAACCGCCGGCCGCGAATTTCTGATGTGGCTCTGGTTCTGCTCCGAAAAGCGTCAGGGCATTGCACAGATTCCCGATGTTGGAGAAATGGCCTATATGGTGGAAGGCCCGCTGACCTTTGTGATGGAAGGTAAAGGTGCGCACGAAATCACGCTGCGTAAAGGGGAACCGATGCTTTCCGCGGAAGCACGAACCGCGTTGCTGAGCGGGAAAAAACTGAAAAAGGCCAAAATGCAGTTTGTTCGCGGTGAAGAGGTCTGGGCATTCACATTCGATGCGGATGACTTTGTGTTCCGCAGCCTGAAACTTCCGGAAACCGAAACCTTTGACCGCGTTGGAAAATTCCAGGAACGCATGGTCTTCCTGGAAACCTTCCGGCAGAGTTTCTTCCACCTTTACAGCGAATTTGCTAAAGAGCGTAACGATTCCAAGCAATGGAAAGAGACCAAGGAAGAGATGCGCAAGTGGGTGGCCGATCGGCCCACCACGGTATAAACGGAGGCGCTGATATGCTGTTCATGAAAAGATTTAGAAAAAAAGCCGTCGATGCCTCCCTGCTGGGGGAAAACTTCGGCTCCATCCGAAATGTGCTCACCGAAATTCTGGGATTTAAGGAAAAACGATATAAGCCAACTCCAGCTCACGAGGTTCGCAAAAAAGTGGACATTGAGTCCGCCTGGCCCTCCTGTAGAGATCAGTTCAATTCCATGTTTGAAGAACTCACTTCTATTGCAAAACAGCTCGATATGAAAACCACCACCATCAACCCCAACCTCACTTTTGTGGAGGCAATCGAGACCTTTATTGTCCAGCTGAACAGTATTGTGTACAGCTTGGCCGATGCGGTCGGAACGGGAAGACACACTCTGGATGAACTCATTGAAGTCAATGACCGTATTCTTAAAATCCAGCTGAGTGCCAATGACCTCGAGCGGTTTGTACTCTCGGAATTCAAGTATCCGGGCATGCCCGGCGCAGAGGACTAAGCCCCGAGCTCCTTCCTGAGCAGACGAATAAATTTCTCTGCTGGTTTATGCTCAGCCCCCATCATGCAGGCTTGAATCCAGTTCCGTTCGAGCAGGTAGTCGCTACGATAACTGATTAACACACCATGCTCTTTTAGTTTATCACCGATACGCTCCGAGGAGTGCATTTCCGGCAAAGCAATGGTAACCACGGCCGGCATCGCACAGGAATCCGGTGCCAGAATCGGGGCGTCGATTTCGGCCAGTTTCCGCCGGATACTGGCAGACCAGTCGCGCACATCCGCAAAACGTTTTTTCCAGTCGTGTGATTGCAGTGCTGCGAGCAGGGCATAGACCAGATTGGATTGAATGGTAAACGGAATTCCCGCCTGTTTCTGATAAATTCCCAGATCCAGTACACACGGCAGATCATCCGGTTCCGGCTGCAGATCGTGATTATGAAACACCATGCAGAGTCCGGAAATGGAAGCCAGCCCTTTTCCACTGGTTCCCGAGGCCAGATAGACCCCAGAAAGGTCCACCGGAACTGTGCCGAGTGAACTGATGCAGTCCAGACACAGCTTTGCTTCGTGGGCTTCACAAACGCTCTGAAGCATTTCGATATCATGCAGAACTCCCGTTGACGTTTCGCAATGCGTCGCCCAAACCCAGTCGATTTCAGGATGTTGCTTAAACTGCTGTTCGATCATTTTTCGGGAGAAGGATTCCCCTTCCGGGATTTCCAGAGTATGGAAAAACAGCTTCGCCCCGTTGGCATTTTTGGTGAGGCGATGGCCGAATTCGCCGCTCACCAGAATCAGACCGGTGGAACACAACAGCGATAACTGGCCCGCTACCGCATCATTGGCGAGTGTTCCCGGTCCCATCAGAATCTGCACCTGCCGGGATCCGACCAGCTCGCACAGCAGTTTCCGGCTGTTCTGAAAATCGTTTACAAAATCATTCCCGCGGTGCGAACTCGGTTTTTCTTTATAAACCTCCACCACCTGTTTCCCGAAATCTACCGGACCGGGCAGAAAATTGAATAGCATGGTATCATCGGTGGCGAGCTCCGGCTCATCTATCGCGAAAGAACGGGAGCGCGTTTTCAGACCTTTGTATGCTTCGAGCGTGAGATACATCGGCTGATACTGCGCCTTCTCGATACCGACCAGCGGACCGAATGAAATGAACCCTAGGAATTTATAGAGTTTGATTTGCCGCACAGTACCGGAAATGACGGCCAGATCGTGCCCGCAGTCAATCGCATGCTGCACCAGCGTCGCAATCAGGCCCTGCGAGATCCGGGTATAACGGAATTCCTCTTCAACCGCCAACAAACGGATTTCACAGAGCGAGCGGTCCGGCGGCAAATAGGAATCCAGATTCTCCAGTTTTTTATCGAGTGAAAACGGACGCTTATTACGGAAGGCAATCATTCCGGCCAGCACGCGCTGATCTTCATGAACACAGATTATATAGGTGTTTTCCTCATGAAACCTATCTCTCAGCTTACGCTCCGGATTGGCCTCATGCTGGGGGATTTCTTCCACGAATGTTTTATAATTGAGTGCGTCAACCGCCTCTATTTCCCAGTCTTCCCGTGCAACCTTATAGATAAATCCGGCGAGTAGTCCCATTTATGCCTCCTTCCGCGGCTGGGCCGCCGCAAATTCCTTCCGAATCCGGTCGCGGTGAGTAAAAAGTATAATCGCCGCAACCGTTGTAAGCGCAGCAACACAATGGGCGGGCATTACAAGAGCATAAGCCACGCTCGGAAGAATCAGAAAAGCGGCCAGACCGCTGAGGATAAAACTCTGGCGGAAAAGCATCAACAAGAGGGCAAGACCGAGAGGAAGCAGGGCAATTATCACGTCGAACGCAAGATAAGCTCCGATCGCCGGGGCAATACCCCGCCCCCCGCGAAATTGAATAAAAACCGGCCAGACATGCCCCGCAACAACTGACACCAGAACCAGAAAAACCACTGCTTCGGGAAGTTCCGAATTTTGCGCAAGAAGAACAGCGACAAAGCCTTTCAGCGCATCTGCCGCCAAGGCAGCCGAAAAACCCGGCCGGCCCAGAATCCGACCGACATTGCGTGCTCCGACTCTCCCGCTTCCGACCTCACAGATATCGGTCCTCGTCTTCAGGCTAACCGGGCAATATCCGCTACAGATTCCACCAAGCAGATAGGCAATCAGAATACAGATGGCACCCCTCCCCGTCATACAACACTCCCCAGCGTTTCCATGCTGTTAGCAGATTAGCAGGAACTGAATCTTTTACAATACGAATTGCCAACCTTGCATGGACTGACGGGAGTTTTGCCGTTCAGGAAAAGCTAAATAAGGTTGTATCGGCCGGGGGCTATGATTCCATTGGGATCGAGTGCTGATTTTAGATCGCGGATGGTTTGCCAGAACGGATCATTTTCATGTACGACCTGGTGCATCGAATTGATCCCGACGCGGTAGGGCGGATAGCCCATTTCCATATATCGGGTTTCCATCGCCTGAATACAGGCCTGCGCCCGGGCAGTCTGCTTTTTATCCGTCCGGTTGAAGGAAAGGCTGACAACCCCCTCCATCGCCTTAGTATCCATCAGATTAACCGTGATGGCCGCTTCGAAGCCATGCGCCGAAAAGATTTTTCGGGTTTCTTCAACCCCCTCAGCCACTTCTTTTCCAGAGGCGGGAAAAATGGGCAGGCAGAACAGAATACCGGAATCAGAATCGTCGGGGTTCGGCTCTTCCAATCGCTGAAAATCGCCAGCCGCCCAGAAAACCGAACACAGCGATTTATCGGTTGCACGGCCGCCGGTGTAACCGTAAACCGGTTTCACGGCCCGTAACATCATCAGTTGCGTTTTCAGCGCAGGAAAAAACGAAAATTTTGACAAATATTTTTCTGCCGAAGCAACCAATGCATCATTCAGAAACATGGTCTTTGCAAATCCTGAAAATGCTTTTTTAAGCTCACGTCGCGCTAACTTGAGCTGCGCTTTGGTTCCAAGCACGCCGATCGCAGCACTCCACGGCCCGAAGCCGCCATCTTCCAGAAGCCGAATCGTTTTACTGCGCGTGGCCTCGCTTTCCGGCTCACCGTTTTTCAACAGTTGTTCGTACAACAACGGCGCAAGGGTAATATAGGAACGCTCCCGGTTTCCGATATGCGCAATCGTGGTAAAAATCCCCCGGGAACGAAGAGCTTTGAGCGTATCAACAAGTAAAGGCAGTTTCTCCTCCACATCAATTTTTACAATGACGGCCAGATGCTCTTCAGGCTTAGGCATCAGATCGATGCAGGCGGACGTAACAATACCGAAGTTTCCCTGCGGAAACAACCCATCGAGCGAGGGACCGACCCCATGCCTGTAAAGATTCTGCGTTTGTGCATGTTCAAAATGGCCGAATCCGGTCTGTATGGTTGCTCCGTTCCCCAGAACAATCCGCATGTTGGAGATTCCATGCGCCCGCGTATCAAAATACCCGACGCCGCGGTCCATTGCATTTCCGATGAGGCTGGTATCGGAGGTTGACCCTGTAACATTGAGCATCAGATCAAGCTGATTTTCAGCGATATGATCCAGCAGCTGTCGCTGGGTCACACCGGGCTCGACGACGGCATAGTGAAACTGCTCGTTGATTTCAAGGATTCGGTCCAGTCCTGAAAGGTCGACAATTGCAACACCGTCGCGAACTGGAAGTTTCGAACCCATACCCCACTGCTTGCCCCGACTGATGGGATAGAGCGGAACGCGATGGGCATTTGCCGCCTCGATAATCTGTTCGACCTGCTCGTGACTTACCGGTTTGAGGACGGCAACAACCTGTCGCTCAGAGGCACACACGCTGCGCGTATACTTTTCCAAGGCCTGGATATCGTGAATAACCGCATCCGCACCCAATTGGGCTTCCCAAGCTTCGATGGCGGAATGTACAGACATGAGTCAGATCAGGCCTGTGCCAGTGAAGCAGGACTGGAAAAATAGCCGAGAGCCGTGTGGGCCTGAGGTACGCGGACCGATACAATACTGCCCTCTCCAACACGACTCTCAAAGACGAGCGACCCGCGGTGCTCTTCAAGCACCTTCTTGGTGATGAACAGACCTAGGCCTGCCCCTTTTTCAATGGTCGCAGTATTATCAAAAGGTTCAAAGATCCAACGCAGTGTGGAAGTGTCCACACCGCATCCGTTATCTTTCACTTTCAGATCGATGTCTGAGTTCGAAAGAGAAAATTCAACCGTAATGCCCGGAGCAAACTCGCTATCAACTGCGGTAACCGCATTATCGATCAGATTCTGCAGCGCCCGCTTGATCTGCAGTCGCTCACCCAACATTTCATACTGATCTTCAGCACCATCAACCTGAACCGAAAAAGAGATTTCAGAGTGTGCAGCCGCATCCCGAAAACAATCGTTCATCAGCTTCGGCAAATTCACCCGTTGCATCTGGGAAAAATCGAATCGGCCCAGTGCGCGCCAGGATTCCACCAGTTCTGCACAGCGTTCCACATTCCGTTCGATCTGATCAAGATACTCACTCATTTCATCCGAAGTGGAATCGCGCTTTTCCTTCAGTTCATAATTCAGCAGATCCAGATAACCGCGAATGATCGTCAGCGGATTGCGCAAGTCACGAACCAGCTCGGAAGAGGCCGCTCCGAGCGAAGTCAGCTTGTTCGTCTTTCCCACTTCGCGGCTGAGTGACTGCGTCATTTTATTCAGCTCTTCCTGCGCCTGTTTTTTGCGGGAATTCAGCTTGGTTCGGTCCACATATTTTTTAACTACCGCCTGAATCTCATCGGTATCAAACGGCTTTTGGAGATAATCATTTGCTCCGTAACGGATAGCCTGCTGCGCCGTCTCTAGATCTCCATAACCCGTGAGCATCACAATCGAGACATTCGGATTGATCTCGCGGATCTCTTGCAACCCTTCAATACCGCTTTTTTCAGGCATGCGGATATCCATGATGACCAGATCCGGATTATGTTCTCGCAGAGCATTAATTCCGGCATCGACCCGCTCCGCGAGCACCATATCGTAATCATACTTCAGCACCATACGCAGACTTTCACGCGGTCCGCGTTCATCATCAATGACCAGTACCTTACCTTTTTTGTCCTTGCAATCAGCGATCATGAGAATTCCCTAAAACGCAATAGAGTATGTCAGACCAATCAGGTTGGAATCAATATCATAAATGCCCGCTCCGCTCAGATTGGAAACCGGAGCACTGCGATCTTCATAAATACTAACCGTATAAGCCAGATCAATCGTGTGAGCGCCGCGGGTATACCCCAAGCCGAAACTGACGGCATGACGATCCGCATCCGGCAATAGCGGCGTAATGGTTTCATCTGGAATCGGGCTCGGAATGAAGGCATAGCCCGCACGAACAACCAACGAATCCAGCGCCTGCCAGCTGCCGCCAATACCGAAGGTGAACGTGTCATCCCAGTTGTTTTCAAGATCAGGGGCCGGAGCTCCCGCCACAAGCTTCTGCGAATCATTCAAAGACCACTGCAGCCACTCCACCAATGCTTCAATCTGCACTTTGTCGTTCAAGGCAAATCCATACCCAACACCAATGATGTTGGGTAGCTTGATTTCAGTTTCAAAGGTTCCGGCTCCCGCACCGTCTACTTTAAAATCACCCTCATAGTCGATCTGCATTTGGTTTCGGTAGGTCAGCGTCAAACGCTGCCCTTCCACAGGATTCCAGGTCAAACCAAGGTTTGCCCCAACTCCCCAGCCGTCACCCTCACCTTCAACCTCAACAGTCGGCCCCGGAGTCCCCTGCAAAGCTTTAAGGGTAAGTTGGGAATAAGCTACATTCAGACCGGCTCCAAGCGCCAGAGTGTCAGTTAGTTTTGCCGCAACCGTTGGATTGAAATTGATCATCATCATCTGAGCTTCGTAGGGCACAAAAACACCCGGCGCAGTGACAAATGGTGCGAAGTCATCTTTATCCCAAGAGAGCCCCTGCCCATAGGGAGTATTAATCCCTAAGCCCACCGAGCACCGATCCCCCAAAGGTAGAGCGTAGTATATATTTGGCAGATAATTCCACTCCCCATCCGACTCAAAAGCATTAGGTGCCAACGGGTTCTGATATGTGTTTTCCGTGCGGGCAAAGGTTGTCGAAAGCACAAAAGACTGATTGGTCTGAAAGGCCAGATTGGCCGGGTTATAGGAAATCGCCGAGGCATCATCCACCCACACCGAATTCACGCCCGATTTTGCAATCCCCTCGGCGGTCGGCGGCGGATTGCGGTAGCCGTCCGCCATAACAGCGCGAGACAACACAAAAAGCCCAGCGCAGATCCCAGACACAAATAGCTTGTGATTCTTGTTCATATGTACCCCTCTATAAATGGCCATTAAAAAACCGGGCTGTTTGTAGCATTTGATATGCCATTGGTCACCTATATTTTTTACCTACAGGTTGTATAAAAACACTTGATATATACTACATATTGATATTTGATGTACAAAATTGTACACCAATATATATACAGACTTATCATCTATGATTGCGGCCGACACCCGATTCCGCTACATAAGGATACGCTTAAATCTAGATAAGGGGACAGAAACGCGTGATCGGCAAAAACAGAGTGGTAGTAACCGGCGTTGGAGTGCTCGCCGCCAATGGCATTGGCAAAGACGCCTTCTGGAACTCTCTCCTCGCCGGCGAATCCGGCATCGGGCCCATCACCCAGTTTGATGCCTCAGACATTCCTTGGAAAATTGCAGGAGAAGTTACCGGATTCAAACCTGAAGACTTTATCGATCGATCATTAAAACCCAAACGACAAAGCCGAAATACTCAATTGGCAGCTGCAGCAACAGTAATGGCCCTAAAAGATGCTAAATTAGACTCTGAGAACCTGAAGGAGATTGATTCTCTTCCCATCGTTTTAGGGATCAGTTTAGGCGGGCTTGATTTAGTCGAACAACATACTCGTCGTTTAGTCGACAAAGGCATTACGAAAGGCCTGCCTACTGTTTCAGCATGCGTTCATGTTATCGCTCCAAGTTTTATCAGTTCTATGCTGGGCATAGAGACAAAAATTTCAGTCATATCCAACAGCTGCACCGGTGGATTAGATGCAGTTGCCGAAGGTGCGCGCTTAATCCGCGAAGGGATTTGTGACACTGCTATTGTTGGAGGAACGGATGCAGTTATTATACCGTCGGTCGTTACAGGACTTGGGTTTGCCGGCATGCTCGCCGACAACACGAACCTACCCCCTGAAAAAATGAGCAGACCATTCGACTCTATGCGATCAGGCGGTGTGATCGCGGAAGGTTCGGGAGTGCTTGTGCTCGAATCATATGATCATGCTCTAAACCGGGGGAAATCGCCATATGCAGAAATCTTAGGATATGGGGCCTCAAGCAATATCAACTCATTACCGGCAGTCGGACTTGAACGAAGCATGAAAATGGCAATAGAAAACTCCTCTATACTACCTTCGGATATAAACAGCATAAATGCCCACGGGTCCAGCGATCCCTTTTTAGACATTTCCGAAGTGCAGGCCATCAAAAACGTATTTGGCATTCAAGCTCAACACATTCCGACAACCTCAATAAAAGGATCAACAGGGAATCCTTTAGCGGCAGGAGGGGCAATACAGTCGATCATGACCGCCTTAAGCTTAAAGAACAGCACTATTCCGCCGACAACCAATTTGGAAACTCCTGATCCAATGTGCGACCTTGACTTTGTAGCAAGATCAGAACGATTAACGGTTGCCGATTTTTCGCTGATCAATAGCCATGGAACCGGGGGGGTAAACAGTTCCCTGATATTAGGGAAAGTATAGCATGATTATACTTACCTTTATTTTATTTTTGGCACTATCAGCCAATCTCTGTCTAGGGGTTATTGTTTATTTCACCAATAGACATCGTCGAGTGAATCAGGCCTTCTTGCTTTCCGCATTTCTTATGGTCCTTTGGCTGTGTGCCAACATTCTAATATTAAACTCTTCAGAAGAATCGCAAGCTATTTTTCATATAAACCTAGCCTCAGCTATCTCATCATGCTTACCAACATCATTTCAGTTACTAAGATTGGCCATTAAATTTCCAAATGCATCTAGAAGACAAATCAGCAACCGATGCAAATATCAACTCCTTCTAAACTTTATCGCAGTCGCACTATGCTTCCTCCCTGCCTTTACAGAATCGGTTGAATTTCCCAACCCTGAGAATAGTATTAATATTGCCAAGCCCAACTACGGGCCAGCCTTTATCTTCTTCTTAATATACATGCTGGGATCAATTTTTGCTTTAAGTATTAATGTAATAAAAGACAGAAAAACCCTTCAAGGATCAAAACGTCTCGAGCTGGACTTCTTAATCTTCGCCTGTCTTTCCGGACTAGTAGTGGGAATTTTTTTAGGAACTATCGTCGGACTCATTACCCAATCTGCTAATTCGGTACCTGTTGCCAACGCAGGAAGTGTTCTCACTGTTTCCGGGATTGTGGCATATGGCATCTCAGTACACCGTATTCTTACTGTATCAGCTCTTCTTCAGCGTATATCTGCATATGCGCTGGTCGTTGTTTTCTTGGGGATAGTGTATTATTTGACATTTTACGTGGCGAGCACGCTATTTGAACTATTAGGGATCGGTCTGGCTGGACCCAGTCATTTTATTTCAACTCTAACAGTTGCTTTCTGCATGCTGCCCGCGCGACAGCGCTTCCTCAGGGCTACGGAAAAAATATTTACACCCTTTAATATTTTCAATGTTCAAAGTGTCCTGAAAGAAGCTGGAGAAATATTCCAATCGGTTACTACGAGTGCCGCTTTACTACAACACTTTTACGCTTTACTTTCTGAGGCATACAAAACAGATAAACTGCATATTCTCATCAAACAAAATAATCAATATGTGGAAACTGATATATCGCCAGAATTAAAATTTCAGCTCCCCGCAGACAACCCCATAACATCATTACTGAAAAAGATCCACGAACCGATCAGTTCTGACCATTTAACCCGTATCCGGCAAACTTCAGAAATATGCTCAGCAATAAAATCATTAAATTGTTATGAGGTCTCTGTCGCCGCAGGAATATATTCAAAATCCCAGATCATTGGCCTGATTTTACTCGCTCCAAAAAACAAAAATCAGATCTATGACAAAATAGAACAGGATACCCTTCAAATCCTCTGCAATCAGTTTGCTGTTGCTCTTGAAAATGCGCGGCTTTATACCGCCATGCAGGATAGCAAGATCCAGAATGAGATCATGCTGGATCAGCTGGCCAGCGGCGTTGTGGTAGCGAGCCCGAACCGCAAAATCACACTCTTTAACAACGAAGCACAGAAAATCACCGGCATCGGTGAAAAAAATGCCATCGGCGAAAATATTGCCGTATTGCCACGGGAAATTCATCTGGCTCTCGAAGTCACGCTCGAGAATGAAAACGGTGTCCGCAACATTGACGCAACGCTTTATCCTGACGAAGACAGCGAGGATTTCCCAAAATATATCCGTATAAGCTCCGCCTTTCTTTTTGGGCATGACGGCAAACCTATGGGAGCACTGCTGGTCTTCACCGACATCACAGAACTCAAGGCACTGGAAGAACAGGTGCGCCGGTCCGACCAGCTGTCCAGTGTAGGCACGCTGGCCGCCGGTATGGCACATGAAATAAAAAATCCGCTCGTAACCATTAAAACCTTCACCCAGCTGTTGCCCCGCCGCTATAACGACGAAGATTTCCGCAAGGATTTCTCCTCGCTGGTTGCCCATGAGGTGGAGCGTATTGATGGTATCGTTAACGAACTGCTCAGTTTTTCAAAACCCGCAAAGCCTCACCTTGTCCCCATGGATGTGCAGGAGACCGTTGATCAGACTCTCAAGCTGATTCATGAGCAACTGTCCCAGAACAACATCAAACTGAAAAACAACTGCAAAGCGGATAAATCGGATATTTTTGGGGATGCCAAGCTGCTTTCACAGGCCTTCATCAACCTTGCTTTGAATGCCATCGATGCCATCGGTGAAAATGGAACCCTGACCGTCGGCACCCTCAACTGCGCCTATCGCTTTGCCAACGGAGATACACCGGACCGCGCCGTTACCCGGAAATGTATCCGAATTCAAATCACTGATAACGGCAAAGGCATTGCCCGCGAGAATCTCCAGAAAATCTTCGATCCGTTCTTTACCAGCAAAAGTGAGGGTACCGGAATGGGGCTCTCCGTTGCGCACGGAATCATCAGCGAGCATCACGGCGTCATTGAAGTCGACAGCGAACCGGGAAGAGGCACAACATTTTATCTCTACATGCCGTTGCTTGAGGAGAAAGTTGCCGGATGAGAACACTCCCCTCCAGCCTTCTTTATTCCCGCGACGAAGAACTGACCTCGCGCTTCATCCGCGTGGCCTCCTCCATCACGGCGATCCAGCAGCTGGAAGAACAAACTGAACTCGAACAATGGTTTCAACAGTTCGGCGATACCGTACTGCTGGCGGATCTACGGGCACCCAACTGTCTCGATGTCCTCTCCATGCTGCGCCGCGAGCGGCCAACCACCATCATTATCGTTATCGGAACCGACCGCTCCGACCCTATGCTCGCAGCCGAATTGCTCGAGCCCTTCGCCAGAACCTCTTTCGAGCCGGAACGCCGTGCACTACAAGCCCTGCTGAAACAGGCCATTGAATGCCAGATGCTCCGTCAGAAAACCCGCATTCTGGAAGAAGAGCTCACCAAGCTGAATGCCCGTAAAAGCGAGCAGCGGCCACAACCGCGCAGTTTTTTTTCAGCACCACTTCAGAATTTCTCCAAAGCCCAGCGCAACTTCGACAACGTTGATGCCCTGTTCGAAAGTGTTGTGGAAGGCCTTGTGGCCACCGCACGGGTGTCGCGGGCCGGTATCTTCATTCAGCCCGACCCGCAGGCCGACTATATATTCCAGGCAGGCACCCGCTGCCTAGCCGCCACAGAACAACTGAGCATCCATCCGCACGATGCGTTCATTCGATGGCTGGAAATGAATACCCATCTGGTATCGCGAAAAACCCTTGAGAACATTGCCGATCCCCAGGAACGGGCCATGCTCAAGCAGATGCTCGACTCCCTCGGTGGTGAGATCATCATTCCCATTTATGCCGCCGGCCGAATTAAGGGCTGGATCTTCGTTGGTCAGCGCTCCACCGGCATTCCTTTCGAGGTCGCCGACCTCGAAGATCTCACCGGACTTGCTGACCATATATCCACCACCCTTGAAAAAGCGTTCCAATACGAAGAAACCGCCCTCCAGAAAGCTCTCGCGGAAACGGTCCTGCACTCAATCCCCTTCGGCATTGTGGCGTGCGATGAAAAAGCCACCATACGCTGGTTCAACTCCAGCGCACGAGAAATACTCAAACCGGAAGAAACAGACATCATCGGCCGGCGGGTTGAAACACTCGGTTCCCGTATTGCAGACTTGTTCCGAAGAACCATCGGAAACCAGACCGCGCACGACGTTACTGAATGGACCGACAACCGAACCAAACTTACCGTATCTGCCGAGACCCGGTGCCTCACAGACAACGCAGGTTGCGTCGGAGCCATGATGATGCTCCGCGATATTACCGGCGCAAAACTGCTGCAGGAAAAAGAAGAGCAGCTTGAACGCGCCTCTTTCTGGAACGAACTCGCCTCCAGCATGAGCCACGAAATACGCAACCCGCTCGTGGCCATTAAAACTTTTTCACAAATGCTTCCGGAACGTTACGAAGATCCCGATTTCCGCGCTGAATTCAGCAAAGAGGTCAATCATGAAGTTGACCGGCTCAACCAGATTGTTGATAAAATCAACGAATTTGCCAACCCGCCCAAACCGGCCTTCCAGCCTGTGGATATCCGCAAACCGATTGAACACGCCGTCACCCGCATCCAGAACGAACTCGACCACGACAACCTTAAGATTCATCTTTCGGCCGATGACTCTTCGCTGATGGTCTACGGCGCTCCGACATCCCTCGAAGAAGGCGTATATCATCTCCTGAAAAACGCCGCCGAAAATCTGGCCAACAAACCGGGCTCGCGCGTTAATGTAACCGTGAAGGGTCGCTCTCCGGATAAGCAGACCGGCAGCATCTACCTGATCATCACTGACAACGGCTCCGGAATCGACGAATCCATTCGCGACAAAGTATTCTCGCCATTCTCCACCATCAAAGCCCGCGGCCTCGGGCTGGGCCTGCCGATTGCAAAACGAGCCGTGATCGATCACAACGGTCAAATCGACATCGATACCAGCTCCGGCGGAACAACCATCACCATCCTTTTCCCGGCACTGGAAGACGAAGTATGAACCGCTGCGCCAGCGTCCGGCCCCCGGAGACTCCGATCAACCTTGAAAAGGCCGTCGGCGATTTTGAGCGCAGCCTGATACATGAGGCACTGGAAAAATGCAACGGTGTCCATACCCAGGCCGCCAGACACCTCGGCACCACCCGCCGCATTCTGCGCTACCGTATGGATAAACTTGGCATTGAACCTCAATACGGAAAAAACGTCTAATTCCGGAAACATCATTGCCAAACAACAGTTCCAGACTAAAATGGATAGGTCAGAACAGGAGGATCTCAGATGAATCTGCTCGTTGCCGTCGATTTTTCCCGCAACACCGGTTCCGTGCTCACAGAAGCCGCGGACCTTTCTAAAAAACTGAAAGCCAAACTATGGGTTCTTCATGTGGTTGGCGACGATGCCACAGCCCTGGTTTATCAAACCTCCCAGTTCTCCGACTACGCCCCCGAAGTCGTTTCCCTGCCCGGCGATGTCCAGCTGGCGCGCGATATCAGCGCAGAAGAACTCAAGCGCGAACACAACGAATTACTTAATATTTCTTCCAATCTCCGGAAAAACGGCGCCGATGCTCAAGCCCTCCTCGTAAAAGGCGATGCGGCCGAAATGATTCTGGAAAAAGCACAGGAACAGGAATGCAGCATGATTATCCTGGGTTCACACGGTCATGGACTGCTGCACAAAGCACTGCTGGGCAGCGTCTCCGAAGCCGTCATCCGCCACGCAAAATGCAATGTTCTGATTGTGCCGAACCCTGCTGCATAATGTTCCTTAATAAATCTTAAGACTCCGATTCCGCCCCGTTATCTTAGCATTTCACTCATAATTTCATAACACATGCCTCTAACCAAAGGGATTGTCCAAGCTCCGTTTTTCAGGGCGTTTTATTAGTGTTCCAGCTGATAAACGGGGCTATATTCCCCCGTTTCTTTTTTGAAAGGCAAAGATATGCATGACGATATAGTTAAGATGAACGAGCGCTATCAGGCTGAAAGTGAAGTGCTCCAGAAGGTCCGCGATGAAGTGGGCAAAGTGATCATCGGTCAGGAGGATCTCATCGAAGCGCTCCTCCTCGCCCTGCTCTGCAACGGCCATGTGCTGATCGAAGGCATTCCCGGACTCGCGAAAACCCTCGCCGTCACCACCCTTTCGCAGACGCTGCATGCCGGCTTTAACCGCATTCAGTTCACGCCCGACCTTTTACCCGGCGACCTGCTCGGAACCATGATGTATAATCCGAAAACCAGCGAGTTCACACCCCACAAAGGTCCGATCTTCGCCAACATCATTCTCGCCGACGAAATCAACCGTTCCCCCGCCAAAGTTCAGAGTGCCCTGCTTGAAGCCATGCAGGAACATCAGGTCTCCATCGGCGATGAAACATATAAACTCGACGAACCGTTCCTCGTGCTCGCCACTCAGAATCCTGTTGAACAGGAAGGCACCTATCACCTCCCCGAAGCTCAGGTTGACCGCTTCATGTTCAAACTCGACGTGGTTTACCCCACGAAAGATGAAGAACACCGCATCCTGAAACGCATGGGCAAAACCGACGTAAAAATTGATATCCAGGCGGTCATGCAAATCGAAGATATCAACCGGCTCCGGAAATTGGTTGATGACGTCTTTATGGATGAAAAACTCGAACACTACATTCTCGATCTGGTTCAGGCCACCCGCGACCCCGAAAAATTCGGTCTCGATTGCGCCGATATGATCCGCTACGGCGCCTCACCGCGCGCCACCATTTTTCTCTCCGTCGCCGCTCGCGGTAAAGCCATGCTCAACGGCCGCGGCTATGTCGTTCCGCAGGACGTAAAAGATGTCGCCATGGATGTGCTCCGCCACCGCGTACTGCTCACCTACGAAGCCGCCGCCGAAGAAAAGTCCTCCGAGGACATCCTCAAACAAATCCTCGATACCGTCGAAGTGCCGTAATACAGACCCGTGCTGCATGAGTCGTGTTTTTCTTTCACGCCTCAGTCGTCACGTCTCACATCCATGAGCGATCAACGTCAAACTGAACTGCTGAAACGCGTCCGCCAAATCGACATTAAAAGTCGCAAGGTCGTCACCGAACTACTGGGCGGAGAATATAAAAGCGTCTTCAAAGGACGCGGTATGGAATTCGATGAAGTCCGCGAATACATGCCCGGAGACGAAGTACGCACTATCGACTGGAACGTCACGGCGCGCACGGGCAAACCCTTTGTGAAACGCTTTATCGAAGAGCGCGAACAAGCGCTCTTCTTTCTGGTCGATATGTCGGCCTCCGGCGCATTCGGATCGATGAAACAAACCAAAAATGAAATCGCCGCAGAAATTTGCGGCATGCTTGCTTTTTCGGCCATCAAAAACAACGACCGGGTCGGACTGCTCATTTTCACCGATGAAGTCGAATGCTTTATCGCCCCCGATAAAGGTCAACACCACGTACTGCGCATCATTCGCGAAATCCTCAGTTTTAATCCCAAAGGCACCGGCACCAGTATTGCCGGCGCGCTCGACTATCTCGGAAAAATGATCAAGCGCCAATGCGTCACTTTTCTCATCTCCGATTTCCAGGACACCAATTATGACAAACAGCTGAAACTCGCGGCCTATCACTACGACCTCATTGCCGTAACCATCACCGATCCGCGAGAACGTGAACTTCCCAACGCCGGGCTCGTGGAACTGCAGGATGCCGAAACCGGCGAGCAGATTCTCGTTGATACCGCCAGTGCAGCTGCACGTAAAAGATTCAATACTGCAGCCAAAGCGCGGCAACTCGAAATCAGAGAGCAGTTCACCCGGCTCAATATCGACCAGATCGATGTCCACACCGACCGCGACCACGTACGCGATCTAGCCCGCTTTTTCCGAACCCGAGGAGAAAGGCAGACCCTGTGAAAAAACTTTTACCCGTTATTGCCCTGCTTATTTTCGGTTGTTCAGAACAACAGACCAAACCTCAATCCCATTTGGAACCTGTTTATTCAAAGCAGTACCGTGACCATGCCATGACCGCCATCGTTTCGCTCAGCGAAACCAATCTTCCAAGCTCTGGAAAAATTATCCTGATGCTTGAAATTCATACCCCCGCCGGTACGGAACCGACCTTTCCGAACATTGGAAACAAGATTGATCCGTTCTCACTGGGTGAAGGATACACCGAACCCGTTCAAACCCTGCCCAACGGCAAACAAATGTATCGCCGAGTCTGGCAGCTTCTCCCCTCCCTTCCGGGAAAAACCGTCCTTCAGCCTCTGGAACTGTCAGCCGGGACCGACTCCATCACCACCGAGCCAATCCCCATCGAAATCACCTCCCTGATTCCCGAAGGAACGGATTCGTTGGAAATTCGAGACATCGCCGCCCCCATCGAACTGCTGCCCTCCCAGGAAAAAAAGCGGCGCTCCATCTACACCGTGGTCGGCTCCCTTTTCATCCTCAGCCTGATTCCGTTCATCATTTATCTCCTGCGCAAACCGAAAACAGTTGCTGTAACCCTTCCCCACGAGGCGGCGTTCCAGGCCTTGGAAAACCTGCCGGAAAACACCGTCGAACGTATTCATGAACTCAACCGCATTTTCCGCACCTACCACGAAGCACGCTTTGGACTTCCCATGATTGGAAAAACCGCCGTAGAACTTGCTGTGGTTCTTGAGGACACCGCAATCATTTCATTTCTGGAACGTTGCGACGACATCCGTTTCTCCAACAAAGTTCCGGAAGGTTTCGCCGAAGAAGCAGAACAGTTTGTCCGCGCCTACGTGGAAAAAACCATGGAGGTTCCGGAATGAAACTTGCACTTCCATGGATGCTGCTTCTGCTGTTGCCTATCCTGAAAATGATCTTCGATCACTTCCGGAAAAAGGGAAGTCCGGCGCTCATTTTTTCAACATTGGCTTCGTTTAAAAAAGTCCCGGCCACCACACGGCAGCGGTTTATGCCGTTGCTCTTCTGGTTGCAGGTCTTCGCTCTGGCATTACTCGTATTCGCTGCGGCCCGGCCCCAGATCAAGGATATGACACAGGGCATTCCAAAAGAAGGCGTCGCCATTGAGCTCGTAGTCGACATTTCCAGTTCCATGGATATTTCCATGCCGTTTCAGGATACCACCATGAGCCGTATGGATGTGACCAAAATGGTGGTCGAACAATTTGCCGCCGAACGGCCGGACGACCTCCTCGGGCTGATTACTTTTGCACGCTATGCCGATACCGTCTGTCCGTTGACCCTCAGCCATGATTCGCTCGAATTTTTTATCCGGCAGCTGGAAATCGAATCCCGTCCGAATGAAGACGGCACCGCCTTCGGCGACGCCGTCACACTGGCTGCCGCCCGCCTGAAAACGGCGGAAGAACGCTACAGCCAGGAAGACGAAGCTGCCGGTTACGAAATTAAATCGAAAGTCATTATCCTGCTGACGGACGGAAACAACAACTGTGGACGCCATCTTCCGATGGAAGGAGCCGCACTGGCCCAGCACTGGGGCATCCGACTCCATACCATCGCCATCACCGATCCGCCGGAAATGAAAACCATTCAGACTCCCGAAGGCCCCGTCGAAATCGAAGAAGAACCCCTGGTGCAGGAACGCATTCTTCAGAAAATGGCCGAAGAGACCGGAGGGATCTATCGCCGTGCCACCGACGAGGCTTCCCTTCGCGATGTCTACAATGAAATCAACACCATGGAGAAATCCGAGATCGAGTCCGACCGCTATCACACCTATAAAGATGTTTTCCAGCCCTTCGCAATACTCGCGTTGATTCTTCTGGCCAGTCACTCTGTGCTGTCCACCACATGGCTCAGGAGGATTCCGTGATCTATTTTTATACGCCTTCCGCTCTGCTTTGGCTGTGGCTTGTTCCGGTGGTTGCCGGACTGTTCATCTATTCTTCGGCCAAACGCCGAAAAGCCATTGCGGCATTCGGTGCCGGCGGACACTTTATCAGCCGGAAACGCGAAGCATTCAGTGCCACAGCTGCAACCGGACTGATCATCATCGCCCTTGCCCGCCCGGCATGGAATCTGGAAGAGACCAAACTCCAGGAAAGTGGTCGCGACGTCATCTTCCTGCTGGATGTGTCCCGCTCCATGCTCGCAGAAGATATGCATCCGACCCGGCTCGAAAATGCGAAAACGGCCATTCATGATTGTATCGAAGGACTTTCCGGCGACCGTGTCGGACTCGTTCTTTTTGCCGGTTCGGCCGAAATCCGCTGTCCGCTGACCGTGGACTACGACTACTTCCGCATGGCCCTCCGGCAGGCTTCGCCCGACAGTGTGGCAGCCGGCGGAACCATGATTGCACACGCGCTGGAGCGCACGCTGGAGAAACTCGTGATGGACGAAAAATCCGGCATGGTTGACCTCATCATGATTACGGATGGCGAAGACCAGATTGATGGCCCCGATGAAGTGGAGGCGGTCCGGAAACTTGAAGAGGCCGGTGTGCGCTTCATCGGTATCGGACTGGGCGACCGTTCGCGCGGCAGCCGCATTGCGGTTCTTGATGAAGAAACGGGAGTCCGGTCTTACCTCAAAAACGGAAATCAGGAAATCTGGACGAAACTGAACTCGGAAACACTGCGCCGCATGGCTGGCGCAATTCAGGACGGCATCTATTTTGATGTCGGCAGCGGCCCGTTCAATCTCAGTCAGATCTATCGTCAGATCATGGTCGACGCCCAACGCACCGCAACCGATAAACAGGTCATGGAACGTTATGAAGAAAAGTTCCATCTCTTTCTCTCCGGCGCCGTTATTCTTCTCTTGATTTCCAATCGCTGGAGGAAAACGTCATGATTTCCAAGGGTTGTAAAATAATACTGCCTCTGCTTGCCGCAACTCTCGTACAGGCCGCACCAAAAACCTTCAAAGCAGGAAACCGGGCACTGGCGGAAGGGCGCTTCGATGACGCCATCAATCTGTATCATGAGGCCATCGCCGAGGCGCCCGAATCGGGGGAACTCTATTTCAACCTGGGCAATGCACAGTATCGCGCCGGAAGCTATGAAGAGGCGATGGCTTCATATGAATTCGCGGCCTCCATGACGGAATCCGAACATACCCGCGGACGCAGCTGGTACAATATGGGTAATTGTATGATCAAAAACGGCGAGGCGCTGCGGGAAACCGATGCGCATGCGGCGGCGGACTACTGCCGGCAGGCCGCCTGGTTCTACCGCATGGCGCTCGACTACGACCCGACCTTTTCCGATGCGGCATACAATCTCGAAATGAGTCAGCGCATCGTCGCCGGTATCGAAGAGGAAATTCAGCAAAAGGAAGAGGATGAGCAGAAACAAAATGAGCTCATTACCTACATCCGCGAAAAACTGCAGGAGTTTATCGAACGACAGGCACAGTTGCTGAGCATACAGGATATCGGCGAAGCACAGAAACAGCTGGAAAACGAAACGCGGGAACTCGCTAAACTAATAGAGACCTCCGGGCTTCAAGCCGATATTCCGATGCCCGACGGCACGACAGTCCCCGGCCCGCTGAAAGAAACCTGGGAACATACGGTCAAAGCTGCCGAAGCCATGGCCGTTCCGGATCAGCCGACGGCACTGGCGGAACTGACGGCGGCACTCGGATCGGCCCCCGAAGACCCCAATCAGCAGGAAGGTGAATCCGACGAAGAGTCGGAGGACTACGAAGATTATGATATGGAGTATGAGGAGTCGGATCAGGATGCGGATATGTATGAGGAGGCCGATCCGTTCGGCGATTTTTCCGAATATGAAGAAATCCGCGGCGTTCCGCCCCCGAACCAGACAGAGATGGATATTCTGGCTGAGGAGATCCGGAATCAGGAACGGCGGAAAGAAAAGAAGGCCGGCGAATACAAAGCGGTTGAGAAAGACTGGTAACATGAAAAAGCTTATCCTATTGACAGGTTTAATCGTTGCGGGGTCGGCTTCGGCCTCTACCAATTTTTATGCACAGGCCACCGCATCGGAAACCAATGTGTTCCTCGGGCAGGTATTCAATCTTGATGTGCTGGTAAAGGCCGAAAAAAAACCCGACGCTCCGGCGTTCCAATCTCCGGAATTCCATACCACGATGCTGGTGAATGGACAGGATACCAGCGGGGAGAATACCTGGTTGTATCGCTATGCCCTGCGTCCGAAACAGGAGGGCGAACTTATTGTGCCTTCATTGCACTTCGGCAGCGTCTATTCCAAACCGATCCAGATCAAGGCCAGCAAACCCGCAGCGTCGGACCGGATGAAACTCGAACAAAATGTTTCTGCGGCTTCCGTTTATGTGGGTGAACCGCTCCTGCTGACAACGCAATGGGACAGCACTTACCCGTTCGGCGCCATCAAGGCCGTCGATTTTCACTTCCCGATTCTCAACGATCCCCGGTTCCAGATCCTCGAAATCTATGATCCGGGCAAAGAAAACCAGGCCAACACGACCGGTCTGCCGGTGCACGGCACACGCGTATTGGCCACGCGGCGGAGTTATCAGGTCGACGGCACACAGCACCAAAGCCTGGAATTCAGCAAAATCCTGATCCCGAAAAAAAGCGGCCGTATTGCCGTTGCGCCCGCCACTCTGCTATGCGCGGCGGAGGCCGAAGATAAAACCTCCGCTAAAAGAGCCCGCCGCACGGCGTTTCAATATCCCGCCTATTTCGACAACACCTTCTTCGATCGCAATGCAACCGGAGATCAATGGACGCGGATATATACTGAATCCAAACCGATTGAAATCGACGTTAAACCGCTTCCGCAAGCGGGTCGCCCCGATCTGTTCAATGGCATGGTCGGCGAATTTGATATTGAGGTTGCAGCCGAACCTACCTCAGTCCGTGTCGGAGAACCGATTACCCTGACGATCACCGTAACGGCTTCCAATTATCTGGAAAATATTTTCTTTGAACCATTGCGCTACCAACCCAATCTGGTCAACCGGTTTGAAATTCCCGCCGACCGTTCGCTGCCGGAACGCAAAGGTAAATCCAAAGTCTACACACAGACAATCCGGCCGCTTTCCCTCAGCAATACCGAAATACCCCCAATACAACTGGCCTACTTCAGTCCAACGCAGCAAAAGTATATCATCCGGGAATCCGCTCCCATTCCGTTGCAGGTGTCCGCCGCAGAAGAAATCGGCGTATTCGGAGGCTCGTTCTATCAAAACCGTTTGCGCTCTGTGGAAGAAGGAATTCGCCAGAACTATGAAGATCCGGACATGCTGAAATCGCGACAGCTGCCCCTGTTCGGATGGGCGCACCCCGCCCTTGTACTGCTGATCCTGCTGTTACCGCCTGCCGTGTTTGGAGGAGTTTCGCTGGCCTCACTCTTCGGCGAGAAAAAACATCACATTCATCGCACAGCAAAAGCTGCCCGGGCATTCAACGTATTCCGCCGGAACGTGGCGCACATTAAAACACATTCCATGAAGGCGGAAATCTATGGCGATCTCGACCGGTGTCTGCGTGCTTATTTTGGCGACCGCCTACATCTCGTCCCCGGTGCACTTTCCTACCGGGATGCCGAAGCCCGCCTGCTGGACGTCGGTGCCGATGACAAGACCTTGGAGGAACTGAAGCATCTCTTTGCACTCTGCGAAGCCTACCGCTTTACCCGGGATTATAACGAAACAGGCAACGCTGCCAAAATTGTGCGTGAGGCCACCCGAATCGTCCGTACTGTTGAGAGGAAACTGAAATGAAAAAACATCTTCTCCTGATCATACTTGCCGCATGGATTTTTCCAGCCTTTGGAAAAGACTACCGTTTACAGGCGCTGGAGGATGCTCATGCCTCTTTCAGAACAGCAACCAATGCCGCCGGCTATGCAGAGGCGGCCGAACGCTATGAAATGCTCATTCAAGAAGAAGGCATCCGCAACGGGCATCTTTTTTATACAGCGGGGAATGCCTGGTTTATGGCCGGGAATATGGGCCGCACGATTCTGAATTACCGGCGCGCCGAGCGCTATATGCCGAACGATGCCGACCTGCAGCACAATCTGTCCGCGGCACTGGAGCTCCGACCGGATCTGATTCCGGAAAAAGAACCCTCTCCTGTGGCGGCCCGACTGCTGGGCTGGCATTTAAACACCTCGCCTCGTTTCCGCTGGGGGCTGTTTTCCATCCTCTGGATCGGTTTCTGGGGAACGTGGTTCTGGATGAAGCGCACTCCACGGAAAGAAGCCCGGATCACAACCGTAACCTGTGCACTGGTTTCTGCCGTATTGCTGATTTCTCTGATTACCGAAGGTATCATGAACCTGCAAACCCAGCCCGGCGTGATCACTGCCGCAGAAGTCGTTGCGCGCAAGGGCGACGGCCCCATGTATGCACCGGCTTTTCTGGATCCCCTTCATTCAGGCACAGAGTTCCAGCGTCTGGAACAACGTGAAAACTGGTGGCATATTGAACTGGCCGACGGCCAGACCTGCTGGATTCCCGCCCGCGCGGCACAGACTCTGGCCCTACCCTAAAAGCTGCCGGACCATGTTGATGACTTTGTCGGGCGTGAAGGGTTTTTCGAGAATCGCAGCATCGGCGGGAACTCCTTCTTCATTAAGCTGTGACCGGGAATAGCCCGACATGAAGAGAACCTTGATTTCCGGGTACAATTCTGCGGCCGCCATCGCCAGTTCAGCTCCGCCGAGACCGGGCATCACCACATCGGTGAACAGCAGATCGATTTTACCTTTGTGATTACGTGCCACCTTGATGCCTTCCCAGCCTTCCGTGGCCTGCAAAATCGTATAATCCTGCGTTTCCAGCGTCTGGGCAACAAGATTGAGTATCATCGGATCATCCTCCACCAGCAGAATCGTCGGTCCACTGGCAGCCAGCTCTGCGACAGCCTCTTCTTCTCCCCTTTCAAACACCGCACCGTCACTCTGCTCTCTTTTTTTCTCTGAGGCTTTGGCACCATGATAGGCATCTTCTGAAAGATCGATTACCGGAAGGTAGATGAAGAAGGTCGTGCCGGAACCCTGTTTACTGCGGACATCAATAAACCCATCATTTTCTTTCATGATGCTCTTCACGATCGAAAGCCCGAGTCCAGTTCCTTTTCCGGAGCCTTTCGTCGTGAAGAAGGCCTCGAAAATGCGGCCCAGAATTTCTTCACCGATTCCATGGCCGGTATCGTGCACGGAAATTTCAGCATACATGCCTTCGGCCAGTTTATCCGGCTTGCGGCATTCCCCTTGTGCAATGCTCTTACTGCTTACTTTAATGGTAATTCGCCCGCCGTTCGGCATGGCATCCCGCGCATTAACAGCCAGATTCATGAGGACCTGCCCCATTTGCACGGGATCGGCATTGACATAAATCGGTGTATCATGCGGCTTTGTAACCAGCGTAATTTTTTCCCCGATCAGCCGCGCAAGCATTTTGTCGGTATCCTGCAACGTGCTGTTAAGATCGAGGGTAACCGGTTCGGTTTTTTCCTTCTGACTGAAGCTGAGCAGCTTTCGCGTAATAAATGAGGCTTTTCGGGCCGCTTCGATAACTTCGTTGGCATTTTGAGCCGTTTCCTCAGCTTTGGGATCGGCGACAATCAGACTTGAATAGCCATCAATAATCGTAAGCAGATTATTAAAATCATGCGCAATCGAGCCGGCCAGCCGGCCAACGGCTTCCATTTTCTGCGAGTGAAGCAGTTGTTCGTTGAGCATTTCACGCTCATTCTCAAGCATCTCCCGCTCAACGGCCGGCATTATGACATTCTTACTCAGCAGGATGATGAGCAGCACCAGCATAAACAGCATACTGAACAGGCAGACCAGTGTGGCCGCAACCATCGCCGGGCTTTCAACAACCTCCAGCATACCCATTAGTTTGAGAACAAACACCAGAGCCGCCCCGGTCACCGCAGAGGCTGCGATCGAAGCAATAAACACAATCAGCAGGATTTTGTTTTTTAATCCCATGGCACCCCTTAATTAAATATAAACATGCTAGTGATACCATTTGTTTTATAGGGCACACGTATAAAATCTACTGTAAATGAAAAAGATTAATACGCTTCCTATTGCACTTCCGCCCATTGCCAGAAATTTTTAAGCATCTGCAACCCGACAGCCTGCGATTTTTCAGGATGGAACTGTGTGGCAAAAACATTGTCTTTCCAAACACACGACGTGTAATCGATCCCGTATCCGGTTTTTCCTGCCACGACCGATTCATCCTCCGGGCAAACATAAAACGAGTGCACCAGATAGAAAAACGATTCGTCCGGAATCCCTTTAAACATCGGACAGTCAGGCTGCACCTCCGTCATCCGGTTCCATCCGATCTGCGGCACTTTCAGTTCCGTCGGAAGATCGAACTTCTTCACCGCTCCCTCAAAAATTCCAAGACCCGGGACGCCCGGCGATTCTTCCGAATGCTGGAAAAGCGCCTGCAGCCCGAGACAGATGCCCATCAACGGTTTTCCGGCTTCCGCCCAGCTTTCAACAGCATCCACAAAATGGTGCTCAACCAGATGCGCCATGCAATCACCGAAAGCTCCGACTCCCGGAAGGATCAGTGCGCGGCATTCATCCATCTCCTGTTTTCGGGTCACGATTTTTGCATCCAGTTCGAGAAAACGGAACGCATTCGTTACGCTGCCCAGGTTACCCATGCCGTAGTCAATTATGCCAATCATGATATTTCCTCTTGAAAGAGCACGTAGTGTATCGGGCCCGGCTTTCAATGAAATTCAAAAACACAGCGAAATCAACCGCCCGTTCCACAAATCCTTTACATCTAGTATTTTCTGCCAGAATAAAAAAGTGGCATTGCTTTAAGCATATCCGTAGGGTTTACACAGAAATGAAGAGTGTAAAAAATGATAGATCTTAAAATTGATACAGCCCATGAAAAATCAGCGGACCAATGCCCGCACCATGAAATCTGCCGTACAGACGGTGGGAAGCCGTATTGCAAAATAACAGACACCGTAAATGGATCCGTTTTCTTCACGGATGCACGCAACCCCTGCACCTGTCCCTATCAGCACGCTTTCGGCACCTCTTTTATCTGCACCTGTCCCGTTCGCCAGGAGCTCTATAAAAAATTCCGGATTTAAACGCCCACGGAACTTCCATCCCGAACCTTCACCGCCGATCGGATTCCACGCCACCGAAAACCTTAAAACGCTTTAAAAATAAGCGTAATCGATGTGATCAGCAGCACAGCATAAATCAACACGGTGTAATGCTTTTGCTCCGTCTTATGCGTCAGCCACCAGCCGAATGCCACGCCGAGCGGGATTACCGGCAGCAGTACCGCCCCCAGCTTCAAACCCTCCGGCTGAATGCGTCCCATCATGGAGAACGGGAGTAGCTTAATCAGATTAAGCATCCAGAAAAAGGCACAGCTCGTTCCGGCAAATTTTTTCTTTTCCAATTGCTGCGGCAACAGATACATCTGCATCACCGGTCCTGCCGCATGCGCCAGCGTTGAAGTCACCCCGGCACCAATGCCGAAAACCATTCCCTTGCTCCAGTTTGGCTGGGATGCATGAATATGATTCAGAATCCATTTTTTCGCCGCAAAATAAATCACAAACACAATACCCAGCAAACCGATCAGCAGTTTCAGGGCCTGATCCGACACCGAAATCATTGCCGAATCAGACACAAAAAGATAACTCGCAATTGCAACCCCGAACAGCGTTGCCGGCATCAGATAAATCAATCGGCCCCACAACACATGCCTGCGATAGAAAAAAAGAGCCACCACATCCATCAGACACAGCATCGGCAGCATAAAACCCACCGCCGCCCTTGCCGCATTGGCCTGCGCCGGCCACATGAGAATCAGAATCGGCAACGCAATTCCCCCCACCGGAAAACCGCCTTTGCTCATTCCAGTCAGAAACAGACTCAACCCGATCCAGAACAGATCAAGAAAACTGTAATCGGCCAGAAATTCCATCATCTATGCGCCGATGCGTCCCTTGCTCGACGGCAACAGGTCCAGCGCGCGTGGATCGGAATCGCAAGCCACACGCAGCGCCCGCGCCACCGATTTGAAAATGGCTTCAATACAGTGATGCAGATCTTCGCCGAATTTCAGTTCAATATGCAGATTCATTTTGGCCGAATCGCAGAATGAGCGCCAGAAATGCTTGATAATGATCACATCAAAATCACGGATGTAATGCTGCGGATGATCCATTTTATAGACAAAAAACGGCCGCCCCCCCAGATCCAGACAGACTTCCGCGGCAGCCTGCGCCTCATCCATCGGCAACACCCAGAATCCATAGCGGTTAATCCCCTTGCGGTCGCCCAAAGCCTGATTAAATGCCTCACCCAGCACAATACCGACATCCTCAACAAGATGATGGTAATCCACATCGATATCCCCCGAGGCTTGAATCTTGAGATCCAGCAATGCGTGTTTCGCCAGCAGATCGAGCATATGGTCAAAAAAAGGAACGCCGGTAGAGTTTTCATAATTAGCCTGACCGTCGATATTCAGCGTCAGATCAATCTGCGTCTCTTTCGTGTTGCGTTCAATGTGTGCAGTACGTGGTTTATCCATTTGATTCCCTCAGGTTCGCGATAACTTACGAGCGCCCCATTCTTCCATCAAGCCGGAAAGCACCCTTTCCAGCGTCCGGAAAATAAAAATCCGCACCGTTACTGATGCGGATGAAGTCAGCCCCGGAAAAGCGCTTTAATCTAAAGGTTCATCCCCGGGGGCATTAGAGGATGGAACCGCCGTCGGCGCAATAATTTCAATCGGCTCATCAATAGCCACCGGGGCATTGGTGCTGCCTGTCCATCCTTCACTTTTCAGCAGTTCAATGGCCTCCGACGCGCTTTCAACGATTTTTTCATAGTGGGTAATCATTACGCCTTCATAGAGCCGGTCGATTTCCATCAGCCGTTCGCGAGCTTCTTCATCGGCCTGCGTATTCTGCGTCAGATGTTCATCGAGTTCCGCCACCTTAACCGTATTGGCTGCACTCATTACTTTCGAGGCTTCGGCAAACCCCTTGTTCACTTTCATCTGCTGATTCATCTTCACCAGCTCAGCCTGAATTTCATCCAGTAGCGCAGCATTCGCCTTTGCCTTTTCCAAACTGGCCATGGAAGTCTTTTTGAGCACATCAATGGATGCTTCATGCGCATCGAGCCGGTTGGTATAATCCTGCTGATTGGCATCAATCATTTCCTGAACTTTCGAAGTGCTCGCGCAGCCGCACAACAACACAGTCGTTCCCAGCACCGTCACAATAAGAGTCGTTTTCATTTGTTTCTCCTGATCGTCTTTCACCAACCTCTTTCAACAGCGAACGTATGTTCAATTGCAGGCTCGGTCAACCAGAACACGCATGCGATGTAACCCAACGTTGCAATTCATATTTTTCACGCTACGCTTCATTCAACCTTTTGGGGATTTTATGAAAAACGAATTTGCCGTCCTGCCGAAATGGCTAATCAACCTGTTCCTCTGGATTGGACTCAGTGCCGGAATCGCCGTGCGCATGCTGATGATTCTCAACCGCTGGTATCCCCCCGCCGCCGTCTTTGTCTGGCGCTTCGCCATGGCCAGCTACTTTATCTTTTTCCTCTACCGCTACATCATCGGCCGACGACGGCGCCGCATTGTCGTTCAGCACCAGCTCATCGAAAACATACGCGCCGCCGAAGGCCTCGACCAAACCACCCGCGATGGCACCATCTACATCCTGCGCTCCATCGTGCGCTCAAAAGAACTCTTCAATTATGCCTTCATCTGTATCCTCAGTCTGATTGCCCTTTTGCTCGATTTTTTTGCCTAGAAAATCCTCCTCAAAACCGGGAAATCCCAAAACCCTTAATTTAGTACTTTTTTTGTACTTGATATATCCCGGCCGGCGGTTATCGTGCGGCATCAACCACTAACCGAAGGAAAAAGAATGGCTTCTATCACATTAAAAGGAAATCCCGTCAGCACCGCAGGCGAACTCCCGGCCGTCGGTACAGATGCCCCCGCATTCTCCGCAATCAAAACCGATCTCTCCGAATGCGCCCTCAGCGATCTATCGGGTAAAAAAGTCGTTCTCAACATCTTCCCCAGCATCGACACCGGCGTATGCGCGATGTCGACCACCAAATTCAATGCTGAAGCCGGAAAACTCGACAACACCGTGGTACTCTGTGTTTCGGTGGACCTTCCCTTCGCACTCGGCCGCTTCTGCGGTGCAGAAGGACTTGAAGATGTGATCCCCGTTTCCGTTTTCCGCAATCCTGAATTCGGCAGCGGCTACGGCGTAACCATCGAAGACGGTCCCCTCAAAGGCCTCCTTTCCCGTGCCGTCGTCGTCATCGACGAAACCGGAAAAGTCGTCTACACCGAACAGGTCCCGGAAATCACACAGGAACCGAACTACGAAGCCGCACTTTCCGCGCTTTAAACCATTCCCCGAAACAACCACCCCAACAGAACGGGCCGCCGCTTTCCCCCTTGGCGGCCCGTTCACTTTTTAAACGGCATATTCACCCCGCGATCTATGCAAAACGGCGCTCCCGTCATGGGAACGCCGTTCTCTTTTTGCAGGGGTTGATGGTTAACGTTACTTCACTTCAATTTGCCGCGGTGCGGGTTTCACCGCCTCCGGTTTTTTCGGCAGATTCAACATCAGCAAGCCATTTTCATAATGCGCTTTAACCTCCGCCTGATCCACTGAATCCGGAAGCTGGAATTTGCGTTCAAAAGAACCGTACTGGCGAGTGCTGTAAAGACAGTTCCGATCCTCCTTCTGCTCCTCGGCTTTCTTTTCGCCCTTCACCGTCAGAACATCGTTTTCCAGCACAATTTCAATCTGCTCTTTTCCAAGGCCTGGAAGTTCAGCCGCCACGGAAAAGGCATCGTCCGTTTCTGTAATTTCGAACTGCGGATTCAATTTGGTTTCCGCCGGACTGTAACGTGCGGAATCTCCGAAAAAGGATTCGAAGATATGCGCAAACGGATCCGCGTATACAACATTGCTGTTTCTTTTTACTGGATGGAACATGACACACCTCCTGTGATTATTGATGTTAAGTTCGTTCAGTAAGTGCCTCTCTTATTGCAACGGCTGTGCCATCACCGTAACCTCCTTATTTCCAACGAATATACCTTTTCACGGATTGGAATCTGCGCCATCAGCGCCCGGTTTGAAGACACAGGTGAGACAGTGGGGGCACAGTACAGCAGTCGTTCCCCAGTGACTTTCTGCAAAGCGTCTCCCCCGAAGAAAAACCATGTTTATCCGTGTTCAACACGGACAGCTCCTCTATTTTATCCCACCTTAAGGAGCATGAATGACACATTGTAAGCACTGCAAAGCCAAAACCGAGTTCATCGATAACCGCTGCCCGTACTGCGGAATTGAGGCAAACAAGAGCCGGTCGAACCTCACACAAGACGAAAAGAAAGCCCGTTTACATGCCCACAGCATACGGCTTGTTGCGTTCGCCCATTTTTTTGCGGCGGGGATCATTCTGTTACAAATGTCTGAACTGCCCTCACCGGCAGTTGTTGCAGTGCTGGTCATCGTGAATTGCGCACTGGGCTATGGACTGCTCCGGTTTTCTCTCATGGCTTACCGAGCTGCAGTGGTCTACTATTTTATGTTCGGCATGGTGAATGTGGTTTCAATCCAGCGCGGACCGGAACACCTCAGCGGACTGCTGATCTGCCTGTTCGCGCTGTACCTTGTCGGCAACAGAAATGCAAAAGCCATCTTTGAACGCCGCCCGCCGGAAACCCGATAAGCCCCGTTGCGCACGCGGTCTTCCACAAAAAAAGGCCGCCCCAGAAGGACCGCCTTTTTCCTTTGCATTGCCCCCGGCGTTTAGCGCTCGTTAACCGGAACGTAGCTCTGTTGGGTTTCGCCGGTATAAACCTGCCGCGGACGGCTGATCCGCAAGCTCTGCACATGCATTTCACGCCAATGTGAAACCCAGCCCGGCATACGGCCGATGGCAAACAGTACGGTGAACATGTCCACCGGAATACCAATCGCACGCAGCAGAATACCCGAGTAGAAATCCACATTCGGATAAAGATTGCGTTCGATGAAGTAATCTTCCGACCGAGCCATCTCTTCAAGCTCGTATGCAATGTCGAGCAGCGGATCCTGAATATTCAGCGCTTTGAGCACATTATCAACCTGCCCCTTGAGAATCTTGGCGCGCGGATCGAAACTCTTGTAGACGCGATGACCGAAGCCCATCAGTTTTTCCGGAGAATTTTTGTCCTTCGCTTTTTCAACGAAATCCGCCGGGCTGATGCCTTCATCATGAATGCGAGAGAGCATTTTAATCACTTCGCAGTTGGCCCCGCCATGAAGCGGCCCCCAGAGCGCGCCGACACCCGCGGACACCGCACTGAAAAGGCTCGCGTGCGACGAACCCACCATACGTACCGTCGACGTGGAACAGTTCTGTTCGTGGTCGGCATGCAGAATCAGGAAGAGGTCCAAAGCCCGCTCAACGTCCGGATGCACTTCATACATATTGAACGTTTCAGAAAACATCATGTGCAGAAAGTTCGCACTGTAGCTCAGATCCGGACGCGGCGGCATAAACGGTTTGCCGATCGAGGTCCGGTAAGCCCATGCCGCAATAGCCCGGACTTTGGAAATAATTTTGGTCGCCGGCAGTTCAAAAGCCGGACCTTCTGTAGCCGTGGTCAGTAAATCGGTATTATAACAGGAGAGCACATTCAGCATGGCCGACAGCACAGCCATCGGCGGCGCGTTGTCAGGAAAACCATCAAAATGACCTTTCATGCCATAATGCAGCGAGGCTTCAGAACCGATGCCTGATTCAAACTTATCCAACTCCGCCTTGTTCGGAAGGTGTCCATAGAGCACCAAAAAAGCAGTCTCCATAAAGGTCGACTTTTCCGCGAGTTCTTCAATCGCATATCCGCGGTATTTCAGGATGCCTTTTTCCCCGTTGATAAACGTGATCTCAGAGGTACATGAACCGGTATTCCCGAACCCCGGATCCAAAGTAATCATCCCGGTTTTTGCGCGCAGAGATGTAATATCGATGCCGACTTCATTTTCTGTTCCCACAATCGTGTCGAGCTCGATCGTTTTGCCCTCGTACTCCAGCGTTGCTTTTGTATCGCTCATAGCTTTCTCCATACTCTCTTTTGAATTAGTTCAGTACCTGCTTCACCATACGACCGATATCAGCGGGCGATTCCGCCACATTGATTCCGCACTCAGCCATCAGCTTTTTCTTGGCGGCTGCAGACTCATCCGCGCCGGACACAATGGCTCCGGCATGGCCCATGCGCCGACCGGGTGGTGCAGTCTGACCCGCAATGAAGCCAACGATCGGCTTCGTGACGTTATCCTTTGCATACTGCGCCGCTTCAATTTCCATCGATCCCCCGATTTCACCGATCATCACAATCGCCTCGGTTTCAGGATCGTTTTCAAACATTTCAAGCAGGTCCTTCATCGTGGTTCCAATGATTGGATCGCCGCCGATACCGATACAGGTCGACTGGCCGAGGCCCTGCTGCACCAGCTGGTCCACCGCCTCATAGGTCAACGTTCCGGATTTTGAGATCACGCCCACGGTTCCTTTCTTTGCAATGAAACCGGGCATAATACCCACTTTGGCACCTTCGGGGGTCAGAATGCCCGGACAGTTCGGCCCGATAAAACGGGATTCCGTTGTTTCCACAAAAGCCTTCACTTCAACCATCTGCGCCACCGGAATTCCCTCCGTAATACAGACAATAAGCTCAATTCCGGCGGAAGCCGCTTCCATAATTGCATCGGCTGCGAACGGTGGGGGCACGAAAATAAGGGAGACGTTTGCGCCGGTTTCCTTTCGGGCTTCCAGACAGCTGTTGAAGACCGGAACCTGTCCGTCCAGCGCGGTCTGACCGCCTTTGCCCGGCGTGACACCGCCCACCACATTGCCGCCGTATTCAAGACATTGCCCTGCATGGAACGAACCTTCCGATCCGGTAATGCCCTGCACAATGATCTTTGAATCTTTATCTACTAAAATCGCCATAATTCAGTCCTATTTTAAACCGTGAAAAAAAACGCGGTTAAAGCCCCGCAGCCGCCACAACTTTAGTCGCCGCATCCTCAAAGTTATCAGCCGAGATCAGGTCAACATCGGCATTCGCCAGCAGCTCTTTCGCCACATCGGCATTGGTGCCGGCCAGCCGAACCACCACCGGAACCTTCAGGTCGAGTTCTTTCAGCGCTTCAATAATGCCGTTGGCAATACGGTCGCAACGGACGATTCCGCCGAAAATATTAATCAGCACCGCTTTCACATTTGAATCGGAGAGAATGATGCGGAACCCGTTCTTCACGGTCTCCACATTGGCACCGCCGCCGACATCCAGAAAGTTGGCCGGCGAACCGCCCCGCTGTTTGATGATATCCATGGTGGCCATGGCCAGACCGGCCCCGTTCACCATGCAGCCGACATTGCCGTCGAGCTTAATATAGTTCAGGTTGAATTTACCGGCTTCGACTTCTGCCGGATCCTCCTCATCGAGGTCGCGCAGGGCCGCAGTTTCGGGATGCATGTAGAGCGCGTTTTCATCGAAGTTTATTTTGGCGTCTAGAGCCACCAAACCGGAATCGGGGGTGGTAACGAGCGGATTGATTTCAACAATCGAGCAGTCCTGCTCGCGGTAGCATGTATAGAGATTGGTAAAGATCCCCATCGCCTGCTTGGCTTCCTGCCCTTTCAGACCGAGCGCGGCGGCAAGATTGCGCGCCTGAAACGGACGGAGCCCGAGACCCGGACGCACCAGTTCTTTGACAATTTTCTCGGGGGTTTCTTTCGCTACTTCTTCAATTTCAACCCCGCCTTCGGAGGAAACCATGAAGACATCCATGCCGGAAGAACGATCAAGTGTGATCGCCACATAGAAGAGCAGCTGCATATCAAATTCCTGGGCAACCATCACTTTGCGGACCCGTTGACCTTCTTCACCGGTCTGCTTCGTGACGAGCGTCATTCCCATCATCTTTTTGATATTTTCAAGTGCGGCTTCACGGGTTGGAGAAAGCTTCACACCGCCGCCTTTGCCCCGGCCGCCGGCGTGGATCTGGGCTTTGATCACAAACCCGTCCGACCCCAGTTTTTTTTCCACGTGATCCAGAGCCGCTTCAACCTCGGAGAGATCCTCAATGGTCACACCGTCCTGAATCGGAATGTCATATTTTTTCAGGAGCTGCTTTGCCTGAAACTCATGTATCTTCATGTTATCCTTTCCTTAATGGAATAGGGGCGACCCGAGGCCGCCCCCAGTCCTTTAACTTTTAAAGCCGTGTTTGATGAACTCACGGTTAAGTCGTGCGATGTTTTTCACATCGATCCCTTTCGGGCAGGCAACGGCACACTCGTATTCATTCGAGCAGTTGCCGAAACCCAGTTCATCCATTTTCGAAACCATGGCTTTCACGCGTTTTGCGCGTTCCGGATGACCCTGCGGAAGCAGTGCATACTGGGAAACCTTCGCCGAAGTAAAGAGCATGGCCGAACCGTTCGGGCAGGATGCCACACAGGCTCCGCAACCGATACATTCCGCGGCATCCATGGCCGCTTCGGCAAACTCTTTCTTAATCGGCGTGGTGGAGGCTTCCGGCGCATTACCGGTTTTGACCGCCACATAGCCGCCTTCAGTGATGATTTCATCCAGACCGCTGCGATCCACGATCAGGTCCTTAAGAACCGGAAATGCATCCGCACGGAACGGCTCCAGCACCAGCTCCTGGCCATCTTCAAAATGGCGCATATGCAGCTGACACAGCGTGGTGCGGTCGTGCGAACCGTGCGTCTTTCCGTTCACCAACGCCCCGCAGCATCCGCAGATACCTTCGCGACAGTCGTGCTCGAACGCAATCGGTTCAACGCCCTTAACGGTGAGCTCATCGTTCACCACATCGAGCATTTCCAGAAATGAAGCGTCGGTATCGATATTCTTCGCTTCATAGGTTTCGAAGCGCCCAGCTTCTCCTTTGCTCTGGCGCCATACCTTCAGTGTAAGATTAATTTGCTTAGACATTATTTGTACGACCTCTGTGTAAGTTTGACTTCTTCGAACTCGAGCGGCTCTTTATGCAGAACCGGTTCTTTATCCAATCCCTGGAATTCCCAGGCCGCAACATAGCAGAAGTTTTCGTCATCACGTTTCGCTTCGCCTTCCTCGGTCTGGCTCTCTTCACGGAAGTGGCCGCCGCAGGATTCTTTGCGTTCAAGGGCATCTTTCACCATCAGCTCGGCAAACTCCATAAAGTCGGCCACGCGGTTGGCTTTTTCCAGCGCCTGGTTCAGGTCGTCTGCAGATCCCGGGACGTTGAGGTCTTTCCAGAATTCCTCACGGATCTTCGGAATTTTCTCCAGAGCTTCTTTGAGGCCCTTTTCGTTACGGGCCATGCCGCAGTTATTCCACAGCAAATGTCCGAGTTCCTTATGGAAGTCGTCAACCGTACGCTTACCGTTGATGGAAAGCAGCTTGTCGAGTTTTTCCTTGGCAACCGTTTCGGCTTTCACGAACTCTTCATGGTCGGTCGTGGCTTTTTCGATCTTCGTGGAGGCCAGATAGTCGTTGATCGTATTCGGGATCACAAAATATCCGTCCGCCAATCCCTGCATGAGCGCCGATGCTCCGAGGCGGTTGGCCCCGTGGTCGGAGAAGTTGCACTCACCCAGCGCATAAAGACCGGGAATTGTAGTCATCAGGTTGTAGTCCACCCAGAGACCGCCCATGGTGTAGTGCACCGCAGGATAGATCATCATCGGGGTTTCATACGGGTCGTCATCGGTAATCCGGTTATACATCTCAAACAGGTTTCCGTAACGCGCTTCAATCACCTCTTTACCAAGGCGGTTGATCGCATCGGCAAAATCGAGATAAACCGCCTGACCGGTCGGGCCGACGCCGCGGCCTTCGTCGCAGACCACTTTCGCGTTACGCGAAGCGAGGTCGCGCGGAACAAGGTTACCGAAACTCGGATATTTCCGTTCGAGATAATAATCGCGCTCATCTTCCGGAATCTGTGCCGGCGGGCGGGTATCGCCTTTTTTCTTCGGCACCCAGATACGGCCGTCATTACGCAGCGACTCGGACATCAGCGTCAGTTTCGACTGATATTCGCCGTGCACCGGAATACAGGTCGGATGAATCTGTGTGAAACACGGATTGGCAAAAGCCGCACCCTTTTTGTATACGCGCCACGCCGCCGATGCGTTGCAGTTCATTGCATTGGTGGACAGGAAGAACACGTTGCCGTAGCCGCCGGTTGCAAGAACAACCGCATCCGCCACATGACGGGTCAGCTCGCCGGTCACCAGATTACGGGAAATGATACCGCGCGCCTGCCCGTCGATCACCACCACATCAATCACTTCACAGCGGGTGTGCATTTTAACACCGCCGGATTTGATCTCTTTGCAGAGTGCGCCGTAAGCCCCGATCAGCAACTGCTGACCAGTCTGGCCGCGGGCATAGAATGTACGGGAAACCTGCGCGCCGCCGAAGGAACGGTTGGCCAGATAGCCGCCGTATTCACGCGCAAACGGAATCCCTTGCGCCACACAATGATCAATAATCAGGTTGGAGCATTCCGCCAGGCGATGCACATTGGCTTCGCGCGAACGAAAGTCGCCGCCCTTGACCGTGTCGTAAAAAAGACGATGAACGGAATCGCCGTCGTTCGGATAGTTTTTCGCGGCATTAATACCGCCCTGTGCGGCAATCGAGTGCGCGCGGCGCGGACTGTCGGAATACGTAAAGCAGTCCACATTATAGCCCTGCTCCGCCAACGTGGCAGCAGCTGAAGCGCCTGCCAGACCGGTTCCGACAACAATCACATTGTATTTACGGCGGTTGGACGGGTTGACCAGCTTTGCGTTAAATTTGTGGTTTTTCCATTTTTCGGCCATCGGGCCTTCTGGAATCTTTGCATCAAGTTTCATGTTTCTATGTCCCCCTGGATTAACGTGTGAATGCAATGATCGGAATGATAGCAAACGTCGCAGCCATCAGCGTCGCAATGACGGTGGATACCACTTTAATTTTGCTGCCTTCACGCGGGACATAAATGCCATAAGTCTGGAGAGCACTCTGCAGCGCGTGGCTGAGATGCAACCCGACGGCGACCATGAACAAAACATAAAACGCCACGTGAACCGGATCCTGGAATTTATCCAAAACCATGCCATAGACGTCGTAGCCTGTTTGACCGTGCATATCGATTTCGGCCTTTTCACCGGCAATCGTGAAATCAAGCAGATGCTTGACGATGAAAATGAAAATCATACCGCCCGAAACAGGCATCAGACGCGCCGCAAGCGAACGTTCCTTGGATGATTTCTGGGAGAGACGCTTGGCAGAGGCCTTTCTATTGGCCAGCACTACGCGAATACCCATGATCATGTGCACGGAGATCGAGACCAGCATCAGCACTTCAATCCCGATGACAATCGGAACCAGCTTATGCAGATGGTGGGCGTAGGAATTAAATAAATCCTTCCCGAACAGAAACAATATGTTTCCTCCCATGTGCGGGATCAGAAACAGAAGAAACATTATCAGTCCGGAGGTCGCCAGCAACAGCTTCTGACCTATCGAAGATAATATCGATGTTTTTATACTCATTACATGTATTCCCTGGTTAATTTCCGCCTATATAGGAATAGATGAGCATTCCTATAATAATTTCCAGCAATTGCAAACCGATTATTTGCGATTTCTCGTAAATTACCGATACATTTCACCGAAGTTAGGCACTTATATTTAACAAACAAGCCGCGAAGTGTAGTCCTCGACCCATAGGTCATCAAGCCCGCTCTCGCTTTTTTCGCTATTTATATATCGATTCAATAACAGCGTTTCCCGAAGCCCGGAACTGACCACCCACTTCCACCCGATACGGCCGGATTTATTGGAGCAGATTGTAAGGGGTTCATAGAAAAACTGGAACTTTGTTTTTCAGCTTTCTACCAACAGTTTTCTCCCAACCGGGAAAACCCAGAGCCAATGACTGAGCCCGGCTGCTCACGGCCACGTTCCGGGCTCGGCCGGTGGCACAACCGGCGCACCGCATTCGGCTTCCATTTTGTGATGAACACCGGCAGCTCAATGGCAATATCAGCAGATCATTTTCAACTCCAGAGGATCGGCGCCATACTCACTCAGCCAGATTCACGGGGCCGAATCCCCAGCATCACCCCGGATCCACTTTGATTTCAGACCGCTTCTCCGGAACACAAAGCGCCCCGTAATAATCTCCGTAAATTCATAAAAAAGATCAGTTGAATTTCCAAGGATTGGAACTTTTCCGCTCGCGTTTTTACCAAACCTTGGAAATGCTCCTGCCCCATGAAAAGAAGACTGCCAGCCGAATGGGAACCGCAGGACGCCGTCCTGCTGATTTGGCCTCAGAAAAATATGGACTGGGCCTACTGCCTCGACGACGCACGCGCCACCTTTTCCATTATCCGGAAAACCATCGAACGCTTCCAGCCCGTCATCATCGTCGAAGATCTGGAAACGAACGACACCTGGAGCCGCGACATCGCCCCCATCACCATCGAAGAAAACGAAAAACCCGTCCTGCTCGATTTCACCTTCAACGGCTGGGGCGGCAAATTTCCCCACGATCTGGACAACGCCCTTTCCAAACGCCTCCACAAACGCGGTACCTTTGGAAAAACGGAAATACGGGAAATCGACCTCATACTCGAAGGCGGCAGCATCGAATCCGACGGCCAGGGCACCCTGCTCACCACCGCAGCCTGCCTGCTCAATAAAAACCGGAATTCCAATCTCTCCAAAAAACAGATCGAGGAAAAACTGACCGACCTCTTCGGCCCCTCCAACATCCTATGGCTCGAAAACGGCCACCTCGCCGGCGACGACACCGACGCCCACATCGACACCCTCGCCCGCCTCGCACCAAACAAAACCATCCTCTATGTGTCGTGTAACGATCCCGCCGACGAGCACTACGAAATTTTCCAATCATTGGAAAAAGAGATCCGGCAATTTCAGGATTACCGCCTTCTTCCCCTCCCCTGGCCCAAACCGAAATTCGACGACGGCCGACGCCTGCCCGCCACCTACGCCAACTACCTCGTCATCAACGGCGCCGTCCTCGTCCCCACCTACAACGATCCCGCCGACGCCCTCGCCCTCGAAACCATCGGAAAAGCCTTCCCCGACCGCGAAATCATCGGCATCGACTGCTCCGTGCTCATCCGCCAGGGCGGCTCCCTCCACTGCTCCACCATGCAGTTCCCCAAAGGCGTAATGCCCTGAGCTCAACGGGATATTTGCACAACGTTTATCCTGCTACCGAAAAACGGCAGACGAAGCTTCCAACGGCGATCCCTATAAGCGCGCCGGCAGCTGGATCAGTAACCCAGCTCTGAGTTCAATACCGTGATTACAATGTGTGATCACGCGGTCTGAACCAGCAACAAAGTTCCTTTTGTTTCGTGTACTTCGTGTATTTCGTGGTTAAAAAGACCGCCATGAGCACATTGATCACAGGTTTGGTACAGCAGTCATGCACTGCGGACCGCGCGGCAAATATAGAGAAGAGTATCGCCGGAATCCGGCGCTGCGCGGAGCGGGGTGCAAAATTGGTGGTTTTGCAGGAGCTGCATAATTCGCTCTATTTCTGCGATGTGGAGGATCCGGCAAATTTTGATCTGGCGGAAACAATTCCCGGCCCGTCGACGGAAACCTTCGGGGCGTTGGCAAAAGAACTGGGTGTCGTCATCGTCACGTCCCTTTTTGAAAAGCGCGCGCCGGGGCTGTATCACAATACCGCCGTGGTATTGGAAGCCGACGGATCGATTGCGGGCAAATACCGCAAAATGCATATTCCCGATGATCCGGGCTATTATGAAAAATTTTATTTCACGCCGGGCGATCTCGGTTTCCAACCCTTGGAAACGTCGGTCGGAAAGCTGGGCGTTTTGGTCTGCTGGGATCAGTGGTATCCGGAGGCGGCGCGGCTGATGGCCATGGCGGGGGCGGAGGTACTGATTTATCCCACGGCGATCGGCTGGGATCCGGCTGATGATTCCGAAGAGCAGGCGCGCCAGCGCGAGGCGTGGATCACGATTCAGCGGTCACACGCGGTAGCCAACGGCATTCCGGTGCTGAGCGTCAATCGGGTTGGCACCGAACCCGGCGGCGCGGTGTTCTGGGGTTCGAGCTTTGCCGCGGGCTGTCAGGGCGAACTGCTGGCGCAGGCCGGAATCGATGAGGAAAAGGAACTGATTGTGAAGCTGGATAAAACCCGTTCGGAAACGGTCCGGCGTATGTGGCCTTTTTTCCGCGACCGCCGCATCGACGCCTACGGAGACTTAACCAAACGCTTTATCGACTGATTCACCACAGAGGCATGGAGTATCACCGAGGAAAAACCTCTGCGCACTCCGTGACCTCCAGCGAAGCGAGTGGTTAAAAATGAGAATTAAAATGAGAGGATAAGCATGAAAACACTGAAACCGCTTTTTAATAAAAACCGCGAATGGGCGGAAAAAATCGAAAAGGAACAGCCCGGATTTTTTGAAGAACTTTCCAAAATGCAGGCCCCGGATATTCTCTGGATCGGCTGTGCGGACAGCCGGGTGCCGGCCAATGAAATCATTGATCTGCCGCCGGGCGAGGTTTTTGTACACCGCAACATTGCCAATGTCGTGGTGCATACGGATCTCAACTGCCTCTCGGTCATTCAATATGCTGTGGAAGTGCTGAAGGTGAAACACATCATTGTCTGCGGACACTATGGCTGCGGCGGCGTGGCGGCATCGCTGGAAGATGCCGACCACGGCCTGATCGACAACTGGCTGCGGCACATTCGCGATGTCTACCGGTTTAATGCCGCGGAACTCGATGCCATCGAAGATCCTCATGCCCGCAAAGAGCGTCTGTGCGAACTCAATGTTGTGGAGCAGGTCGGCAATGTCTGCAGCACCACCATCGTGCAGAATGCCTGGAAATCCGGGCAGCAACTGCATGTTCATGGCTGGATCTACCGCCTCGAAGACGGTCTGCTCCGTGATATGGATGTCACCGCCACCGGACTGGATGGTTAGTTAATAAAAGCGCGGCGCACCCTTCGTGTCCGCATTTTCCATGAATCTCTTTGCCGATATAGAACCTGCCCTGATGATGGGCATCACGGTTTCCAGACAGTGGAAAAACGGCATTGAGCTGTGTGCCCCGCTGGAAAACAACCGGAATGACAAAGGAACCGGATTTGCCGGTTCCATTTCATCCATCCTCACGCTCGCCGGCTGGGCATTAATGACCCGGGCGCTTCACGAAGCCGGCATTCAGGCGGAGGTCATGGTCGTGAAATCCGAAACCGAATTTACCGCTCCGGTCACCGGGGATTTCATGGCTGCCTGCGAAACCACCGATGCCGAAACGGCGCGCGTTTTCCAGGAATTGGAAACCCGCGGCCGCAGCCGCATTCGACTCGATGCTGAAATTCCCGGCTGTGCCCGTATGACGGCATCCTATGCCGTAATCGCTATTTGATCACCTTGCGGGTCTGCTGAACGAGGGCTTTCCAGAGTTCTTCCTCATTTTCAGCGTTGAGCAGCAGCTCGCGGGCTGTTTTATCGCGGAAGGTCTGGGAAAGTCCGGCGAGCAGTTTGAGGTAAAACGCGCTGGTGGCCGTCGGAATCACCATAAAGAAAAAGAGCCGCGTCAGCGTCCGGCCGGGGCCGCCGAAATGAATTCCTTTTTTGTGAATGCCCAGCGCCATGGTCAGGCCGCCGCCTTCAACTCCGCGGACATGCGGAAAAGCCATGCCGCCGTCAATGGCGGTGCTGATGATGTCTTCGCGCTGCATCGCCATATACAACAGCTGGCGACCGTCCTCCACAAAGCCTTCGGACTGCATCCGTTCACAGATTTCGCCAAGCACTTCCTCGGACGTATTTCCGGTCAGCGGGGTAATCATCAGCGGCTGTGTAGAAAACCGGGCAATACCGATTTTTCGTTTTTCACCATAGACCCGGCTGGCGTGTTCCCGGGCCACCACTTCGGACGGCACGTAAAGATAGCGGGTGCAGTTCGGACAGCGGTGAATTTCTTCGGCATGATGGACCTCATTGGCCTGGCTGATGCTGAGCTTCATACCGCACCCCGTACAGTGCCCGTCAATCAGCGGCACCACTGCTTCCGGATGCTTTTTGAGCAGATCGTTGATATGGCTCTTTGTGCGTTGCGGAATGTTTTCGCTGAGCAATGCAATATTCTGGTCAAGTACGTCGAGCGGTGCTTTGGGCATCGCAACTTTTTTCTGGATGCGGGCAACAACAAGTTCCTGCAACTGAATCAGCTGATTAATGAGTTTACGATTAGACATGTTTCTTTCCTTTCTGATTTAGCTCCCGTGCACGCTCAAGAGCGGCATCAATGGAGGAGCAGAAATTTTCCGGACCGAGTTCGTCGAGAAAACCGGACTGCTTAAAGGTTCTGTACGGCTGGGCGGCAACACCGGAAAAGACCAGCGCGGTTTTCTTTTTGCGGCATTGCGCATGCAGCTGCCGCAGATTATGCAGACCGGTGGCATCAATGGCCGGAACGTGGCGAATGCGAAGCACCAGCACCGGCGTGTCTTTACGCCGTTTGCCCAGTACATTCCAGAAGGTGTCGGCCATCCCGAAGAAAAACGGACCTTCCACTTCGTATACCTCCACCCCGGCAGGCACTTCCCGCAGCGCAAAGGCCTTCGGATCTTCGGCGGCATCCACATCGCCGCTGACGGCGTCGGTGATGACACTCACGTTGGCAATTTCGGACATCCGTCGGATGAAGAGCAGTGCCGAAAGCACAATACCGACTTCAACCGCAACCGTCAGATCGATCAGCACCGTGAGCAGGAAGGTGAGCAGCAGGACCAGCCGATCACTCCGCGGACCTTTCAGAATGGCAATAAAATTCTGCTTTTCGCTCATATTCCATGCCACCACAACAAGAATACCCGCCAGCGTTGACAGCGGAACCATTTTGGCAAACGGGGCAAACAGCAGCAGAATCAGCGCGAGCACCACCGCATGAATAATACCGGCCAATGGGCTCTGGGCACCGCTTTTCACGTTGGCCGCAGTACGCGCAATGGCGCCGGTTGCAGGAATTCCGCCGAAAAACGCCGAGCCGAGATTGGCCAGTCCCTGCGCAATCAGCTCCGTATTCGGGCGGTGCTTCCCGCCGATCATACCGTCAGCCACGGTGGCGGACAGCAGCGATTCAATGGCACCGAGCATCGCCACGGTGAAGGCCGGGGCAATCAGGTCTTTGAGCTGAGCCAGTTCCAGCCGGGGAATATTGCCCGGCATGGGCAGCATGCGCGGCAGTTCGCCGAAACGGCTGCCGATGGTTTCAACATCAAGGTGCAGTAGCGCCGCAGCGGCGGTCGTTGCCAGCATGGCGATCAGCATGGCAGGGGTTCGGGGGGCCCACCGCCGCGACGCATAAATGATTAAAATCGTGCCTATACCCAGCACCGCAGCCGCCGGCGTGCAGGTATGCATAGCCTGAAAATAAACCGTCCATTTCGGAATAAATTCCGCGGGAACGGTCTCGATGTGCAGACCGAACAGATCTTTGATCTGTGTGGAAAAAATGACCAGTGCAATCCCGCTGGTAAATCCGGTCGTGACGGGAAACGGAATAAAACGAATCAGACCGCCGAGACGGAACAGACCGAAGAGGATCAGAAGCAGACCGGCGAGCAGCATGCACCAGACGAGCCCGCTGTAACCGAATTCGGCAACAATCCCCGCAACAATCACCACGAATGCGCCCGTCGGCCCGCCGATCTGAACCCGGCTTCCACCAAACAGAGAAATCAGAAAACCGGCAACAATGGCGGTGAAAAGGCCGCGCTCCGGCGGCAGACCGCTGGCAATGGCAAACGCCATCGCCAGCGGGAGAGCAATCACCCCGACCGTAATTCCGGCTGTAATATCCGCAGCGACCGAAGACCGGGTACTGCGTTTAAGGAGGGTAAAAAACTTGGGGCGAAACATGGGACAATCCTTTTTTTAATTCATGAAGTAACGGAGATAAATATATGCACTGCCAACGAGAAGACTGATCAGCATGAAGGGGAAGCCATATTTCGTGAAGGAACCGAAAGTGACTTTGCAGCCGTTCCGGTTGGCCACCTGGGCAATCACAACATTGGCCGAAGCCCCTACCAGCGTGCCGTTCCCGCCGAAACAGGCACCGAGTGCAAGCGACCAGAGCAGCGGCTCGGCAATCTGGGCATGAATGAGTGCCTCATCGCTGATTCCCATCTGCTGCGCAAAAACGGGGATGATGCCTTTCACCAACGGAATCATGGCCATCACCAGCGGAATGTTATCGACGATGGCCGATGCAATGGCGCTGAACCAGAGAATGGTGAGCGCAGTGGCCATCAGATTGCCATTACAGATATGCAGAATAAATTCACCCATCGCTTCGAATACATGAGCATGCTCCAGGGCGGCAATCATCATAAAGAGACCGGAAAAGAAGAGAATGGTGTTCCACTCCACGTGCACCAGCGAATGGTGAATATCTTTTCCGCAGACCAGCACCATCAGCATGGCCCCGGCCAGCGCGATGATTCCCGGTTCAATATCGAGGGCGCGCCCGCCGAAAAATCCTGCGAGGATCAACCCGAAAATCAGAAGCGATTTTTTCAATACCACCGGTTGCAGAATCGCCTTTTCCGGGCGGGACTGTTCAATCCGTTTACGGGTCTGCTCCGTGGTGCGGGTATTTTTACGGAACAGCAGTGCCAGCAGACCGAGCAGCAGAATCATACTGATGATAACCGGCGGACTGAGGTTGATGAGAAAATCGTTGAACGACAGATGCGTTTGCGACCCGATCAGAATATTGGGCGGATCACCGACCAGAGTGGCCGTTCCGCCGATATTGGAAAACACAGCCTCCATGATCAGAATCGGTGCGGCGGGAATTTCCAGCAACTGACAGAGCAGAATGGTGATCGGCGCCATTAGAATGACCGTCGTCACATTATCCAGAAATGCGGAAAGTACGGCCGTCAGCACCATGAAAAAGATGACAATCACCAGACCGTTCCCCTTGGCGGCCCGGGCCAGCTGGATGGCCAGCCATTCAAACACACCGGTATCGGTGAGTGTGTTGACGACGACCATCATGCCGATCAGCAGAAACAGTACATTCAGGTCGATCGCATGCAGGGCTTCTTCATAACCGACCAGATGAAAGCCGATCATGATGCCCGCCCCGATCAGGGCGGCAATGGTTTTATCGATCAGTTCGGTGGCAATGAAAAAGTAGACCACCAGGAATACAAGGATTGGAATGAGCATAAGTTTCTCCTTAGTGGTTAATCACGTTGTCGAGTACGAGGCCTTTATCGATCGTACCCACCCAGCGGTTTTCTTCATCCACTACATAGAGTTTGGGATAGGATTTAATGGCGAGGTCGAAAACAATTTCCATGATGGTGTAGTCCATCGGAACAATTCGTGCCGTGGGCTCCATGACATCTGCGGCGAGCACCCCTTCTTCATCTTCAAAATATTTTTCGAATGGATCAAACTCGGCAATGAAAGAGACACTCTTGAGCTGGCCGAAAAACTCGGGCAGTCCGTATTTAAAGAGACGTTCCACCGTAATCTCACCCTGAATTTTACGGCGCTGATCCACCACGGCAACCGCATGCAGATTGTTGATGCTCATGAAATGGGAACAGATGGATACCGGATCGGACTCCTTCACACAGAACTGCGGCGGCCGCATGATGTCCCGGGCCAGAATGGGTTTGTCGATCCGCAGATTATGTGTATTGAAAATGGCGCGCAATGCAGCGGGGTCGGTTGCATCCAGCACACTCTGCCGGATCGACGGATCCGTCAGCAGTCGGGATAACTGGGCCATGATTTTGAGCGAAATCGACGGCTCGGCAAGCGGCACAAGAATCAGACAGATGATATGAACCGGTGCATTTTCAAACAGGACGGGTTCCCGAAAGGTGGCCACAGCAAAAAGCGGCTTCTTCAGGTTTTCCAGCCGGGCATGCGGAAAGGCAATGCCTTCGCCGAGCGCAGTGGTCTGACGGTTTTCGCGGGCGAGAACCGCCTTCAGAACAGACTCGGGAGTGAGGCCGTCGTTGACCTCGTAGAATCCGTTACTGCATAGACGGCTGAGTATGCGTTCAAATACATCGTCGCGCGAGGCGGGTTCAAGCGCCGGCAGCCACGATTCCTCGATGCGGGTATAGTTCATTATATTCATAGAGTACCTCTTCTAAAGTGTCGCTTCGGCTTTGGCCTGAAGATAATGCGAAAGGATATTCTTTGCCTCAAGGGTTCCCACCAGACGACGTTCATCATCCACCACGGCAATTTCCCGGATATGGTTAAGCTGCATCAGATCGAGCACCTCTTTCAGGGGAGAGGAGGTTTTAACGGAAACCGGATGTTCCGCGAGATCATGGCCGTGAAAAAAGTTCAGCACATAACTGACGGCTGGCAGCAGATCGGCGGCTTCGCTTTTACTGCGCGAAAGTTCCAGCATTTTTACAGCAATCTGTTTGGCCTGTATGACGCCGACCAGCCGGCCGGAAGCATTTTCAAGATAAACCTTACTGCGGTCGGAAGTGCAGAGTGCCGAAGCCAGTTCTTCAAGCGAAACGTCGCTGTCTGCCCGCAGGCAGGTGCTGTTGATCAGGTAAGCGATATCCCTGACGGTGGTGTTTTCAAGATCGGTATTCATGAGATTCCTTTAGATTTAATTCGTGCGGCATGGAGAGCGGGTTCCCATCGCAAAGATGGTTTTCCAGCCCTTGGAACCCGCCGGGTTCCCGGGCATCTCGCAGCAAAAAATCAGATCCGCAGGGGCATGCGCCAGCCATCGGCCAGCGGAGACCCGGCGAAAGAGGGCATGAAAAAGAGACGGGTTCCGGAGCCCGAACTATCGCATTCGGGAATAAGCCTTTTACGCGAAACACTGTAGAAGAACACATGGGCCTCGTCGCTCGGATGCTCCTTGACCAGCGCCATGCCGTCCGTCGGACACAGCTCTCCCTTCAATTCGATACAGGTTTGACGGTCCTGTTCCCGCAACGGCTCTGCCACAAAGGCGGCCAGCAGATTCAGCATCAGCGGAATCAGCAGCGCAAAGAGTATGGTGCGGTTTCTGAACATAATGTGTTTTATCCCGTGACCGTCCGGCGTTTGACCAGTTCGGCATTCACACTGCGGCGCGCGGCACGGATATCGAGGACCCCGAGAAGTTTCCCCGAGGCCTGGCTTTCAATAACCGGAAGCGACTCCACCTGATTATTGCCCATCTCTTTCAGCGCTTCAGCCAGGTTCATGGTCGAGAGCAGTTTATGCCGCGCCGGCTGCATCACATCGCCCACCAGCAGCCACTGCCAGGTATCGCGTTCATTCAACAGTTCTTTGAGATTTTCAAATGTCAGCACTCCGATAATTTTCCCGTCATTGGAAACCACCGGATAGACAAAAGTATCCTGATCGGCAAAATGCTGAACCACGGTTTCAAGCGGGGTACCCTCGTACAGGGGAACGATATTCTTATCAACCACATCGTCCACAATCATCTCTGCCATCACATCTTCTTCTGTGACATTACAGCCGATTTCACCGGCTTTTTTGACCGCCATCCGGGCAAACACCGGTCCGATCAGCTGCACACACAGCGTCGTGGCCGTTACGGTGAAAATGATCATATCCCCCAGATTCAGCCCTTCCAGAATTTCAATGTGCTGCAGATTGTTGCTGGCGACAATCGAAAGCCCGACGGCCACCCCGCCCTGCGCAAAAATGGCCATCCCGAGATAATTCTGAACCGGCTTTTCGGCCTTCGAAATACGACCGCCCCAAAAAGCCCCGATCCATTTCCCGAGGCTGCGCATCGCCACATAGGCCGCCACCAGTCCCCATACCCAGACCGGCATGTTGTCCAGCGAAAGACGTGCTCCGACGAGCACAAAGAAGATGATATAAATCGGTGTCGAGAAGGAGCGTACGGTTTCAAACAGTTTTTTGGAACGGTTCGGCGCTTTGTTGATCAGAACAATGCCGACCGCCATGGTGGCCAGAATCAGGTCCATGTGGAAAGCCACGGCCAAACCGATGCAGACCAGCAGCAGCCCGATGGAAATCCCGAGCCGTTTTTCGCTCTGCGGCAGATAACTCAACACATAATCGAGCACAAACCCGCAGATAACCCCCAGCAGAATTGCGCCGCCCAGTTCAACAAATGTGTGCAGCAGCGTGGCCCAGATCGAATGGCCGCTGCCCTGCACCAGAATGGTCGCAATCGAGGTGCCGAGCCCGTAAAGCGTCATCGCCAGCGCATCATCAAGCGCAACAATCGCAATAATCGCCGTCGTCAATACCCCTGCCGAACGGTATTCCCAGAGCACGTCAATGGTCGAAGCCGGATCGGTGGCTGAAGCGATCGCCCCGAAAACAATCCCGGCAGCCAGCGCCGTCACCCAGTTGTGACAGACAAAATAAAGAATCAACGTGGAAACAATGCCCACCAGTAAAAAGGCCGCAACGCCCTCCCCGATCAGAATCGCCGTAAACTGTTTCCCGTATTTTTTGAAAATTCCGGCGCTCAACTCCCCGCCGACCAGAAAACCGATCAGCCCGAGCGCAAAATTATTAAACGGAGAAAGTGCCTGTATATCGCTTGGATGCAGCAATCCGAATCCCGTGTCGCCAATGAGCACGCCGACCACAATATAGCCGACCACCTGCGGTACTTTCAGTTTCTGAAAAATGAACGCACCGATCACTCCCCCGGCCACACAGATCCCGAGAATCGCAAGAACACCTAATTCGATATCGGGCATACGGTTACTCGCCGAACAGCTGAGAGTGAATAAATGCGGGATCGTCGGCTTCAATGATCGCCTTGCGAACGGCGGCATCTTTCAACCGGTTGCTGACCCCCGAAAGCGTCCGGATATATTTTGCATGCTGGTCGGAACGAGCCGCAAGCATGCAGACAATCTGTACCGGCTGGTTATCGAGCGAGGAATACCCGCTGATCGGTTTTTTGGAAACCGCCACTGCCATCACCAGATCGGAGACCGAATCAATACGCACATGCGGCACCCCGACCCCGAAACCGATGCCCGTGCTCATCAACTCCTCGCGGGCAAAAATCCCTTTCAGCAGTTCATCGCGATTATGTACAAACGGCGTTTCCGCCAATAGATCAACCAGATTCCGCAGGACGGTGTCCTTATCGCACTCATCGAGAATCAGAATCCGTTCTGCCGTCAGCGTCGCACTGCTGGTCATCCCTTTTTTCTTCGATGGCGTCTGCTGCGAAATCCGGGAATTCACCCAGTTTTCCACGTCACTGCGCTTAAAGCGCCAGGTGGTTCCCAGCTTACCGCCGGGCAGATCCCCTTTCTGCGCCCAGTCATAGACCGTTCGCTCAGAAACGCGCAGATATTCAGCGACTTCCTCAATTGTCATAATTTCGTGCATATTCGACATCCTTCGGTTGAATATGCGAAAAACTACAACAAACCGCATTATACGCAAGCCATAATTTCCAGGAATTGGAAAAACCCAAAAAAAGCCGCCCCTACCCATTTAAGGCAGAGACGGCAACCCAGAAGTATCCGCACCTAACCGACAGGCACGGCAACCCATATCTTTCCTTCTGAAATATTCCTGGATGTTAAATCTGTGAATCAGTGATCACACGCATTGCTTCCGGGCACCAGTTCGCCCCCCAGCCAGGCTTCCGCAACCGCCCGGGGCTCTCCGGATGGCGCCCCCACGATGGTTTCAATATTATTCTGGGCAAAAAGCTGCTGCGCACGCGAGCCCATGCCCCCGGCGATAATCGCCGTAGCCCCCTGCTCGGCCAGCCAGGCCGGCAAAACCCCGGGCTCATGCGGCGGCGGAACCAATTCAGAGCTGGCCGTAATCGTCTTTTTCTCCGGATCAACATCCAGCAGGGTGAACACTTCGCAGTGGCCGAAGTGCATACACAGTTTTCCTTCTGCAGTAGGTATCGCAATTTTCATAATAATGTCCCTTTATAGTTATAATTCATTTTTTCCCGAAAGCTCCTTAACCCGGCCGCTTTCCACCTTGTCCTCGGTACAGTGCTGCCCGAGCTTCAAAAGAGGTTCGATGATATCATTAAGCAGCCGCGCGGTTTCGGAAGCGGCATGACTCTGAATAAAAGGCCGGCCCGAATCGCACGCCCTGCCAACCGCCGGATCAATCGGAAGTTTTCCAAGAAACGGCACCCCGAAATCCGCCGCCATAGATTCGCCGCCGCCGGAAAGAAAAATATCCAGCACTTCACCGCATTTCGGGCAGGTGAAACCGCTCATATTCTCTACAATACCCAGCACCGGCATAGACAGTTTTTCACAGAACCGCAGCGATTTCCTCACATCCACTGCAGCCACCTGCTGGGGCGTCGTCACAATCACCGCACCGGACGGCTCCTCAATCAGTTGACAGATCGATAACGGCTCATCCCCGGTTCCCGGCGGACAGTCGACAATCAGATAATCCAGTTCACCCCATTCAACATCGCCGAGAAACTGCCGGATAACCCCCATTTTCATAGGGCCGCGCCAAATAAACGGATTATCGGCATCTTCGCACAGAAAACCCACCGACATCACGTTCAAGCTTCCGACACAAACCGGTTGAATCGATTCATTGGTCCCCGTCAGCAGAACCGGGCCGATCCCGAGCATCGTCGGAACACTGGGACCGTGAATATCAACATCCAGCAAACCGACACGCCGACCGGCTTCCGCCAGCGCAACCGCCAGATTTACCGCCACGGTACTTTTCCCGACACCGCCTTTGCCGGACAACACGCAGATTTTATGCTTCACCTGCGCCATACGGTCATTGATTTTCCGGCGTTCCTCTTCCGGATTATGCGGAGGTTTCGCAGCGCATTCACTCATCGTTCGTTCTCCACCTCATGTTAAAACCGGCGAAACCGGATATAATTTCCGCATCGAGATGATCCCGGAAATAGTTCACCGCCGTTGCTCCGGTACAGTGACACGGAACCATAAAGGCCGGCGCAAATTTCTGCAGAGCCTCTACTGTCGCGGCCAGCCGCTCTTCCGACGCACTTTTAAGGTGAAGCCCGCCAATCACACCGAGAATCCGTTTTCCACCGGTCGTATTTCTTATGTGGTCGAGCGTGTTAATCAAACCGGAATGGCAACATCCGCACACCACCAGCAATCCATCGGGAGTCTCAATCCACATCGCCATATCATCCCTGATCGGATCCGGCCGCTGCCCTTCCCGATCACAGAAAAAAGGCCCGCCCGTATCCTCCAGTGCATGAGAACGCGGAATTGGTCCGGTCAATCCGACACCCGCCGCAATCTCCATCGGCTCCCGAACCCAGTGCAGGTGCGAATCGGGTAGATTTGCCACCAACAGCCGCTGTTCCGAAGGCATGGAAATTTCTTTCGGATCCCGGTCCGGATAAATGCTGAAACGCTCACTGAAAATTTTCGGATGGCCATACACCTGAATCTCAGGATTTTCGCCAAGCACCACATCAACCGCGCCTGTATGGTCATAATGACCATGACTCAGCACAAAAATATCCGCATCCGCCAGCTCGAACCCGCATGCCGCCGCATTCTGCTCCAGTGCGTGACCCTGCCCTGTATCCATCAGAATTTTTCTGCCGCCCGCGTCAATCAGCACCGAAAAGCCATGCTCAGCAACCAGCCCCTCTGCCGCGATATTATCGACCAGAATCTGCAGTCCCCGGAATGCACCGCCTGATTTCCCGTTCCAGGAAAAAGATTCGCCTTGGAGCGTACCCGTTGGAGGTTTACGAAGCGACATGGCAACACTCCTCAGCGAAAAGCTGTTTTTGAATGGCTCCCCAGATTCCACGCACCGCCCGGGCGGCAGCGCCATCGGAACTCTCGACCAGCGCCCGGGCATTAACCTGGGCAGCCGTCACAGCAGCATCATAGGGAACCCGGCCGACCGGCACCGCGTTCATTGATTCCGCCAGTGCCTCAATCTGTGAAGTCATTTCTTTGTTAATATCCCACTTGTTCACACAAACCATGGCCGGAATCCGGAAATGGGAAACCAGCTGAAGTACCCGCTTAAGATCGTGCTCGCCCGAAAGCGTCGGCTCGGTAACCACCAGCACCGCATCGGCACCGGTTATCGACGCAATCACCGGACAGCCAATCCCCGGAGAACCGTCCACCAGAATCAGACCGGCATTCTCCCGTTCCGCCAGCTTTCCGGCTTCGGTCCGCAGCAGACTCACCAGCTTCCCCGAATTTTCCGCACCGGGATGCATCCGTGCGTGCACCATCGAACCGTGACGCGTTTTCGAACGATGCCAGATCCCGCATTCCTGTTCCGGAAAATCGATCGCTTTTTCCGGACAGAATTCAACGCAGGCCCCGCAGCCTTCGCACGCCATGGCATCCACCCTGAAATCGGTAATCGCATCAAAACGGCAAACCGCCATGCACAGACCGCACTGAGTACAGTCCCCGGTCCGGATTTCGGCCACATGTCCACTCACAAAAGTTTCCGAGGTCTGGATCTCCGGCTGCAGTACCAAGTGCAGGTCGGCCGCATCGACATCGCAGTCCACCAGCACCGGATGGTCGGCCAGAGCCGCAAACGAGGCCGTAATGCTGGTTTTCCCCGTTCCCCCTTTCCCACTGATGATCACCAGTTCTTTCATATCATCGCCTTCAGTTGTTCGGGAATTTGCGCCAGCCGCTCATTGAGCTCCGGCATCACGGTATTGATCGGTTCACCGCGGGAATAGGCCTCGGCAGCTCGCCGATCCTCCGGAATCTGGATCAGCAGCGGAATCCCTTCGGCTTCACAATAGGCCTGGATCGGATTTTTTTCCTCCGTCATCCGGTTGACAGCCACACCGAAAGGAACCCCGAGATCCCGGATCGTTTCCACCGCCAGCTTCAGATCGTGCAATCCGAACGGCGTCGGTTCCGTAACCAGTAACGCTGCATCACACGCTTTTACCGCTGTAACGTACGGACAGGATGTCCCCGGCGGGCAATCCACAATCGTCAGCGATTCTGCATCCGCCTGCTCCAGCGTCCGGCGGATCAGCGGCGGCGACATCGCCTGTCCCACATCCAAACGACCGGAAACAAACCTGACATGATCCCGACGGCCCGTTTCAATCTGCCCGATCGGCTGATCGACTTCATGAAGCGCCCCAGTGGGGCAGATTCTCACGCAGGCCCCGCAGCTGTGGCAGAGCTCGTTAAATACTAAGGTCTTTCCGTTCACAGTCACGATGGCATTGAACTGACACACCCGTGCGCATTCGCCGCAACCGGTACATTTTGTTTCATCAACAGCAGGTACAGGTCTAAAAACCTGTTCCTGATGTTCTATTTCCGGACGGATAAAAAAATGACTGTTAGGCTCTTCCACATCGCAGTCGAGCAACGTCACCTTCTCCTGCGCGGCAAATGCCATAGCGCAGGAGAGGGTCGTTTTACCTGTTCCGCCTTTTCCAGATGCCACGGCAATTTTCATTACACCCAGTGACCTTCCACGTTTGCCTCATCAGCCGGATGCAGTTGGCCTTGACGCAACTGATCAATGGCTTCCGATATAGCCGTGCTTCCACAGGTGTAAACCTTGATCCCGGCGGCATCCAGTACCGCAAACGCTTTGGGACCGCAGTTTCCCGTGATCACCGCATCCACCTGCTCCTCACAGACACAGGCGGCAGACTGAATGCCCGCCCCCTGTGCCGCATTGAGGTTCTGTTTATTTTCCTTCAGCGAAAACGTTCCTGTTTCCATATGATATATCAGGAACCGCGGCGCGCGCCCGAAACGGGTGTCCACGGGCGCGCTGAGGTCTTCGCCGGATGTGCTTATGGCGATTTTCATTGACCGGCACCATTCCGGCCATTGCCTTTCATCCCCATTCCGCGGCCTCCGCCACAGCGGTTTCCACGGCGCATACCGCGACCAAGACCTGCTCCGCCCTGTCCACGGTTTGCGCTGCCGTTACCGGCACAGTTTCCTGCGCCCCGGCCAGTCATTGGGCCCTCACCCTGAGGACCTGTTCCATTTCTATTCGGCATCTTGTGCCTCCTTTGCGTTTGGTTGTTTACATGCACCCCGCTGCCGGCGTCGCTGCCGTTTTCCGCAGCAGGTTTTTTCCCGAACCACAACCGCCCCGCCTTCCATCCGGATCGCCTTCCCGTTCACCAGAGCATCGGCAATTTTCCCCCGCGCCGAAGTCAGAATCCGACCGACCGTCTGTCGGGAAACCTTCATCTGCTCCGCCACCTGCTCCTGATACAACCCTTCGTGATCCGCCAAACGCACCGCCTCAATTTCGTCGAACGAAAGAACGACTTCCTCAATGCTGTGCATCGGCACCCCCGTCGGCTTGAACCAGGTCAGATCGGGCATGTGCTTGATTTCACGGATGTTTTCAGGTCTCGGCATATAAGATCTCCTTGGCCATGATATGAGCATATGCTCATTATTAGGTCAAATAAAAATACGGGCAATTCCTCACGGGTTTTAAACAAAGATCCTGAAAATCAGGTGCCTGCCCCCGGCATTTACCGTCTGAAGAGTTTCGGTTTCCATCCCTTGACGGGACCGGATTTGAAACTTTCCACCGCTTCATGAATCGTCTCCGCAGCCAGATCCGCACAGTGAAAATGATCCGGCGGAATCGGGTCGCATTTTTTCAACACATCCGCACCGCTCAGCGATTCCGCCTCTCCGACCGTCATCCCCTCCGACATACAGATTGCCGTAGAACAGCAATGCTTCGAATAACCGCATCCATCTGTAAGAAAAGAGCTTTTACGAATTTTTCCACCGTCAATCCGCAGCCACACCTCCACCGTATCGCCGCACTCTCCGTGAACTTTAGCATGACCGTTTGCATCCCGCATCGGTCCGAAACGCTTTGCACGCTCCTCGAGCTGCTTAATGATATCATCGTACATACGACACTCCTAAGAAACTGAAGTGCTGAACTAAAAACCCGTACACATGAACAGGTCAATATAAATACGGGTTATTTTGAGCGGGTATTAAAAATTCCTAATGAAAAAACAGTGCTTATTTCATACATTGCAATGTATGAAGTGCTTACTGATCAACTAATCATCGGCATCATAAATATTTCATACATTGCAATGTATGAAATTACAGCCCCACAGTACTACTGGACCACGGCAATTAAGCCGGAGCAATTTCCAGCCCCAGCGATTCAATCATAATCCGGTCAGCCTCGTACTGAGCACCGGCAACAGTCAGATAATTTCCCGTCATCAAACCGTTTGCACCGGCAGCGAAGAGGTCCGACTGGCGGCCTCCGAGAATATGCGCCCGTCCCCCGCAGATCCGCAGCGTGACATTCGGCAGCAGAAAACGGTAAATGGCGATGATTTTCAATGCCTCCTCCGCGGACATCGGTTCCCGGTCTTTCATCGGCGTTCCGGGATGAGCATAGAGAAAATTGATCGGAACAGAATCGACGCCAAGTTCACGCAAAGCAAGGGCCAGATCAATCCGGTCTTCCCAGCTTTCGCCCATGCCGAACAGTCCCCCGCTGCAGACCTTCAGTCCGGCGGCCTGAGCCGCTTTGACGGTTTCCAAACGCTGCTTCCAGTCCTGCGTCGTGCAGATTTCGGAATAATAATTTTCAGACGTTTCCAGATTATGATGAAACCGCGTCACGCCCGACGCTTTAAGCATCGCCAAATCTTCCGGCGTCAGACGGCCCAGCGATCCGCAAACCGGGGCCTCGGCCCCGCCGCCGATCTTTTTCACCACGTCCGAAAACGCACGCAACTCCCCCGTCGACAACTTTCCGCCGCTGGTCACCACACCGCATTTCCGATTTCCGTCCTTAAGATCCTCACGTATCCCGGCCTCCAGGGTCTGGGAATCCATAAACGGATAAACATCAATCTCGGTCGAGTTATGCGCACTCTGGGAACAAAACCGGCAGTCCATATCACACTTGCCGCTCTTGGCATTGATAATCGAACAAAGCTCAATTTTATTCCCGAAAAACGCCTCACGAATTTCCGTGGCCGCCGCCAGCAGCTCCGCCTCATCCCAATCAACAAGCCGCAACGCCTCTTCGGCCGAACAGCCCGTTCCGGTCATGCACGTTTCTTTAAGTTCGTTGATCATCCTTACTCCGAATAAAGCCGCAGACTTAAGCATGAAACCCTTACAGAACGAAGGGAGATTGCGTCCGAATTAGGAAAGTTCCAATGGCTGAAAGAATGTTCTGGGCATTGCGAAGGCCGGATTTTATCTTATTCGTTTTCCAACCGTTGGAGGCCAATTTCCGTGAGTAGTGTACCGTTTGCCCATCTTCATTTTCACACCTGCTACAGTCTGCTCGACAGCACGGCGAAGGTAAAACCGTCGGTTCAGGCGGCGGCGGATATGGGGATGCAGTATCTGGCGATGACAGACCATGCGGTGCTTTACGGGGCGGTGGAATTCTATAAGGCGTGTTACGGCGCGGGCATTAAACCGATTATCGGCTGCGACATGTATGTGGCGCGCCACGGGATCGGCCACCGTGAAACGATGCGCGACAATATGAGCCTGGTGCTGCTGGCGGAGACGCAGGAGGGCTATGCCAACCTGGTGAAGCTGGTTTCGATCGCCCACCTTGAGGGCATGTATTACAAACCGCGTATCGACAAAGAGCTGCTGAAAAAATACAGCAAGGGGCTGATTGCTTTGTCGGGCGATATGCGCGGCGAGGTGGCGGAGGCCTGCCGGAATGATGATGTGAAGGCGGCGATTGAGCTGGCGCTGGAATATTCCGACATCATGGGCAAAGGCAATTTTTTCCTGGAACTCTTTGATCATGGGCTGGATGAGGAGAAAACCATCCGCGAAAACCTGCTGCGGGTGGCCGAGGCGACCGGTCTGCCGATTGTGGCAACCAACGATGTCCATTATATTCGGCAGGAGCATGCCGACGCGCACGACGTTTTGACCTGCCTGCAGCGCGGCTATCTGGTGGCCGACCCGAACCGTTACCGGTATCACGGTGATCAATATTATATGAAAAGCGGCGAAGAGATGGCCGAACTTTTCAACGATCATCCGGAAGCGATTTCCAATAGCATCGAAATCGCACAGCGCTGCAATGTGGAGTTTTTCTTCCCCGAAAAGGCGGAAGATCTTCACTTCCCGTTCTTTCCCCTGCCCGAAGGGTTTACATCCGACTACGATTATCTGGTGCATTTGGGCAAGGAAGGATTGCGCAAACTGTACGGGATCGAGGATCTGGACCATCCGAAGAACGACTACGAAAAGACGATTAATGAGCGCTTCTATTACGAAGTGAGCGTGATCAAAAAGACCAACTACATCAACTACTTCCTCGTGGTGGCGGACTTCATTCAGTGGGCGCGGGCCCAGGGTATTCCGGTCGGGCCGGGCCGTGGATCGGGTGCGGGATCGCTGCTGGCCTATTCGCTGGCAATTACCACGATCGAGCCGTTGAAGTATAACCTGATTTTTGAACGGTTCCTGAATCCGGACCGGGTATCCCCGCCTGACTTCGATATCGATTTCTGCCCGACGAAACGGCAGGACGTCATTCAGTATGTGCGCGAAAAATATGGCGAAGAGTGCTGCGGCCAGATCATCACCTTCGGAACGCTCGGCGCAAAAACGCTGATGCGCGACCTCGGCCGCGTGCTGGAAATTCCCCTGCCCTACTGCGACCGCCTGGCCAAAATGATCCCGGATACGCCGGGCACCACCATGGAAAAGGCGCTGGCGGAAAGTCCGGAATTCAAGCAGGCCACCAGCACGGAACCCGATGCCCTGCGCATCATGAAATATGCCAAACTGCTCGAAGGGCTCCCGCGTCACACGGGCATGCACGCCGCCGGCGTGGTGATCGGCGAAAAACCGCTGATTGAAATTATTCCGCTCACGAAAGAGGCGAAGGAAGGCCTCACCGTGGTGCAGTTCGAAAAAGGGCCCACCGAAGAAATCGGCCTGTTGAAAATGGACTTCCTCGGGCTGAAAAACCTGACGATTATTTATGAAGCCTGCGACCTGATCAAACGCAACCACGGCGTCGAAATCGACCCCGAAAAACTCGACATCAAAGATGCCAAAGCCTTTGAGCTGCTGGCGCGGGGCGACACCGTCGGTGTATTCCAGCTGGAATCGGGCGGTATGCGCGACACGCTGCGGCAGGTGGCGCCGGACTGCATTGAGGACATCATCGCCATTCTGGCCCTTTACCGTCCGGGGCCGATGCAGTTTATCCCGACCTATATCAAGCGGAAACACGGCCAGGAAACCGTCGAATACGACCACCCGATTCTTGAACCGATTCTCGAAGAAACCAACGGCATCATCGTCTATCAGGAACAGATTCAGCAGGCCGCCCAGAAGCTGGCCGGATTCTCGCTGGGTCAGGGGGATATTCTGCGCCGCGCCATGGGAAAGAAAAAGCCGGAGGTGATGGCCGAGCAGCGCGGAAAATTTGTTGAGGGCTGCAAAGAAACCAACGGTATCGACGAAAAACTCGCGAATAAGATTTTTGACAACATCACGGAATTCGCGAAATACGGTTTCAACAAATCGCACTCCACCGCCTATGGTTTTGTGACCTATCAGACTGCCTGGCTGAAGGCCCATTATCCGGCGGAATTCATGGCGGCGCTGCTTTCCGGTGAAATGGGCAACTCCGATAAACTGACCCAGTTTATCGGCGAAGCCAAGGAAATGGGCATCGATGTCCTGCCACCGAGCGTGAACGAAAGTATCGGGCATTTTAATGCGGTACAGGACGGCGGGGGGATCCGTTTCGGCCTCGCCGCGATCAAAGGCGTCGGCGAAGGCGTTGTGGAAGAAATCGTGAAAGAGCGCGATCAAAACGGCCCGTTTCTCGGCCTGATGGATTTCTGCGCCCGCATCACCAGCGCCAACAAAAAGGTGATCGAAAGTCTGATCCGCTCCGGTGCATTCGACTTCAGCAGTGCGCACCGCGCTCAACTGTTCAACGGCATCGATATCGCCATCGGCCGCGCCGCCGAAGCACTGAAGGATAAAGCGTCCGGGCAGGTATCGATGTTTGATATGATGGCCGGCAGCGAAGCCGAAGAGAGCAGCGCGGGTTCCGACGACGAATTGCCGGAAGTCAAACCCTGGAGCGAATCCGATATGCTCGCCGCCGAAAAAGAGCTGATCGGCTTCTTTATTTCCGGCCACCCGCTGGCCCGCTTTGAATGGGTGATCAATAAATTTGCCCTGAAAAAGGTGGCGGAAGTCGGCAAACTGCTTCCCGGAACACGGACGCGCTGCGGCGGAATGGTGACGGAAATGCGCAAGCTCTTCACCAAAAAAGACCAAAAGCCCATGGCGGTTTTCAGAATTGAAGGGCTCGAAGGCTCAATCAATGCGATCATTTTTCCGGGACCGTACGAGCAATATGGACACCTGCTTACGGAAGACGCCACCCTGATGTTCGGCGGAACCATGCTGGACGAAGAAGGCGGTGACCCGAAACTGCAGATTATGGAAATCTTTCCGCTCGATTCCGCGGCATCGACCTTCTGCGACCGGGTGAGCATCCACCTGCCGGAAATCGGCGTGAATGAGCAGGTGATTGGTGAGCTGAAAAGCACCATTCAGCAGTTCCGCGGCCCCATCCCTCTTCACATCTGTATTGAATTTGCCGAAGGACAGAAGATTTTCCTCAACACCGATCACGACTACAAGGTGCGGCCCTGCGATAAACTGGTGCATGGAATCGAGCAGGTCATCGGGGAAGGAACGGTCTTTGTTGCAGCTAAATCAGACGCATTGAAAAACCCGCCGAAACCCCGGAAATGGGAGCGGAAAAAAACTTAACCGGAGGAGCAGGAACAAGGCCGGTAGGCAATTGTGAACCGCTGACACTTCACTTATGCCCAGTGCCTATTGACCGAATCCCTGTCCCGGAAAAAGGAGAGCAACATGTTCATCGTTCATGTCTTCATCCACGTAAAACCCGACTGTGTGGACGCTTTCAAAACGGCCACGCTGGAAAATGTAAGGAACTCCATTCATGAGCCGGGGATTGCCCGGTTTGACTTCCTGCAGGATGCCGACCCCAACCGTTTCGTCCTGGTGGAGGTTTACCGTACGCCGGAAGACGCCGGCCGACACAAGGAAACCGCCCACTATGCACGCTGGCGCGACACTGTGGCCGACATGATGGCGAAACCGCGCTCCAGTGTAAAATACACCAACATCGCTCCGGGTGAAGAGGGCTGGGATGCCGAACGGCTGTAGCTGACCGATACGGCGAAACTCTGGCATCCATTTTGCTGTAAATGATGCACATGAAAGGTGCGAAGTACAGCATGCTGCAGATGCCGGTTCTGGCGTTTTTTTCAAAACGTCTTTATCGCGATATCGGCATGAACCGGAAAGGAACCTATTTGCTTTACCTCTTCGTGCTGCTGGCCGTCTGCGCCGTTCCGCTGTCCATCCATTTCCGCGAGCATCTTTCCCAAACCCTGGGAACCGATGAAGCCGTCGTCCTCAATCAGCTTCCCCCGATCGAAATCCGCAACGGCACCGCGACTGTTAACGCGGAAATGCCCTGTTATATCAACAATGCCGCCGGCCAGACCGTGGCGATCATTGATACGACAGGCAGCATGAATTATATCGACAGCCCCACCGTTCAGCTGATGCTCACTGAAACCAGGCTTATTTTACGCGGCGGCCTGAAAATCGACCTCAACCTCGTGGACGGGCTTAACGTCAATCAGCACAAAATCAAACGATGGATGGATGCCTTTCATGCCGCCCCCGCCCTGTTCACGTTTGGCATCAGCCTTGTTTTCACCTGGACCCTCGGAATCGTATATATGCTTATTGGCATCCTGAGCGACCGGGTTGGTTCAAAGTTCACGCACAGCATGTTGAACGTTAAAGATATCGGGCGTGTTGCGGCGGTGGCATTGACTCCGGCTGTTCTCGGTTTTACCGTCAGTTCGGCACTGAACCTTCCGGTGCCGTGCTATGTCCACCCCGCCGTCGCGCTCGGTTATCTGCTGTTCGGGCTCAGCGCCTGTTCTCCCCGCAAATCAAATGGCGGGGAAAACTGCATCGATCTCAAGGCCGCACTCAAACCGGACCTGCTGATGCCCTGCGACAAAGCAGCATAAAAAAATCCAGCCATCGGAAGATTCCAACGCCTGGATTTTTCCACCCTTTGGAAACGACTATTTTTCCAGTTTTTTCAGTCCGCCCATGTAGGGCTGAATCGCTTCCGGCAGATCAATGGAGCCATCTTCGTTCTGATAGTTTTCCATGATGGCAATCACGAGACGCGGCAGAGCAACACCGGAACCGTTGAGTGTGTGCACAAACTGCGGCTTTCCGTTTTCATCGCGGAAACGGATATTGGCGCGGCGCGCCTGATAATCCTTAAAGTTGGAGCAGGAGGAAACTTCCAGCCACTTATCCTGTGCCGGTGCCCAGAGCTCGATGTCGTAACATTTTGCGGCGCTGAACCCGATATCGGCCGTGCAGAGCTCAATCACCCGGTAATGCAGGCCGAGTTTCTGCAGCACGCGTTCGGCATCGGCCGTCAGTTTTTCATGTTCTTCTTCTGACGTTTCCGGCGTGGTAAATTTGACCATTTCCACTTTATCGAACTGATGCACCCGCAGCAGGCCGCGGGTGTCTTTACCGGCGGAACCGGCTTCGCGGCGGAAGCACGGGGTGTAGGCGGTGTGGCAGATCGGCAGTTCCCGGTCGAGAATTTCCTGGGCGTACATGTTGGTTACCGGAACTTCGGCGGTCGGGATCGGATAGAGCCCGTCCAGCGGCACCGAATACATATCTTCTGCAAATTTCGGCAACTGGCCGGTACCGGTCATGGTCTCCGCATTGCACATGAACGGCGGAGCCACTTCGGTATAACCGTGTTCTTCAGTATGCAGATCCAGCATGAACTGAATCAGTGCGCGTTCGAGTTTCGCGCCTTTTCCGGTGAACAGCGGGAAACCGGAACCGGAAAGTTTGGCCCCGCGTTCCAGATCAAAAAGCCCCAGCTCAGCGCCAAGATCCCAGTGCGCTTTCGGCTCAAAGCCCAGCTCCACCTTTTCGCCCCACGTGCGGATCACCGGATTGTCATCTTCGGATTCGCCGATCGGCGTGGTGTCGGACGGCATATTGGGAATGTAGAGCAGGCCCTCTTTCAGCTTCGCTTCAACGTCGCGCAGCTCTTCGTCAAAAGCGGAAATTTTATCGCCCATTTCACGGACCTGGGTTTTGACCGCTTCGGGATCTTTTCCTTCTTTAATCATCAGCCCGATGCTTTTGGAAATTTTGTTGCGTTCGGCTTTCAGCGTTTCAACCTCGCCCACAATTTCCCGGCGGCGGGCATCCAGCGTCAGCACGGCATCGACATCCACATCGGCCTTGCGGTTTTTCATGGCGGCCTTCACGGCATCGGCATTTTCACGAATAAATCGAATATCCAGCATTTTACATCCCCGGTTTGGTTGAAAAGAGCCGTATTATTCGCTTAATCCCCGTGGGTTTGGAATGAAAAAGGCGGGGAAATTTCCCCGCCTCGCACATCGTCTCTCCGGCTCAGGAATCAGAACCATCCTTTTTTGCCGGTCACATAAGTGCTGACAAATTCATCATCACTTTTCGTGAGATACAGGATCCCTTCAATCAGACCGATGATGCTCATGATCGCGGCACCGATTCCGAAAGTCAGCAACGTGACGAGGAGCATAATGATTCCTTCTTTGGTGTACCCCAGAATAAATTTATGAATGCCGAGGCTCCCTAACAGGATACCCAGGATTCCGGCCGGAATTTTTTTACTGGCGTCTGCGCTCATGTGAACTCCTTATATTTTTTGCGCTGAGAATTCTCCCTCAGCAATGGCTGAATGAAATAATTTTATTTTAAAGAATGTCAAGATTCGATTCATCTCCCGCTTTCCGGGATTTCGAAATTTGAAAATCCGGTCGGCCGTGCTAGCTTCGGCCTTTATTAAAAAAACGGAAGTTCAGCATGAATATTGACCAGGTCTACAAGCAGGTGGTGGAGAAAGTCCTGCGCGAAGGAAAACGGAAAACCAACCGGACCGCCACCGATACGATTTCGGTCAGCGGCTGTATGATTGATTACGACATGGCCAACGGTTTTCCTCTGCTCACCACCAAAAAAATGGCCTGGAAAACGCTGCGCGTTGAACTCGAAGGCTTCATCAAAGGCGTCACGGATAAATCGTGGTTCCAGGAACGCGGCTGCAAAATCTGGAACGAGTGGTGCTCTCCCGCCAAAGTGCCCTACGGCCACGATGCAGCAACACTGAAGGCGATGGCCGCCGAAAAAGACCTCGGCCCGATCTACGGCTTCCAATGGCGCAACTTTAACGGAGACTATGAATTCGGATCCGAAGATTTCACCGGCGGCATCGACCAGCTGGCCAACGCCATTGAAACCCTCAAAACCAATCCCGACAGCCGGCGCATCCTGGTGAATGCCTGGAATCCGCAGCAGCTCGATGAAATGGCGCTCGTGCCCTGCCACTATTCCTATCAGCTGCTCTGTAACGACGGCGAGCTCGACCTGCTCTGGAACCAGCGCTCCTGCGATATCTTTCTCGGCATCCCCTTTAACATCGCCTCATACGGTTTACTGCTCGAACTCATCGCCAGAGAATGCGGCCTGAAAGCCGGCAAACTCATCGGATTTCTCGGCGACGCCCATATTTATGTCAACCATCTCGACCAGCTCGACGAACAGATGAAACGTGACCCCTTTGCCCCGCCGACGCTGAAACTCAAGGGATATGATTCCATTTTCGACTGGGAATGGCAGCACGCCACGCTCGAAAACTATGAATGCCATCCCTCCATCAAAGGCGAGGTGGCGGTTTAATGAAAGCACTCGTAGCCCGCTCCCAAAACGGCGTAATCGGAAAAGACGGCGGCCTGCCCTGGCACTGCAAAGGCGACCTGCAGTTTTTCAAGCGCACGACCATGGACCGTAAAATCGTCGTCGGCCGCACCACCTTCGAAGGTCTCCCGCCGCTTAAAGGACGGGAAATCTATGTCCTCACCCGCAACCCCGACGCCGCATTTAAAAATGCCGCCGCCATTCATTCCGCCGATGAAATTCCCGATGACGCCATCATCTGCGGCGGCGCGGCCATCTATGATTTAACACTGGAACTTTGCGACGAAATCCTCGTCACCACCGTCAAACAGGACGTCGAAGGCGATACCTTTTTCAATATCCAATGGCTGGAAAATTTCACCCCGTCGAAAACCCTCGAAGAAACCGACGACTACGCGATTGTGTCGTATAAAAGAACGTAACGCGGATATCCGATCCGCGGCATTATTCAGCAAAAACTCGCATCGGATATGCGAGCTACCGTAATGCGGAGCTCCGGTTTCAGCTAAATCGCCACGTCGTTCAAAAACGATAACGCGATCCTTTCTTCCCCCGCAAGCCGTTTTAAACCGAACCCGAAGCCCCTCCGAGCAACGGCTCAATGCGGATCTCTTCACCCCAGCAGGCATCTTCGAGCACACTCGCATAGGTCAAAATGGTGGTGTCCGGCAATCGCCTGCGGACTTCAAAAGCCAGCACCCGGCCCACTTCATTAAATGCATGCAGCGCATCCGGCGAACAGGTAATAAACCATTTTCCGCCGTCATCAACATCAGCCACAGTCGAGTAACGCTCAACCCAGGCATACAGCCGGTCATCCAGCTCCTGCTCCATTCCTGTAATCGCTTCGAGCGAAACGGCGGTGCCGTTACGGTCCCACAGGCAGCTGCCGAAATCGGCAAACATACGAATCAGCGTATACTCCAATGCCGGCGGCCATACCGGATAGCAGCCGGGCAGAATGCCGACCGTCTCCAATGCGGTGTAAAACACATCGCATCCGAATTGATCACGCAGCAGCTCAAACATACGGGCCGTATATGCATCATAAGCCGGCGTACTGTCGGAAAGCAGACAGAAGATAATATTATAATGATCCCGTAAATACTGAACATATGCCGCAATTCCGGCCGTCGCTTTTCCCCCGCAGTAAATCCGGTATTCTCCGGCCGCAAAATCCTGCTCTGCCTTGAACGCGTCCATAGCACCGGCCTCGGTCAGTCCTCTGAAAAACACCCGCCATCGATTTTCCGGGCCTGGCCGAGCGCGGCCAGCGTTTCCAGCAGCTCCGCCACGCGTTTGGTCTGGGCGCGGCTGAACTGCCGCGCCAGCTGTTCGGCGGTCGCCGGTGCCGATGCGGCAGCAAGGGCCGCGCGCAATACCTGAATCTGATCCGGCAGGGCTTTCGGCCACGGCTGTTTCTTTACGGCGGATCCCCGGTCTCGGCCCGGGGCTACAGGTGTGGCCGAGCTCCCAGACCTCGTTTCGGCGGATGGGAATTCGGATTGTACGGCAACGCTTTCCGGACATTGGAAATCGGGGCGGAGCCAGCGGATTTTTCCACCCGCCTCTTCGGCGGCGCGGGCGGCATTGAGCGCCACAAGATGTTCAAGGATTTGCTCGTCGGTCAAATCCGCGGGCCAGCCATAGGCCGCAGCCACGGCAGCATCGAGCTCATCGTGAATCTGCATCAAAACCGAAACCAGCCCCTGTTCATGGATGGTTTTTTCCTTGGCGGTCAGGGCTTCCCCGGCGCGCAGCTTCGCGAGCACGTTATACATCCCCGTCATCGTCAGCCCCGGATGCGCGGCCTGCTGCCGCTTCCGGTGCGCATCCAGCTGTTCGCCCAGCGCGCGGATCGCTGCCTTCTGTTCCTCCGTCGCTTCCGGGAAGGGGAAGGTTTCGAAACAGCGGGAGTTATTATAGCGAGGGTCGTTCCCCACGCCCATGCGTCCACCGAGCGCAAGCGCCCAAAGCGTATGCGGTCGGCTGGACAGAATCCCGAGGGGAGATCCAGCTTCCAACCCAATCACCACAACTTCACTTTCAAACATAATGCTTGGGTCGGCGAACATGAAGATTCTGTGTTTCGCGGTACGCGAAGTGACAATACAACGATCTAAACTTTGAACAAACTTCCTTAGCTCAGTTCTGGGCTCTGCAAATATCCACCACCTTTCCCGATAAGAATCTCTCTTATTTTGTGACCGTTCAGGAAAAACCCTCTCATACAACCACTGGTAAGCCTCTGGATATCTTGCTCGCAGCTCATTTTCACTAACACCAAACGCATCGATTACATAACGCTCTTTAGGCAACTGAGCGAGATCCCGGCTTCCAACAAATTTTTTAATTAGGTCAGCTGTCTTTGGATTGTTGCCCCTCATTGTTGCTATATCTGAATCTGCTAGAAAAAAACCTTTTCCGGAAAGAGTCATTCCGCGTGAACTAATACCACCATTCGCTTGCAGCGGAACAGCACCGGCAATATTTGCACCGATGGTGAGATCGGGATGGAGTTTCCCATGCTTGGAAGTCAGCTTAACTGCATAGCCTTCGCCGTCGGCTTCTTTTTCTTCGGCGACAGTTTGCAGCAGGCCGGTGGATTCGCCGGCTTCGGCGGTGGTCATGGCAATGCGGACGGCGGCGCCATCGGCGGCATCGACCCACGGGTGGTCGGGAATGGCGTAGATGAGGGAGATGGGCTTTTTGGTGCCCATGTGTTTTTCGAGCACGCGGCGATTGAAGGTTTGGCGCAACGAGTTTGTGGTCACAAAGCCGAAACGTTTTGTAGGTGAGGTCCGAGACCTCGCCCCGAGCAGCTCGGCGGCGTGGTTCCACCAATACATGACAAAATCGGACGATTCGCCGACGTCGGCATGCACCTTCCGCACCGTGTCGGTATAGCCGTCGCCGAGGGCGTCGCGCATGCGGGCGGCACCGATGAAGGGCGGGTTGCCGATAATATATTCGGCTTCGGGCCAGACGGCTTTGCGGGGATTGGAATAGGCATAAACGGGAATGCGGGCGGATTCGTCGGGCACTTCTTTTCCGGTGACGGGATGGGGTTTGGTGGTGCGGCCGTCCCAGTGGGTGACGGGATTTCCGTCGTCGTCGAGCACCTCGGTTTTGGCATCGTATTCAATGAGGGCGTCGCGGCATTCGATGTTTTTGAAATCGCGGATGATGGGTTCGGGGGGATAGACGCTGCCGCGGTTGCGGAAGTGCCACTGCAGGGTGCCGATCCAGAGGACGAGCTCGGCAATGGCGGCGGCGCGGGGGTTGATTTCGAGGCCGAGCAGCTGATGCGGATCGACGGTTTCGCCAGCAATATCGAGCGAGGCCTGTCCTTCGCCGAACTCAAAGAGGGTGTCAAAAATTTCGCCTTCGATGCGTTTGAGGTGTTCGAGCACGACATAGAGAAAGTTGCCGCTGCCGCAGGCGGGGTCGAGCACGCGGATGTGGCAGAGGGCGCGGTGATATTTCCGAAGTTCGGAAACCGCTTCTTTGATTTTTCCCTGCCCGGCCAGGTTGGCGGCGGCAATCTCCACGGCCTCCCATTCGGAGCGGACGGGGTTGATGACGGTCTGGAGGACGAGCCGCTCAACATAGGCGCGGGGCGTGTAGTGCGCACCGAGTTTGTGGCGCTCGACAGGGTCGAGTGCGCGTTCAAGCAGCGTGCCGAAAATGGCGGGCTCAACATCGCGCCAGTCGGCGCGGGCGGCTTCGATCAAAAGGTTCAATTGATTTTTGGTGAGCGGCAGCGCGGTTTTTTCGGCAAAGAGCCCGCCGTTAAACCGCCGGATGTTTTTCCGCAGGGTGGTGGAAAATCCGCCGGTATCCATTTTGGCCCAGAGTTCTTCGACCATCGGCACAAAATGTTCGGGGGTGTCGGACAGGCTTTCGAGGAGGTGGGTAAAGCTGTTGCGTTCGAGCAGCCCGACGTCTTCGGCAAACATGGTGAAGAGGCAGCGCATCAAAAACGCGGCGGTTTTTTCGGCGGGCTGTCCGTCGGCTTCGAGCGTTTTGGCGAGCGCGGCGAGATGGTCGGCAATTTCGCGGGTGACGCGGGCACTGCGTTTGGAGGGATCGAGCTCCAGCGGTTCCTCCCAAACCTGCCGCAGGCGTTCCCGGATATCGGAACGCTCCAGGTCTTTTAGAAAAATGCGGTGGCTTCCAGGGGCTGGAAACGGGATGTAGGCCCCGCCGGTGCAGGAAAACTCAGAATATAGCTCGATGGAGTGGCCAACGTCGACCACGAGCAGAAATGGCGGACGCCCCTCTTCGGCGGGCAGGGCGCGAATGTAGCGTTCGCCCTGGCCGCGGGCGCGCAGCATGGCATCGTCCCAGGCGATAGTGCCGCGTTTGGCCGTGCCCTTTTTCAGCTTTTTGGCGGGTTCCAGCGGATCGTCATGTTTCCAATCATTGGAACCCTGCTTGGCTTCGAGCACAAAAGCGCCACGCTTGTAGAGATCGATCCGCCCGGTGGAGGTGGTGCCGTCGCCGTGGTGAAAGGTGACGTCGCGCTCGAACACATAGGCATTGAGGTTGATGTCCGGCGTGGCGGGTTCGGGCGGCTCAACTCCGAGCAGGGTGCAGAGTTCGGATAGAAAAATCTGGCCGTTGGCGCGTTCAGCCGCGCCGGAGTTGGTCCACCGTTCGATGAATGCGTTTACGTGTTCCCCCATGGTCTCTCCATTGATAAAATAAGAACGAAGATTAGCCAGTACACGGAAAGCCCAAAAGATAAATTGCCATTTGTTTAATGCTTAAAATCCGGCCACGCGCTCGATGACCCAGAACATCGCTACGGTGCCAATGGCATAAGGCGGGATCCAGCGGATATATCCAGGCATTGGAAGTTTCGTAAATCGCAAAATTCCAAGGATGAAAAGGACCGCAAAAACAAACAGCAGCTGACCGGCCTCGACGCCGACATTGAAAAAGAGCAGCGCCATGGGAATGGCGTGCTGCGGCAGGCCGATCTCGGAAAGAGCTCCGGCAAAGCCGAGTCCGTGCAGCAGACCGAACGAGAGCGTGACGAGCCACGGCGATTTCTCGGTTATGCCGGGGCGCCCCTGCCGGCCATGGATGATTTCGCAGGCCACAAAAACAATACTCAGCGCAATAATCGCTTCCACCGGCGGAGCGGGCACATGCACGAATCCCAATGAAGCCAACGCCAGCGTAATGCTGTGCGCCACAGTAAACGTGGTGATGGCTCCGGTGAGTTTTTTCCAGCCTTTCACCAAAATCAGCAGCGCCTGCACAAAAAGCAGATGATCGATGCCTTCAAGAATGTGTTCAAGCCCGAGCACAAAATAGGTACCGGCCACGGCGGCCTGCGACGGGGCTCCGGTAATGGTAAATTCTTTATCTTCCGGCGTCAGCCGCAACGTCTGTACGGAACCGCCATGCAGTTGTACGCGAATCAGCAGATCGTTAATTTCCAGATCCGGAATCCCAATCTGTTCATTTTCCAATCCCTCGGGAACAGCCATACGCCAGGTCTTCACCGTGCCGCCTTCAATGATCCGGGTAATGGGTTCGGACTGCTCAACGGATCCCTCGGGAAATACAATCGAAAAGGATTTTCCAAACTCCGGAATGCGGACGAGAACGCCGACATCGTGTTCGCGCTCACGTAATTCCAGATAGGCCGTATTCATTTCATGGGCAAATGAAGGCCAAGCCATGAACCACGCAAAACAGAAGAATGCACACCTCGCAATATACTTCTTTTTTGCACCCATACTAAAACTCCACCTGCACATGGTATCTGGATTCGAGCTCCTGATAAAACTGATCCAGTTGTTTCAGACGCAGCTGGTTTTCCCATTCAAAAATAACCAGATTCCGGATTTCACCGAGCTCAGGCAACTTCCCGTTTTCATCGCAGAACAGATCGGCATGTTCACGAAGATAGGCTGCCAGCTCCTGATCCGTCGGTTCCTGCACATCGGCTTCCTCTTCCACCATCAGCTCGAGTTTCTGCCGCAACCGCTGCCGCACCACCGGATCGTTTCGATCCAGTCCAAGCTCCCGCCCTTCCCGAACCGCCAGCTCTTCGCGAATATAGTCATCAACAAGCTCCTGCCGTTCTTCTTCATCGGGCGTCCGGTTCCAGTCGCGGACAAACCGGGCCTCCAGATTTTTCATGGTTTCAGCCGTAATCACCAGGCCCTCGGCCGGCCCGGAACGGTTCATCAGAAAATAGACCCCGAATAAAAGGGCCCCAAACAGCAAAAAATGAAGTAAAGGTTCTTTGTATATACGCATGGTTTCGTTAAACACAAAATCCGATGGATTGGCGATAGAATATCGCTTCTGAAAAAGATTGTTTGCAGCTTCCCTGCCCTTCATTATTAACGCCTGAAACGGATGATTCGCCGAACTAAGGCATGCCTTCTATCATGCTGCAATCGCAATGAACGCAATGCTTTAAATCCGGTCTAAGTTTACTATGGGCTTGCGGGGGAAATACCATGTACCTTTTTGAAATCGATACACCGAATAATCGTATGCACATCATGCTGGCCGATCACTTCACCGAGCAGGAAGCCCGTGAACTGCTGGAAAAATGCACATCCCGCATTAAAGAGGTGAATCCCGAGTACAAAATCCTGTGCGACCTTACCGCGCTGAAAACCTTTGAGCACCCGGCAAAAATGATTTACCGAAGCATCATGGATCTCTTCAATGAAACCGGTGCAAAAAAAATCATCCGCCTTTTTTCCGATCCTCGTCAGACATTCGGCATGAATATCATGTCAACCTTCCACTATAACGATAATGTGGAAATTATAAGCACCGATTCGCTCTCCCGCGCCCGGAAGCATCTGGAATAAACAGATCCCCGGCCTGAATTTCGCCGCCGACAGCCCAAACAGCGGCGAAGCCCTTCTTTTTATTCTTTTCAAGTTCTCCTTTCATTCGTTATATCAATGACTTAAGGTCCGCGGCGATTATAAGGGAGAGCTGACCATGAACGTACATTCCGCCATACAGACCCGCCGCTCGGTGCGGCATTTCGATCCGGATCATGTCATGAATGACCGGGATACCGAAAAACTCCTGTCGCTTGCGCTGCATTCTCCCACCGCCTTCAACATACAGAACTGGCGTTTCGTAGTCGTACAAAATGCCCCTCTGCGCAGAAAGCTGCGAAAGGCTTCCTGGGATCAGCAGCAGATCACCGATGCTTCACTCCTGATCATTCTCTGCGCCGACCTCAAAGCCTGGGAAAAGGAGCCGATTCGCTACTGGAATTCCGCCCCCGAACCGGTACAGGAATACATGGTGCCCGCAATCCAGCAATATTATCAGGGGCTTGATCAGGTCCAGCGCGATGAAGCCATGCGTTCCTGCGGCATCGCCGCACAGACCCTCATGCTCGCCGCAAAATCGTTGGGCTATGATTCCTGTCCCATGGACGGTTTCGATTTTGAAGAAGTCGCGGAACTCATCAACCTGCCCGACGACCATGCCATCTGTATGTTCGTCGCCATCGGCAAAGCCCTGAAAGAAACTCCCGCCCCGAAAGACCGGCTGCCGCTCACCAAGGTCGTCATGACGGACAGGTTCTGACAAAATCGCGCCGCAGAACTTCCCATCTTTGGAACCGTTCTGCTATGTTGCGCCGATGCAGTCAAAACCCGTCATTCAAATGCTCCCGGATCAGGTAATCAACAAGATCGCGGCGGGCGAAGTGGTCGAACGGCCGGCCTCGGTCATGAAGGAATTATTTGAAAATTCGCTCGATGCCGGGGCAACCCAGATTGATGTCGAAGTGATTCGCGGAGGGCGGCAGCTGATCTCCATCACGGACAACGGCTGCGGCATGAATCGCGATCAGGCGCTGCTTTCCATCGAACGGCACGCCACCAGTAAAATCCGTTCAGAAGCGGATATTGAAAATATCCACACGATGGGTTTCCGCGGCGAAGCACTCGCTGCGATTTCTTCGGTTTCGCGTTTTACGCTTATCACCCGTCCCGAAGAAAATCTGGCCGGCACGGAAATACAGATTGCCGGCGGAAAATTCCTCAGTTGCGAAGATATCGGCTGCCCGGTCGGGACGCGTATGGAAATCCGTAACCTTTTCTTTAACGTACCCGCGCGTCGTAAATTTCTGCGGGCGGAACAGACCGAGCTTTCTCATATCCGCCAGCTCTTTCTGGTGATGGCGCTGGCGCATCCGGATATCGGGATGTCGCTGAAAGTGGATGAACGGATGGTCTACAGCCTTCCGATGTCCGGAAATATGGAAGACCGGATTTCGGAACTTTATAACCACAGTTTTTTTGAACAGCTGCTCGAAATCAGCTATTCCGATTCAGACTACAGAATTACGGGCTACGCCGGCCTGCCGCAGACCGGCCGTAAGGACCGGCAGGATCAATATATTTTTGTAAACGGCCGCCCGGCTTCGGCTCCTGTGGTATTTCATGCCCTGAATGAGGCCTATCATGCGGTCGTATCCAAAGGCCGCTATCCCGCCGTGTTTCTTTTTATTGAAATGGAACCGTCGCTGGTCGATGTGAATGTGCACCCAACCAAAAAAGAGGTGCGCTTCCGAAAACCGAACCAGTTGCGCGATGCAATTGCTGAGGCGCTTTCCAAGGCACTGAGTTTTCAGAATGAAGGGTTCGGAATCCAAAATACGGGATCCCTTATTCCACCGGACGATGAAAGGGTCGACCTCCCTCCCCCGCGCCCCCACCCCCCCACATCCCCGCCCGCTGCGGTTCGCCCAAAGATCGAAACGCAGAAGCAGATGGAGGATATTCTCAGAAAGCCGGAACCGTTACTCGACCGTAAACCGGAGAAGGTAAACCGTCAGCAGGTTGAACGTCGAACGTCACCGGAACAGCAACAAAATCCTCCCGACTCTCCCCGTTCTGAAGCAAAACCCGAATCGCCGTGGGGCTGGTGCCGGATCGTCGGACAGATCGGCGGAAATTATGTCGTGCTGGAAACAGAAGAAGGCTATGTGCTGATGGAACCGCGGGCCGCACACGAACGCGTACTTTTCGAAAAGTTTATCCGGGCCGTCCGCGCTCACGCGGTAAAGAAACAGGGCCTGCTTGCTCCGGAAACCGTGGAGCTGCTGCCCTCAGATGCACAGGTGGTCCGCAGTCATCTCGGTATGCTGAATGAGCTGGGATTCGGGGTCTCCGATTTCGGCGGTGATACCTTCATGGTGGATGCGCTGCCGGTATATGTTCAGGATAATCCGGTGGAATCGATGCTCATTGAGATCGCACGGGAACTGGAAAAAGCCGGCAAAAAACGCGGTGCCCGGGAACTGGTGCAGGAACAGATTGCACAGACGGCCTGCCAGATGGCCGTACGGACCTCGGATCAGCTTTCTGAGGCTGCCATTGAGAAGCTCGTTTCCGATCTGGCCGGAACCGAAATGCCCTATACATCGCCGCGCGGCCGACCCACTCTGATTTTCACCAGTTTCTCGGAGCTGAACCGGAAATTCAGCCGAGATTAGTGTTTGCCAAGCCGTCGGAAGTTTTTTGCGATTTTATAGCGGTGCCGCCCCTCTTCAATCAGGCGGGTGAAGTGCTCACGGGCTTTGGCATAGCGTTCCCGCTCTTCGGGCGTACAGACACCGGCATTCTCAACTTTCAACAGCTCGAAAGGATCTTCCGCCATGAGAAGCGTATTATGCAGCGAACGGATAATATCGTTGGCGCGGCGCTGGTACTCTTCGGCCTGTAAGGCGAGTGAGGCCTGGTTGGCCCCGAGAAAACTGAAAAATGATCCGGAGGAACTCTCGGTCATGGTCCGCAGATTCAGCATAGAGAGAACGGCTTTCACGTTGCCCGCCAGAATATTCAAAAACCGCTCGAACTGTTCGTCCGTTGCATGTCCGGCGGAATTTTGGCGACTCGAATATTTCGCATGCTGGCGGGCAACACGCAAAAGGAAAAGAATCTCCTCATATTCTTCCATTCGGATGTCCTGTCCGGTCGACTCCTGAGCACGCAGCAATTTTACTGCATGTTCAAAGTAAACATCGCGCCGTGCCAGGTGTACGGGCCGGTTCTGCTGAAAATGGTCGATTGATTTCACGACAGAAAAATACCAGAAACCGGCGGTAATTCGAGACTAGATTGCGGCTTTATAGCATGGCGGCGTCCGTATCGCGTCACCGGTCCACCGGCAGGAGCGGCCCCTCTGGTCTGCGGAGTAAAATCAGCGGCGTCTCTTTTTCTGTTTACCGTAGCGGTCATGCCAGAGATGTTTGAACCACATGCGGCCGGTGGCCACGATTAAAAACAGACCGGATATGATGATGGATATCGCAAAAATCAGGTTGGCCCGGCTGTGCGCAGGCAGGTTTCCGGGATCGCGGTGGCCCTCCAGCCAGAACAGAAGCCCCAGAATAAAAACCACGATAGACCCGATCATCGGAACGGGTTCGGGCTTCATTTTGAACATGGGTACTTTTCCACGGCTTGGTATCATAGGACTCTTTCCTTTAATAAAAGGACAAAGATACATGAACCTAGAAAAAACAGGCAGATTAAATACGAAAAAATAGCCGGCACACCGATGTTCCGGCTATCAGGCAAAATGCCGGATTACATTCAGCAAATCCTGCTTCCGAACGGGCTTTGAGAGATATCCATCCATTCCCTGCTCCATGAATTTTTCACGGTCGCCTTTCATCGCGTGGGCGGTAATGGCAATAATCGGGGTTCTGCGCTCTTCACCTTCCTGAGCGCGGATCATCCCGGTGGCCTTAAGCCCGTCGAGCACCGGCATCTGTATATCCATCAGGATCAGATCAAAACGGGGACGCTCTTCAACGGGCATGACAAGTCTGAGAACGTGAAGGGCCTCTTTTCCGTTTTCGGCCAGCACGATCCGGCAGCCGAGCTTTTCCAGCATCTTCATGAGAACCCGCTGGTTCAGTTTATTGTCTTCCACCACGAGCACATCGAGATTCAGCGGCTCAATCGGTTCTGCCCCGTCATGAGCCAGGCCGGATGCTCCTGACGAAAACGATTCAACATGCATGGTTATTGTGAAGCTGAACTCCGTGCCGGCACCTTCTGAACTTTTCACCGTCAGTCGCCCGCCGAGCTGCTCCACCATTTTCCGGGAAATTGCGAGTCCCAGCCCTGTACCGCCATAGGCGCGCGTTTGCGATCCGTCCACCTGCGTGAATTTCTTGAAAATCAGCTGCTGCGCCTCTTCCGAGATTCCAATCCCCGTATCCGCAACCGAAAACCGTATGGTACATTCATTCCCGTGGTATTCAAGCGGTTCCACTGTAAGCTCCACATGACCCGCCGGGGTAAATTTGATGGCGTTTCCCATCAGATTGATCAGCACCTGACGAATCATGCCCTCGTCGGTGCGAACATGGCGAAGGGATTCCGGGCAGGTTACAATCAGCTGAAGCCCTTTTTCGTCTGCCGCCGGGGTAAACAGAATCTCCAGCTCAGCGATAATTCGGCAGATATCAACTGTATCGATAGTGAGATCAAGCTTGCCCATCTCGACACGTGAGAGATCAAGTATCGAATTGATGATGCGCAACAGGTTATCAGCCGAGGAAGCGATAGTTTCCACATATTCCTTCTGCTCGGAGGAGAGTTCCGTATCCTTGATCAGTTGAGCCATACCGAGCACACCGTTCATCGGCGTTCGGATTTCATGGCTCATGTTGGCCAGAAACTCACTCTTGGTACGGTTGGCATGCTCTGCGCTCACCTTGGCCGCCTCAAGTTCTTCGAGCAGTTGCTTCTGCCCCATCCGCTGCCCGGATAGTTTTGTAAGCATGTCATTCATTCCACGGCCGAGAATCCCCAACTCATCAGTGCTGCGGATCTGTTTGACCCGCGGACTGAGATCCCCCTGCTCCACCGCTTCCAGACATTCCGTAATCCGTCGAAGCCGGGGACGCAGCATCCAGTGTGCAAGCCCAGCCCCGATCACGGACACTGAAAAAATAGACCCCAGAAATCCCCGGAGGAACAGCTTCGCCGCCCACGCTTTACGTCTGCGGTTGCGTTCGCCGTCGAGTTCCATCAGCCAAACCAGCTGCTGACCGTCCGGCCGTTGAAGCGGAACGGTGATGTAAATATGCTGCCGCCCCTCAAGACCGGCAATGCCCAGCGTTGAATGGTTCTTCCAGCGCACCAGGTCCGCATGATTGGTATATATTCCCCCGGCATTCGTAACCGACCCTTCCAATGCTCCATCATCGCTGTAAAGCACATCGCCAGCTGGTGTCGTAATCATGGAATGCAGCACTCGGGCCCGTATCATCTCGGAAAGCGCCGTCCTGTCCCGCGCCACCTCCATTGACAGATTGCCGTTGCTCACCAGTCTGGCCGGAACACAGGCACTGCTAAGCAGCTCAGTTTCAATGATGTGAGAAAATTTCTGAATATAGTAAATACCCAGCCCGGAAAGCAGGGTTGAGGCCACAAGAAAAATGACCAGGCTCAGCTTGAACGCAAGCGATTGAAAGAAACGGAACCGCTCTTTTAATTGTTCATGGCCGGACATGTACGCACATTAAATAAAAAACTCTTCTTCACAATGAAGAAATAGATTAAACCTCATACGTCTTTTAATTCGATCGTTCGCCCCAGCCTCTATATTCCGCACAAAAGGCCGCCAGATGTTCCGGCCGCAGGTCCGCCGGTTTCCAAAGGGTGGGCGCGGCTATCGATTTCCAATCCTTGGAAAGAACGTAGACCCACGCCGCCGTTCCATCAAAGTCCGTTTCGACGCGGTCATACTCCACACCTTCAAAGCGATCCAGGCATTGGAGCTCCTCCGGGAAGAGGCCGGTGCAGAGCGTGCCCTCTACCGCATCCTCCGGCGACCGGACCGCCACCGGATAGTGCTGTCCCTTGACGCGCAGCCGGATGTAGCCCTCCAGCACCGCCCGGGTTCCCGTCAACCGCCGCCCGATGACCGACTCCAGCACCTCCGGCCACATCAGCGTTCCATATGTAAATAAGTTCATTCGGGGTTTTTCCGTGTATTCCGTGTATTCCGTGGTTAACAATCCTTTCCATGAAACAGCGCAACATTCAACCCGATTGCTGGAAATATGAACTGCCCGGCGGCTTCGAGGCCTGGGCCGGCAAAACCGACCACGACAACGACCTGCTGAGTCTGAAAACCGCGCGGCCCGAAGAATACTGGTTCCACGTTCACGGTCTGCCCGGCAGCCATGTCATTCTCCGATGCCCGGAAGGGGAAAAGCCCGACAACGCGCTCATCCGCCAAACCGCCGCCATCGCGGCCTGGCATTCCAAGGCCCGGAACGCCGGCAACGTCCCGGTCAAATATACCGAAGCCAAACACGTCGGCAAACCCCGCGGTGCCAAACCCGGCAGCGTAACCATCAAGCGCGAAAAGACCGTCAAGGTACGCCCCGCCCTCCCGGAATCCTAATCAAACTCAGCCGGCAGCTCCGGATTTTGATGATGACTGAACATCGTCCGAATCTGTTTCGGCAACGTGCGGTGCAGCGAGAGCGGCGGGAGTTCTTCGATTGGAAAGAAGCGGGCCTCGGAAATATCGTGATCCAGCTCACCGCCCTCGCCGACAATCTCGCAGAGAAACATCAGCTTGTAGGTATGGACGGGGCGTTTGTCCTCGTTGTAATGCAGGTCGCGGTCGAGCACGGCGGCAAGTTTGGTGCAGCGCACGGCATAGCCGGTCTCCTCCAGCACCTCACGCTCAACCGCGACGGATGGCGGATCATTCACATCCGCCCAACCGCCCGGCAGGCTCCAGCAGCCATCGTCCATTTCACGCGACAGCAGTACCCGGCCGTCGCGGAAAACCGCCCCGCGCACATCAACGCGCGGCGTGAGATACCCGGACTCCTTTTCAAAGAGATCCATCCAGCGGTGGAAGGGTACATCCGAGGCCTCTGCCATCATTTCCGCAGCGAGAGCCTGCAGCTCTTCATAGCGTCCGCGGTCGTAGGGATCCTGTGCATACTCCAGCCCGATCTGTGCAACGGCCTTGATCTTGCGCGCCCAGACAACATGTTTTGACGTTTTCATAAAAAGAACCATGCGCCGAAGCGACGCATGGTTTCAATCTTTCACTGCATATTGCTTGGCTACGGAACCAACTCGACTTTGATCAGATAGAACCCGTTGGTGTAGCCGGCCGCCGCCGCATCCTCAAAACTGCCGGAAGTCAGGCCGTTGGTCAGCAGAACAAACGGTTCGTCCACCAGGTCCTCTGTCCAGTAGACCGAATAGAGCCGGTTGCTGACGGCATTCCAGCTCAGCGCCGCACCCGATACGCCGGTAATCCGGAAATAATCATCGGGATTATTGATATCCGTTCCCGCAATCAGCTCGTCGGCATCCGACATACCGTCGCCGTCACGGTCACCCCCGGCGTCAGACGCATATTCATAGGCCCCCATATCCACCGTTCCGCCCACGATGCGCGCATTACCATCGAGGTCGACGGCCACCATGACAACGGCGTTGCTTCCGGCATCGATACAGAGTGACCCGACGGATAACCGGTAGTTGCCATTGGCCGCATTCACGAACGCCGGAGCGTTGGTGATGTTGCCGTCGGAGCCATGCGTGACATCCGGCGAGCAGGTGTTGTCCGCGGTGCCCGAGTACAGGTTGTTTGGCGTCGTTTCGCTGAAGTTACCTGCAACAATGCAGTTCCACAGGTTTCCATCGTACACCCCGCCGCCGGGGTAGTAGGACTGGGAGGTCATATTGGAAACAATGGTACAGTTGTAGTATGTGCCTTGATAGCCGCCGGCGCCATTTCGTGTCGATGTATTGTTTTGAATAAGACATGAGTACGCATCACAAATATAGACCCCGCCCCCATATCGGCTGGAAGAATTCCCCTCAATAATACAGTGGTAAAGGTCGCAGTCATAGGCCCCGCCGCCTCTGCTGCTGCCGGTTCCCTGATTGCCGGAGATCGTACACCGGATGGCCTCTGCCTGATAAAGACCGGCGCCGTATCCGGCATAGTTGCTCATGATAACGCAGTCGATGTAGGTGCCATAGTATCCACCCCCGCCGTAGAGCGACGATTGGCAATCTACAATCAGGCAGTTGGTAATGACCGGATCCGTGGTGTCGCAACGGACTCCTCCGCCATAGTAGGAACCTCCTGCATTGGTGATGCAGAAACCATCGACCAAGGCTTCCGAATGCTGAAGATACAGGCATTGGCTGTTGTTGCCGCCATCGATGCAGGTTTCCTCCCATCCGCCATAGCCCACCAGCTGAACGGGTGTGGCCACCATGACGGGGCTCGTTACCATATAGGTGCCGTTGGAGACGAGTACGCGCCCGCCATAGACCATCTGCGCATCGACGCCGCCCTGGATGGTTTCCTTCGCTAGCGCCCAGCTCGATCCGTCGTTGGCGTCGCTGCCGCCAAGCGCCACATAGATGGTGGAGGCTTCCAGCGTAAGCACGTTCACGGTTTGAGTTACGCTGGTTCCGCCGGGATAGGTATCGTTCCATGCGGTGAATACGACGTCGTGCATTCCTGCAATATTCCAGGTCTTGGAAATTGCCGCAACGGGATTGGTAACCACCGTGCCGCCGCCGAAGTCGGCCACCGTCTGTGTTGCGGAACCGATGGCGAGGAAGGAATAGTCTGCCGTGGTGCCGACAGCACAATCGATGAGGCCGCTGACTGCCATACTGAGCATGCCGGTAACGTTGCCGGAACCGGGGTATTCATCGCATCCGATGGCGGGCGGCGAAAGCCATGCTTCACCATCGATATCCGTTTCGAGCGCTTCGGCCGCATCGCCTGCACCAATGCATGGAGAACCGGGCTGCAGGTGTGAAATACTGGCCAGCATCGGCTCGTTGGTAATGCTGCCATCGAGGCCATGGACTACGTCGGGTGAGCAGACATTGGTCCAGGTGCCGTAGGTGATGTTCTCGCCCTCGTCCGGGTTGCTGCAGGTGTTGTACCAGACAATGCTGTTGAACAGGTCGCAATCAAATGCGCCACCGGTGCCATATGCGGCGTGGTTGCCAACCACTGTGCAGTTACGCAGTTCGCAGAGATAGGCCGCCGCATAGCCGTCGATCGCCTCGTTGCCGGCCAATACGCAGCCGATGGCGGTTGCAGCGCGGAGGGCGGCCCCATCGGAGTCGCTCTTATTCGCCAGGAAGTGGCAGTTCACGGCGGTACCGCCGGCCATGCCTCCGCCGGCATAATTGGAATAGTTGTCGCGAATAATGCAGTTGTGTACGGTTGCATTTAAGGAGGAACAGAAGATGCCCGCGCCGGAATCATAGGTAAATCCGTTTTGAACGGTGAAGCCTGTCAGGACGGCACCGGGTGCAGTTATGTCGAAGCACCGGTCCATGCCGCCGGCATCAACAACGGTGGAGGGGGCGCCGTTGGTGGACTGTACGGAAACCGGACGGTCAATGTACACGGGAAAGAGTTCATTGGTGTAAGTGCCATCGGCCACCAGCACCCATCCGCCCACAACATCCTGCGCGTCGATTCCGGCCTGAAGGGTTTGTTTGGCCATCAACCAACTGGATCCGTCATTGGTATCGCTGCCTCCGGCATCCGACACATGAATGGCGGTCGCCTCCGCTGAAACCACTACGACTTCCTGGGTGAGGGAAACCCCTCCGGGATAGGTATCGTTGAATGCGGTCAGAATCAGATCGTTTGTGCCGGGCGTGCTCCAGAATGCCTCGACAGAACTCATCGGATTGGTGGTCGTTCCATTACTTTCAATCGATGCAATCACCAGCGTCGGGATGCCTTTCACGACGAAAAGAAACTCGGCTGAGAAGCCGGTGGCCACCGTGTCGGGGCCGGAAATGGAAAGGTCCAGCGGTCCTGTGAGCGAACCGGGGCCATGATTTTCGTCGCAACCCATCGAGGGTGGGTCGAGCCACAACTCCGCATCGATATCAACGCCGATGGCGTAGGCATTTGTTCCGGCTCCGATACAAGGGGAGTTTGTGGCGATGTGGGAGAAGGAGACCAGAACCGGATCGTTGGTAATGTTGCCCTCCCCGAAAAACTGATCGGCTTCCGGCGTGCAGGAATATTGGATATCCCAGCCGAAGGCCACATCGGAGCCGCTGACATACGCTGCATCCGCCATGGCAATCGGTTCTGAAAACTCTCCCAGCCCTCCGCCATCTCCTGAGCCGGTAATCATGTTGTGCCAGATAATGCAGTTGTAGAGTTCGTTCACATCGTAGGTGCCACCGCCGAAATTGGCGGTGTTTGCCGTGATGGTACTGTTGCGGTGGTTTCCATACCTCACGCCGCCGCCTTCGCCGGTGGTCGTGTTGCCGCTGATCGCGCAACCGACCGTATCGGCTCCGCTCGCTCCTGCTCCGCCAGGGGATCCTTCTACAATGGGTGTGTCGGGAATGGCGGTGTTGTTGATGATTATACAGTTGGTTGCCGATCCGCCACTGATCCCTCCGCCGTATTCCTGAGCATGATTATCTTCAACTAAACAGCGAATCAGGATTGCACCCTGCGCACCTCCGCCGCCCCAGGCGACATTGCTCCGAATAATGCAGTCTACCGCAGTGCCGCCAGCGAGTCCGCCGCCGGAGCAATAGTCATCAGGGTTGGCCGAATTGGCCTCGATGACGCAATTGGAAATAACAGGCAGGTTGCTGTCCTCACAATAGATGCCAGCTCCACTATAATTCGGCCAGCCGGGGACAAAACCATGCGTGACGGTAAGATCCTGAATCGTGCACGCCACATCGCTCAACCTGAAGCACCGGTTGGAATTCGCTCCGTCGATAATGACTGCCGAAGGTCCGTTGATGCCGCGTACCGTGATGGCATTGGTAATCTGGATTTCGGAGGAAAGGTCATACGTGCCGTCCTCAACCCAGACCGTATCGCCCGGTGCCGCGGCATTCACCGCCGCCTGAATATCCCCGCCGTAACCGGCAACATAAAGATCGGCGGCGGCGACCCGCCCGCTGAACTGCAATGCACAGACAAACAATATCCCGGCAACATATCCTGAAGCTTTCATGACCTCTCCCTTTCTGACCTGAATTTTCCGCAACGACATTCACCGTGCGCACCCTGATTACGTACCGAAATAGTCTTATTTACAGGCAATGTCATGCCTATTATTGAATATTTGATGGTTTTTGTCAGCTTTTAGCGTTTTCCAAAGGGGGTCGGCTTAGCCGAAATCGGTTATCCGTTCGGATTGAAGATGATGTGGCCTCAGCTATTCACCGCGTTCCCGGACCGAAGGATTATCCCATTTTGCACTCTGACTGGATTTGCCACACCCCCGCAGCCTGTTTTACGGCACAGTTCAGTCGACCGAATTGGCAATCCACAGCGCAAAAAACGGATCGGAAAAGATCCAATGGCCGGAACTCATCCAGATCAGCCCTTTCGAGTCGAGCGCCTCAATTCCGCGTTTGACAGATGCGGACGAGGTGGCGCCGCTGAGCTGCATAAATTCCTGCGAAGTATATTTATCGTCCCGATACCGCGCCAGCCCGATGGCGATTTTCTGCTGATTATCGGTCAGCATATTCCACATGCCCTCATAGCCGGACGCCCGCTCGTGCAGCACCCGCTGCAGCGTGGCGCCGAAATCCTCCGGCCCGATTTCGCTCCCCTCCTCCGCATCATTCCACAGGTGATAGCAGACATCCTGCACATCGCCGGGAATCGAATGCGAAAGCTCAAACACCGGATCCCACAGCCGCGCGTCAATTTTACGGCCCGTGTCGCTGAACTTTTTTTCCAGCCATTGAATAAAATCCGTCCGGTCCAGGCTGCCGATTTCCATCAGCGCCGCAGACTTGAAAAACGGGCTCTGCTGCGAATAGAAAATTTCCATCAGGCGGTTCTGATGACTCCCCGCAAAAACATACTGCACCTCCGGCTGCGCCTGAATTTCCGAACGAAGCGCCCCCAGAAACTGGTTGGAATCCGGCAGATCGAGCAGCGCCTGGAATTCATCGAAAAAGACCACCACCGGCTTTTTTTTCTGCAGATCCACCGCCAGCCGCAACAGATCCTCAACACTGGAAAGCGTTTCCGGACTCTTCCATTGCAGACCGATGCCGCCGATATTAAACCCGCTCAGCATCGGCATTTTTTTACAGAATGGCTCAAACGCGCGCGCAATTTTTTCCACTGCTTTCGCCTCCGTTTTCACCCCCCAGAAATCCACCCGAATCAGATGACACCTCACCTTCTCGAACGTATTGATCACCAATGACGACTTGCCCGTGCGCCGCGGCCCGCGAATCAGCACATTGCGCCCCGCCCCGTGATAGTTCAGCAGCGCATCACTCTCTTTCCGGGGCATATAATCCACCCCGCCTACAATGCCATCGATCTTAAAAGGATTCATGACCGCTTTTGTATAAAACAAAACCGGAAAGGTCAAGTTGCGCAATATCCGGTTTTGTTTCAAACAGAACCGGATACTCACTGCGCAGCATTCGAAATAAATATAATACGCTTAAATACAGCTACTTAACGTACTTTATGCATTCTTTACTCAAAACACCGTTGACATTTGTTCGGTACCGAACTATTTATATATCCCATGACAACAAAGCCGAACATAAATGGAATTATGGCCCAGATCGGGCGCATTCGGGAGCACGCCGCACTGTTCATTGAACAGGAACTGAAAAAGGAGGCCATACACGGCATCCTGCCTGCGCACGGCATCGTCCTCTTTTTCCTGTTTCAGCAGAACCATCCCGTCGCCATGAAAGAAATCGTGGAAAAAGCGGGCCGCGTAAAATCCACCGTTACCGGCATGGTCAATACCCTCGAACACCACGGCTATGTGGAAAAGTTCCAATCTCCGGAAGACGGCCGCGTCATGCTGGTGCAGCTCACCGAAAAAGGCCGCGCAATCCGACCCGCCTTTGAAAATATATCTGCCCGCATGCTGGAAAAACTCTACGGCGATATGCCGCAGACCGACCGCGAAAAACTCATCGAACTGCTCAGCCAGGTACTGGGCAATCTGAAAGGCGCGTAAAAAATACGTCACATTCTCCATAGATAAAACAATACTAATTGTTCGGCCACGAACTTTTTTAAACAAACAGAACAGGAGTCAAAACATGAAGATACTCGTTACAGGAGCAACCGGAAACCTCGGCAGCGCCGTTGTGGAAGCGCTGAAATCCGAAAACATCACCCTCAAAGCCGGTGCACGCAATCCCGAAAAACTGAGCCCCGGAACCGAAACCGTCCGCTTCGATTTTAACGATGCGGAAACCTTCGCTCCGGCGCTCGACGGTGTTGATGCCGTTTTTCTTCAGGCTCCGCCGATGGATCCAAACTCACCGGCCCTGCTGAAACCGTTCATTGCTCTGGCTGCTGAACGGGGGATCAAACACATCGTCTTCAACTCCGCTCTCGGCGCGGATGCCAACGAGAAATCGCCGCTGCGCATCATTGAGCGGACCCTGATGGATTCCGGCGTCCCCTACACGATCACCCGTCCCAACTTTTTCATGGAAAACTTTTCCGCCGGATTTATTGCGCCGATGATCGCACAAGCCAGTGCCTTTTTCCTGGCGGCGGACGATGCAAAAACCAGCTTTATTTCCGTGGAGGATATCGCCGCCGTCGTTGCCGCCGCTTTTGCGGAAGGACTGACCGGAAAAGCCTTCAATCTGACCGGTCCCCGCGCGCTTAACCGCACTGAAGCGGCGGCGCTCATCAGCGAAGCTGCCGGAAAAACCATTACCTATAATGCCATTCCGGAAGACGCCATGCTGCAGGGCGCGCGCGACAACGGTATGCCGGAGGGGCATGTACAGTTTCTTGCCGCGCTCTATCAGGCGGTCCGCAACGGCTGGACCGAACCGACCACACCCGATGTGGAACAGGTCCTCGGCCGGCCCCCGGTCAGCTTCGAGGAATTCGCCCTGAAAAATTCCAATGCCTGGAAATAATTAAACCCGCTGGAGGGGCGTGCCCCTCCGCTGAATAAATGAGATATAAAATGAAAAAAACAATCCCGACCATCGTCTGCAGTCTTCTGGCGGCAGCAACTTTCGCAACGCCGAAATCATCGTTTTCAACCGATCAGTTTGAAAACTTCACCCTGCATACCTATGCCTCGTTCGACCCGATGGCGGATGTATCCTTCATTGTCGAAAGTGAAAATAAACTGGTGGTGATCGAACCGCAGGCCTTTAAAGGAAAAGTGGAGGAATTCACAACCTATACTGAACAGCTCGGCAAACCGATTGAAAAAGTGCTGGTCTCCTTTCACGCCGCCGGGCTGAAGGTGTATGAAGACGAGCACAAAGTGATCACCAAACCGATGGCCGAATTCATGACGTCCGACCGCGCCAAAGGCATGCTCACTTTTTTCGATAAAGCATTCGGCGGAAATATGGATACAGAAATCGTTGAGTTTGATGAACAAATTGATGCCGCCGCGAATTTCACCGTTGACGGCGTCGAATACCGGCTGGAACCGACGGCCGTTCCCGGCATGCCGGGCGTTAATATCGCCATTGGCGGCAAAGTCTATTTCCAGCATTTTACGCCGGCCAAAGGCCGCCATGCCTCCAAAAACTGGATCACCAGCAAAGCCGCCATCGACGGCGCGCTGATCGACACCCTGACCGCCAAAGCCGGCGGTTATTCTCTGCTGCTCGGCGCCCACGGAACCGGACGTGCCGGCCCCGAAGATCTGGACTGGCAGATCCGCTACCTGAAAACCATGAAAGAGATCGCCTCTTCGGCCCAAACCGCTGACGACTTCATCGGCCAGATGAACGTGGCCTATCCGGATTGTCAGGGCGAAGCGGATCTTGAAGCCATCGCCGCCAAGCTCTATTCGGCAGCCTCCAGCGACCGCAGCGCAGCCAACAAAGCCGCCGCCATGGATTTTATCCAGCTGATTATGGGCGACCGGAATTATGAGGAAGCGCGGAAATATGCCGGAGAATACATCCAGCACGATCCGCGGATCGGCGACGGCTACGACACGCTGGTTGAAGCGCTCGAAACCAATCCGCTCTGGAAAAACCGGCCGAAGCGGAAAATCGATTTCAAAAACGTCGCGGCCGACGGCGACCTCGTTTATCTCCAGACGCACAAAACCATCAAGGCGCACGACGACGGGTCGCCCGCCCGTCGGGTGGTCACACATCTGTTCCGCTTCAATGAAGCCGGAAAAATCGACGAGCATTGGACCTTTGCCCAGTCCGTTAAACTGAAAGACAGCATCAGCAAACACCCGCTGTTTTAATTACAGGTCAGAGTACGCGCCTCCTCGATCAAGACCAGCCTGAGAGAACAAACGGATGCGCGGATTCAGCAAACAAATTCAGGGATATTCAAGTGTATTTATCGTTCCTGACAGGGATTCTGTCCGCTTTCATCGTGACGAATACAACTGATCTTCAGCGCACCGTAATCTTCACATCGTTTTCAAATTCAAAGGGCCGTTCTTTCAGGACGGCCTTTTTGAATGAAGGCAGTATGCGGTAATACACCTGCAGCGAAAGACAGCAGAATTCGGTTGTGTAGATGATGTCCTTGGTCAGTGCTCCATCCGTTTCCGACGGCGGCTTCCAGGCTCCGGAATCGTCCTGTGCTTTAATCAGCATCGGCGCAAACTTGTTGTTCCAGCTCTGCCACTTGGAGCCCCCCTTCTGGAAAATCGCCTGCGTGTTGTAATACCACTCATACGCAATATTGAAACTCTTGTTTCTGCCGGTCTTTTCCCAGCCCTCATCCCAGTCGGTGCACTCTGCATCACGAAGATATTCCAGCCCGGCTTTCACCTCTGCCACCTCGTTGCTGCCCGCCAACTGCATGCAGAGTACCGCTACGCCGGTCATATAATCCAGATCGCCGTTCGGAGTTTTGTTGCCCAACCGATAATAAAATTTCCCCTCACCGGCATGCATCCCCTGAACAAACGGAACCGATTTTTTCAACGCCGCGCGAATTCCCGGAGTTGAAACAGCCGCGGCCTGTGCTGCCCGCAAGGCCTGTACCTGCCAGCCGCCGACCGACAGATCGCTCCACTTTTCATGTTGATAACGATGATCCCATCCGCCCTTTTTCTGCTGCCCGTCTACAATCAGCTTCACCGCCTTTTCCACCGGTTCTTTCAACATCGGCATGCGGGTCATCGCATATGCTTCACAAAGGGCATACGTAGAAATCGCATGCCCGTAAACGCCAATATCATCATGCGAGCCCACCGTTTTTGAGAAAGGAACAAAACTGCCGCTCTTCTGATTCTGTTCATTCAGCAGATACTGAATCCCGCGCCGCACCGTTTCCCCGTACTTTTCCGACTGCGCCGTTTCTCCATGCGCCAGATAACACAGTAACGCCAGACCGGTCAGGCGCGCCCGCTCCTGTTTCGCCGTCATACTCCGACTGTTCCCCACGCCCCAGGCCCCGTCCTCCCGCTGATTTTTCTGCAGCCAATCCAGACCTTTGAGTACGGCCTTCTCGGCCTGACTTCCATATCTTCCCCCGAATTCACGAAGCATTTTCCGGCGGGCTGTTTCCGAACGCCCCACCATTAACCCTTTCAGCACCAGCGGGCTTTCCAGATTCGCCACAGCATCCAGACCGCTCAGGTCCAGTTCCGACTCCAGCATGGAGTCTTGTGTCCATGTCTCCTCAGGCAGTACCTCCGCCGGTGCCTCCATAGATTCTTCGCCCGCCGGTTGCTCTTCAACCGGCTTCTCTTTTTCAACATGCTCCTGCTCCTGAATGTGATGCTCAACCACCCGGACATCGATCGCCCGCTCCTCCTTCGGTGCCCGGAAAACCAGCACCTTCACGAGCAGCAGAATGATCCCCGCATGCAGTACGAACGAAATCAGCGCTCCACTGATCCGCACCCGGCCCCGCTTTCTGTTCCGCCTAGCGCTCATTTATTTCCCGCTCATCACTGCAATCTGCGTCAGCCCGTTTTCCGCACAGAGATCCAGCACATTAATCAGCCGGCCATGCAGCGATTCATCGGCACAATTCACCAGTACCGTCTGTTTTTTGCTCACCGCAGCCAACCGCGCCACCAAACGGCTTAACTCTTCGTCGCTCACCTCGCGGCCGTTAATCGCAACTCCCTTGCCGAACACTCCGATTCTGATCATATCTGCAGGGGGCTGCTGCGATTGCGCAGCATCCGGTGCCGGCCTTGAAATATCCAGAAACGACAACACCTCCGCCGTACTGAACGTCACCAGAAAATAGATCAGCAATTGAAACACCACATCAATCATCGGCGTCATTGACACTTCGATTTCAGCATCGGTCCCCACAAACCGCCTCTGTTTTTTCCCTCTCATCATTTTTTATCAGCTGAATCCTTCACCGCAATGAACGCAATTTTATAGAGCCCCGATTCAGTACAAGCATCCATGACATTCCGAACATTGGAATGCTGCGACATTGCATCCGCCCGAATCCGGATCGGAATTGAAGGTCCGTACACGCCATAGTCGGAAACCGTCTTTTTCAGAATCATCCGAAGCCTGGAAAGCGACAGTGCTGTTCGGCCGATCATAATTTTACCCTTTTCATCCACCTCAATCGTGATCGTGCGCGGATCCTTCTCCTGTGCGATTTCCGGTGCATTCGGCGAATCGGGCAGATTGATCCATTCCGAAAACTGTTCCCGTTCAAGCTGCGCAGTACAGACGAAAAAAATGATCATCTGGAAAACCACATCAATCATCGGCGTCATGTTGATTCCGCCGTTTCCCTTATTCTGGAATCGCTTTTTCATTTCACGTATCAGGTGCCGGGTTTCACCTTTTCTTTTTCAGTCCTTTCATCACCTCCATGGTCAGGCTTTCCATCGTCAGAATCACCTTGGCCGCGCGATTACGGAAAAAGAAATAGGCCCCGATTGCCGGAACGGCAATAACGAGCCCGGCAGCCGTTGTATAAAGCGCCTGGGAAATATTGATCGCCAGCAATGCATTCTTTGCCGCTCCGGACGTCGTCCCCAATGTGGCGAATGCCAGAATCATTCCCTGCACCGTACCGAGCAGCCCGAGCATCGGCGCGAGATTCCCCACCACATTCAGGTAATTCACCCGCTGCAGCATTTTTTCACTCTCCATGTCGGCCGCAATACCGATGGCTTCCTGAGCCTGATCAAACCCGTCGTCCAGGTTTTCAAAACCGGCCAGCAGAATATTGGAATACGGCCCCGGCACATCCCGGCAGCGCTGCGCGGCCTTTTTCAGACTGCCCTCTTCAATCGCTTCCCGCACCAGAGAAACCAGCGTCTTCGGAATAATCTTTTTTTCCTGAATATTGAGCAGCGAATCAACAATCAGCGTACCGGCCGCCAACGACAGCCCGGCCAGACCGAGCCACAGCACCATGCCGAATGCTCCCCCGCCCTTCACCACATCCAGAAATCCCGAAACCTCTTCCGGCGCAGCCTCGGCCGCCTGCACCGCTTCACTTTTCACGATCTCCGCCTCCTGCGCAAAAACCGCACTTCCGGCAATCAGTAAAACCGCAATCACCCGTTTCATCCTTCATTCTCCTTCAATAATTGCTCCGCCTCTTCAGCCGCCGCCTCCTGCGTTCTGAAAAACAAACTCACCTTCAGCCAATCCCGCCGCGCACCTTCCGGGTCCCCCCGTTCCGCCTTCAGCTTCCCGCGCATCAGATAAGCCTGCGCCGCCGCTTCCCGAGATCCATTGCGGATATCCTCATTAAAAACCTGCAACACGGTTTCCATCTCTCCGCTTTTCACCATCGCCTCACGCAAACGCCGGCGGTTCTGCGGAATCGACTGATCGTCCAATGCCTGAAACGCTGCAGCCGCCAACCCGTACTGCTCCGTCATAAAGTAATAGTCAGCCAGCATCTGAATTGCAGTCTGATCCCACTGCAGAAAACGGCACTTCTTTTTCGCCTGCTGCAGAAAAGGAACCGCTTTTTCTCCCTGTCCTGTTTTGATCAGCTGTTCCGCAATATCCAGCTCCTTCGGCCGGTCCGCCACCGCACGTTTGTACTGGCCTTTCTGAAACACCATCATCTGACCATCCGGCGTCTTCAGCGTCACCCGTCCGTCAGCCGTTGCCGAAACTTCCGAGCCCGGAATCTTCCGCCCGGCGTTATTCACCACATAAGCGGCATGCACCGAACAGGACAGCCATAAAACAACGCTAATCAGCCGACGCACGTTCCGCCTCCTTCCTGAAATTTTCAATGGCCGGAAGCTGACCGTGCTCCGGGAACAGCGTCTCAAACTGATCACAGGCCGCCAGTGCCAGATCATATTTACGAAGTTCCAGACAAAGCGGCAGACTCTGCAGAATGCTTTCAGCAATCAACGGCCGATGCCCCTCCGCTTTCGGATCAGCCAGCAACGCCACACGCTGATAGGCAGCCAGCCGTTCTTCCGGATCCGAAAGCACTCCCGCCATCTCCAGCGTCACCGCATAATCACGCCCCGCATCCGCATACGCCGCCACCGCTTCATTGGTCCGGCCCAGTTCAACCAGACAGCGCGCCTGCATCAGCCGCGCATCATGAAAGCTTCCAGTGCCCGGAAAGTCCGCGAGCAGGTTTTCCAAGGCCTGGAAACTTCCTTCAAAATCTGCGCCGCCGAATTTGCAGGCTGCCGTTCCAAACACAGCACGCTCATCATCGGGCACCGCTGCAAACGCTTTTTCCGCCAGCGCAAACTGTTCAGCCGACAACAGGCCTTCCCCCGTTGCCAGATAAACGTCAGGACCATATTCATCCTGATCTTCGAGCATACGGCCAAGCACCCGTTCGGCAACATCGAACCGCCCGGCCTCAACTGCCGCAACAATGAGTCCGGCCAGCGCTCTTCTGGAAGCCGGGGCCTCCGGAAATTCAGACTTCAGTTTTTCCAGCGTCTGGAACGCACCCTCGAAATCACCCGCGACCAAAAGCGCCTGTGATTTTTCGCTCAACGCCGAAGCCACCCGTTCTGAACAGGAAAATTCCGCAATAAATGCATCAAGCTTTTCTGGATCGGGCGGAGTGACCGCCTGCAGATAAACCGCTTTTTCCAACCGCTCTCCAGTCTCGCCGATACGCCGAAGTTCCGTTTCCAGCGATTGGAAAAAGGGCATAGCCTTTTTCATTTCATCCGATTTAAAGGCACGCCATGCAAACCACGAAAAAATCTCCGCCCGTTTTTCATGCTCCGGAAAAGAGGCCAGATAGAGATTGAACAGCTGTTCGCCCTGCTCTTCATTTCCGGCATCCACTGCGCGACGGCCCAGACTCAGCACCGCCAGCGGGGCGTTAGTGTCGGCCGCAAAACGCTCGCAGCAGTATTCAGCAATCATGTAGGCCTCATCGGCCTCCCCGAGTTCCTGTTTGCAGACCGCCAGATTGCGCAGTGCCTGAACAGATTTTACGGTTTCCGGAAAATAGTTGATGGCCGTTTCAATCGGTTCGACCGCATCGGCATACCGTCCCTCGGCCATGTATTTAGATCCCAGCCTGAATTTGGCAGCGATAAATGAATCTTTATGCGGGCCGAGATCGATCCGCACCTGTTTACCATGCCGTTCAAGTTCCGCCTGCATCGATTCGGCTTTAACCCGGGCCTTCTCTCCCCAGGGGCTGTCACTGTATTTGATGTAGACATTGTAGAAATGGCGAAGCGCTTCAACGGCCGGTTCCAAAGTCTGGAACGTTTCATATTCCACGCGATACGTTTCGCCCAGCACATAGCGGCATCCCGCCACGGGACTGACCGATGAAACCGGAATAGCATTGGCCCTCAGATTCCGCTCTATATTCTGCAGCACTTCAGCCTGATCCAGCAACTGCACCCGAGCCTCCTCCCATTTTCCATCGAACAGCAGTAAACGTCCCCAGGCTACAACACTCTCACCGTACCAGACATCCATCGCACCCAGTTGCACATCAGCGCAATAAGCCCGAACCTGTGTTCGCAAAGCCTGCTGATCCTTTTTCGAGAGGGTTTCGGTTTCCAACCGTTGTAAAGCGGCACCGGCGATCTGTGATTTCAGCCGGTGAATCACTTGTTTTTCAGCGGCATTTTTGAGCTGCGCGTTCAACTGCTCATAGGTCTCGCCCCGGCACAGCATCCCGAACAGCAATATTCCAAAAAACAACCGCATACTCATTGAGTTATAATATCTATCTTACAAAGATAGTCAATTATCGTTTCCGGGCGAGTTGCACATTCGAAGTACATTCTGTATTTTATTTTAAATTTATATTCTATACGAAACTGTTAAACGAATGGCTGAATGAAATAATTGGAGGGAGCTCAAACTGCAGGCTCGACTTCCACCTTCATGATACCCATACCTGCAGCAAGACAACACAAGGACCCTGATTATGAAATACTTATACCTTGCACTGCTCGGCGCAACCACAGCCTATGCTGACTTCGATATTCAGAAAGCCATCGACGCCGCAAAACCCGGAACCGCTATTTCTATTCCGACAGGAACCTATCGAACTCCGATTCAGATCAAACAGGGCCTGACCCTCTCAGGAGAAAATGTGGTGCTCGAGGTGGAATCCAACCAACCGGCGATTCTGATTGATGCCCGCAAACCGGTGCTGATCAAAGGGCTGACCATCAAGTATAGAACGGAAAGAAAACCGAAAAAGGACGACACCCCTTATGCTGTATTTATCCGAAATGGAGACATTGAAATTATAGACTCCACCTTCACAGCTCTGGGTAACGGCCCCGAATCTCCCGGAGCAATTTCTGCCCAGGACAAATCCGAGGTGGATATCAGCAACTGCTCGTTCAACGGTTTTGAATACACCATTCAGATCTGGAATGGAGCGGAAGGAGATATCGAAGACTGCCTCATCATGAATCCGGGCCATTGCGGCATCACCATTGGCTCCGGCTCAAGCGCAGAACTGACGCGAAATATTGTAACAGGTTCACGGTATCACGGAATCCGTTGCACCGGCGGCGAAATTGAGGCTGATTCCAATCTCGTGATCCGAAATAAAAACCGTGGATTTTACATCGGAAACCGCTCGGCCATCGGCGAAATCAGCAACAATTTAATTATCGATAACGCCACCGGCATCAATGTTTTTGCCCGTTCGAAGCTCGAAATTGATCATAATGTCATCGTCCGTTCCAGCTATGCCGGACTCGCCATCGCCGACACCGCACAACTGGAAATCGAAGACAACATTATCGTGGATAATGAAAGAGGTATTGTTGGTTTCTCTTCCGAAAAAGGCCGCACGCCAAGGGTGCATATCGAAGAAAAAAATCTGATGTCCGGAAACAAGATAGCGTCCGAAAATGCGGAACTTTCTTCAAAAATATCCGAAAGGGACCCCTCGTTCAGCGATTCAGATAAAGGGCTGTTTAAATCCGCAGTGGATAACATGGGACTTGAAAATCCGGAGGAACTGCAGGCCCTCTGGATGAAATGGCAGTCGGCGCTGGACAATCGGTAAAACCGCCGGATATTCCTTTTACAGCTTCAATAGAAAACGGGCAGATGCGCCGCTCGCGCCGTGTTCCTTAGTAAACCGAAAGGGAAATATCCGTTTTAAAATTCAGGCTATTCCCCGGAAGATTCCGCCGGACGGAAACGGATGGATGCCGAATTGATGCAATACCGAAGACCGGTCGGCGGCGGACCGTCGGGAAAAACATGGCCCAGATGCGCATCACATGTTGAACAGACCACCTCGGTCCGGACCATACCGTGCGAAGTATCGCGGTGTTCGGTGATTACATCATCGGCAACGGGTTTAAAGTAGCTGGGCCAACCGCAACCGGAATCAAATTTGGTGTCCGACAAGAAAAGGTCCGTTCCGCAACAGACGCAGGAATACACTCCCAGTTCTTTATGATCCCAGTATTTCCCGGAAAATGCACGCTCGGTACCCTTCTGACGGGTTACATAATACTGCATTTCATCAAGCTGATCTTTCCACTCGTCTTCACTTTTTACCACTTTATCAGGATCTGTTTTCATGTTCTTTGCCTCCTTTTCAGCACAGCCGGTCCATGCAAGCCCTGCTGCAAAAAGCGTTATGATCTGAATTTTCATGATGCGCCTCCGCTATCAAAGACCGAAAGAGTCTACATTCCGTTCAAATACCCGGTAACCTGTTTTTCCAATCCCTGGAAGCTTTGTATTGAAACCCATGCAGGACCGATCTAGTTTCCCGGTTATTGGAACAGAACATGAACGACGACTGGATAGATATTAAAAAAGACCCCGCTCACGTAAAACGGGAACGCGCAAAAGCCAAAGAACTGCGCAAGAGCGCCTGGTGGAAGCAGCAGTTGGCCAAAGGAGAGTGCCATTATTGCGGTGAAACCTTCGCCCCCGAAGATCTCACTATGGATCATGTTCTCCCGGTAGTACGCGGTGGAAAAAGCACGAAGAGCAACTGTGTGGCGTGTTGCAAGGAATGCAATAATGACAAAAAATATCTGACCCCGGCCGAGCTCATCATGCGCGAACTTGAACAGGAAAACCCGGGAAACGGCTAAAATAGATCCAGCTGATCCACCTCGGCCTTAAACTCGGGGAAACGCATCTCTTCTTTGTTTCCCATCAGCTTCACCAGATCCTTCTCAGAACACGGCTCGCCACGCATCTCCAGCGTTTCCACAATCTTGGCAAAAAGGAGACCACAATAGGAACTGTCTTCTTCTGCACGGTGGAATGTACCGCTGGGAAAGTTGAAGTGACGGGTCAGCGTCCAGAGTTTGTAATTCGGCAGACCCGGAAAAACTTTTCGAGCCAACGGCAGCGTGTCCAGCACCACTCCTCCCGGAGCCACGGACTTATGCAGTTTTACATCTTCAAGAAGGAATTTATAGTCGAACGGTGCATTATGCGCTACAAGGGGGAGGTCTCCACAAAACTCAGCAAATTCTTCAAGAATTTCTTCAATCTTCGGTTTCCCTTTGAGCATTTCGTCCGTGATGCCATTGACAGCAGAAGCTTCCGCCGGAATAGAAATTCCCGGATTTACAAGCGCCCCGTATCCTTTCACGGCCTGATTTCCATCGAACATTACCGCCCCGACTTCGACAATCATGTCTTCCGTAGGTTTGGTCCCCGTTGTTTCCAGATCAAATGCAACAAATTTCATAGCTATATCCTTAATGGATCGTGTTCAGACTTTCGACCTTAAAGGGCAATAAAAAACCCGTCCGGTACTTCCGGACGGGTCTTTCGCTTCATCAGAAACCGCTAATGATTAGTTAGCAGCCTGGCGCTGAAGCTCACGCTGTTCGCGGGTCAGACCTTTATCGTCAACCATCGTAGCCTTCACAGAGATTACGAGATTTTTCTTGGTTGTACGGGAACCTTCTGAACGGAACAGACGACCGATGTAAGGAATGTCACCCAGGAACGGAACCTGATCACGGAACGTATCAGTCTCTTCACTGACAAGACCGCCCATAACGATGGTTTCACCATCGGCAACTGTAACCTGTGTTTCAATCGCACGGGTTTCGAAATACGGCATCTGAATCAGCAACGGAGCACTGTTACCAAAAATCTCCGTGTTGTTGCTATCGCCCGACTCATAAGCGTTATAACCAGCGGTGTAGTTGTCGAATCCGACAAATTTCTTAATTTCCGGCTGAAGATCAAGGTCGATGGTGCTCGCTTCCGCATCAACCACCGGCGTGACGTTCAGAACAACACCGAGGTCATAATCTTCCCAGTCCTGTGGTTTAACAACCGGAGCAGTACGCTGACCGGTTTCCACATCGTAATCCTGCGGATAACGGTGAACTTCAACCACGCGGATAACCGCCGGGCTACCGGATTTGGTGGTGACTTTCGGAGCGTGCAATACGTCAGCAGTACCTTCCTGTTCCATAGCGGAAATCGCCAGATCGAACGGGAAACTGGAAGTATTACTCAGAATCATCTCAGCCGGAGCGCCGCCCATCGTGGACAGAATGCCGGACTGCATAGCTTCAAAAGCAGTGCTGTTGTTGCGCTGATTCGAACCGAACAGACTCTGACCGGTACCGGTGGAGCTGTCAATGGTCGTGTATCCAGTTGTCGGATTGCTGTAAAGCGTTCCGCCACCCGGCAACGTAGTAGACGAAGTCGGTCCCTGACCCGGCTGATAGAAAGTTTTCGTATTTTCATCAGCAAAACTCAGACCACCAAATGTTCCGTCATCATAGAGCGTCCAGTTGAATCCGAGCTCTTCGAGAGCACCTTCGTTGTATTCAACGAATTTGGCTTCGATTGCCACCTGCTGCGAACGTTTGTTGATCGCTTCGTCTTCCAGGTCGTTCAGAATTTCTTCAACTGCATCCAGGTTTTTCGGCGTGTTCTTGACAAACAGCTTGTGGAAGTTCGGCTGATATACAGCAGAAGATCCTTCCGGCCAGTCAACAATGGAGAAAAATTCAGCAACATCGGTCGGACCGGTGGATTCTGATGCGGAAGCGTCGCCGAACAGATCGTCAACACCGCCACCGCCACCGCCAGCCATGGATTCAAGTTCAGCACCCACTTCAGGGATCACATCGTACGTGATCAGCTTGAGGTCTTCAGCCGGAACAAAATTGACCGGCATGATTGCCACTGCTTTTTCACGAACATCAAACTTAAGCGATGCCATTTCCACGATGTACTGCAGGGATTCCAGCAGGCTCATATCGCGGATGGAAATGGTGATGTTGTTTGCATCAGCCGCCATGGAGTTTTCCATACCCATCAGCAGAATGTTCACACCCTGCTTTGCGGGATCCTGCCGGCGGGCAGTTTCAGTCAGGAAAAGAACCACGTCTTTGATGTTAGCTTCACGGAAGTCAAGACTCGGGATGGAAATCTGTTCCAGCTTCGCAGTCATTTCCGCAATCGCAACAGCTTTCGGATCGAGTTCCGGTCCTTCTTCATCCGGAATACCGACTTTCGGAATGGTGACATCCGGATTCCACGCACCATCAACTTCGGCTAATGCCTGCGCACGACTGGCACGTTGCAGTGCAAGTTCGTTGGCTGCAATTTTCTGGGCCGTACGTTTCAGATATTCCATGGCACGACGATTATAAGGATCTTCGTCCAGAACACGTTCAAAGATTGCTTCCGCCAGAACCAAATCGCCCGAGTTATAAGCATTTAGTCCTTTTGCAAACAGGTCTTCCTCAACCATTGCCGGTGCAGCATTGACTGCTTTCGGCTGTGCAGTTTCTACCGCTGCGGGCTGTGCAGTATTAACTGCTGCAGGTGCCGGAGCGCCTGTTGCGGGTGCAGCCTGCTCAGTCCCTCCCTGAGCCGCGTCCAACTGCGCGAATACGTCGTCCAGACTTTCCTGGGCTCGGATTGATTGTGTTGCTACCAACGCAACCAATAGAGACGAGATATAGGTTTTAGTCATTTTTCCTTCCCCTCTACTTCTCATATTACAAATGCCACTTTACCCGCAAGTTCACCAGGGTCCACGGAGAGCATTTACCAACAAACAGTCACCCTATAACATTTCCTTAGGAAACCACTAACGGTCTCCGCCGGTAAAACCGACAATGTCGTACACTTCTCCGGATGCAGTATCCTTCAGGAGTACCCTGTCGGCATACACACCAAGAACGGTGTACTTATCATTATGCAAAGATAATAACGCGCCCATAGTAACTATTATCGGGGTGCGATCAAGTATATTAATCAACTCTGCTGTACTTTCTGGGTCCAACGCGGTTTTTCCGCGCAGCAGTTCAATTTCAATCCCGTCGCGCATCACATAAAGCCTATGATCACGTCCGTTTTCATCCATTTTAAATCGTTGTAAAACAACATGTTCCACGGCATCCCCGATGGCGGCAAAATGTGATTTACCGGTTGAAGGGTTATTCAGCTGAAATATGATGGTTCCGTCCGACTGCTCCATGAACCCCTGAAAAACCAGTGGAAAATCAATATCTTTTCTTTCAACAAAGCGTAATTTTCCGGCATACGGAGGGTGAATCGCGGCCAGAAGCGGGTCGGTGGATGCCTTAAACTCCTCCAGATTTGTGAACCCATCTCCATCCGCATCGCTTAAAGCATCCGCTTTGTTATATCGATCCAACCCAAATCTCTTCTCCCAGTCATCGGTCATGCCGTCCCCATCGTGGTCCAGCTGATCAAGTCCAGGCTGGGGAATATTGGAAAAGGGACAGACCTTCGCCTCGTATGGAATAGGATACGCGCTTCCTACCGCCACAACCCGAAGCGAACCCGTGAAAAGCCTCCCTACTCCATCCATTGCGATTTTTACATCTTCCGGAGGCTGGAACTTCGGCAGCGGCGCCTCCCGCTCAACCGCCACAGGCACTTCGGCGGCCTCATTCGTAAAAGCAATTCCACAGGACAGCAACAGCACAGTCAGCAGGCCCCCAAACAGCAGCCAATCAAAATTCAATTTCATCTGTCGCAACGCACTCACTGCTCCATGCCCTCCAGATTGAAATTATAAACATCAACCGTCAGCGCGACTTCCACCAAATCATCCCCCGCAATGATTCGCTCCGGGCGCGAAAGCGCCTTTTCCCCGGTAAGAACTCCTTCCGCGAGATATTTCAGCGTTTCATCATCACTTTCCCGCCCCCCTTTAACAGCAGCCGGACTGTAGCGCATGATCTCCGTGAGCGTCCGATGACCGAACGCCGAAACCTGCATAAAATGCGGCGCCTGTGCAAAGCCCTGCAACACCCGCCATACGGCCGTCTCTTTTGCAGTAAAAGTGACGCGAATCCGCTCCACAGAGTAAAGCCTGCCGGGCCCGACCCGGGCAGCCTCATGCTCACGCATCAACCCTTCAGACTCTGAAAAATTCCGAGGCCTGCGGCGGCGCGGAGCCTCCTGTTTTGCAAATTCAAAATCATCACGTGCCATGGCCGTTATGGAATGCACTCCGCCTTCCACCAGCACATTCGCCACCCGCTCGACCGAATAAAGCTGCCGTGTCAATCGCGGCACCTGGTCGGGATCAGCCACTGCACCCCCGCTCGCATAGCGTCCGAATCCGGCTTCCAGCCCGTCCGGAAGCTTTACGCCTGCCCGCTCCGCTTTTTCGCGAAAACGCTCAATCATTCCCTGCGTCTGCGCTGAAAATTCTGCCGCCTCAAACGCCTCCACAGGAAAAGGGTCGCGATTCAGCTCACCGGCCAGCTCACCGACGTGATACGCCAGCTCGTCTAAATGCTCTTCGATCCGTTTCACATTACCGGCCGAAGGAAAAGGATCGCGTTGCACCAGGCGTTCCCGGATTCTGTAAAGCTCCGCATACTTATTGCGTGCCAAGGACAACTGAATCCCCTGTATCAGCAGCAGCACAAGCTCCGTCACAAGAATTACCGTACAGATTCCCCCAACTGTCAGCAGTCGTTTACGGCCCCGGAGATTCACGACACATCCCCCTCGAAATAGACATCCAGCACAAACCGGCGCGCAAACTCTTTTTTAGATGGACGGCTCTCCACCTTCGTTTCATCACTGAACAGGGGGCTGGCCCGCAACGCATCGCGCAACAGCTTCACTGAATCCTGTCCGGGCATCTCTTTATCCAGATAACTCACCACCGAAATCCGCACACCGTTTTCAATCGGTTCACTCCCCAGCAGAAACATCCCCTCAGGCAGCAGTCGGCTCATTTCAGTCAGTGCCTCAAGCCATTGCGTACGCGCACGGGCCACATGCCGGAACTCACGGCCACGCTCCAACAACGCATCCACCTCCGCCTCCAAAGGCAGAAGCTGTTGCTCAAAATTCCGCAACCGGAAAACCTCGGCCTCAATCGGCCCTGTATTGGAACGGATCGCGTCAGTCCGCCGACCAAGCGAAAAAATCCATACCCCCAGAATCAGCATCACCACCACAGTCGACGCCATCCATAGCGGAAGACGCCGCTGCATTCTGCGCTCATCTGCCAAAGCGGCCGGCACAAGATCAATCTCAACCACCGGCAAACAGGCCAACCCGACACAAACCGCAAAACCCTGCTCAACGCCCCCAACCTGTTCAACAATCTTTTCCGGTGCCCGTCCCCCCTGCTGGCCGGTATAAAATGCGATGGAGCGTTCGATCTCCTGCTGTCTGCGCAACGCATCCGCTCCCGAAACCGGGAGCGATCGAAAAAACGCACGGCGGCCGTCAATAAATACCAGATTAGTGGATACCGTATCGCCATCAACCAGCAGCATCGGTCCGGATGTCCCGCAACACGCATGCGCCAGATTCGCCAGCGCAACCGGTGCCGCTGTGATCCGTTCAATAACAAGTCCATTCGCCTTTACCGCATGCACCAGGCCGTCAATCAGCTCCGCTTTCGCGGCCACCAACAGCACTTCCGGGCCATCCGAATCCGGATCAACCACATGAGCATCCCACACAACGTCATCAATCGGAAACGGAATATTCTGCACCGCTTCATGGCGGATCGTCTGCGGCACCCGTTCCCTTCCAACCTTTGGAAGCCTCACCAGCCGGGAAAAAACCGATGGGCCCTCAATGGACACCACAGCGCGTTTCACGCCAGGCTTCTTTTCCTCCAGCAGCTTCCGGAGCGTCATCGCTGTGATCGCATCTTTCGACAGCGCCGACTCAGCGTCGTACACTGCAAACCCGGAATCAATAAGCTGCGGCGGTCCGGACGACGGAACCGAAACGACAGCCATACGAATGCCGTCCGTCCCGATATCCAGTGTAAGTATCTGCTCCGCCCTCAAATTCCAGTCCTTTTGTTGTAGGAATGGAAAATCCTGCAATCAATGGCCGGGTTTAAAAAGCAAAAAGAAGGTAAAAGGCCGAAGACGCGGAAAAGAAAACCTAAATCGTATCAGAATATCAGTGAATCCGACTCAGCAGATCCGCCGCCGCTTTACCCGGATCATCTTCACGCAGCAGACTTTCTCCCACGAGAATAGCATGTGCCCCGGCCTCTTTCAGCTGAACCACATCCTCCGGCGTTCTGATTCCGCTCTCGCTGACCAGTGTGCAGCCCATCGGAGCCATCGCCGCGAGCTCAAACGTCGTATCCAGCGTCGTAACAAACGTTTTAAGATTCCGATTATTAATACCGATGCAGTCGGACCCCGCATCGATGGCCCGTTGCATCTCCACGCGGTCATGCACTTCCACCAGCGGCTGCAGTTCCAACGCCCGGACTTCTTCAATAAAAGCCGAAAGCTCCGCATCCATCAGCGCACCGACAATCAGCAGAACCGCCGAAGCTCCCATTGTTTTCGCATGTGCAATCTGCCAGGAATCCACGACGAACTCCTTGTAGAGCATCGGCAGCTCAATCGCATGGCGAACCTCGGAAAAATCAGCGGCCCCGCCGCCGAAATATTTATGATCCATCAGGCACGAAACCGCACTCGCCCCGTTCGCCTCGTAAGCTTTCGCAATTTCAGAAGGACTGAACGGTTCGCGAATCAGCCCCGCCGAAGGCGATTTACGCTTCACTTCCGCAATCAATCCCATCGGCGTTGCCCGCAACGCATCAACAAAGTCCGGCCGCTTTCCACGATCAGTAAACGTGCTCTGCAATTCTTCCAGCGTCTGACTTTTTTTACGCTCCGCAATCTCGGCACGCTTGTCCGCACAAATCTGTTCGAGAATATTCATTACCGGTTCTTCTTCAAATAGGCTTCGATAAACGGGTCCAGATTCCCGTCGAGCACGCCCTGCACATTACCGACCTGCACATCGGTACGGTGATCTTTCACCATCGTGTACGGCTGCATCACATACGACCGGATCTGCGATCCCCAGGCGATCTCACCTTTATCGCCATAAAGCTGATCCACGGCCTGACGCTTCAGGTCCTGCTCCCGTTCATACAACCGCGCCTTCAGCATTTTCATCGCCGCGGCTTTATTTTTATGCTGAGAACGCTCGGCCTGACACTGCACCACCACGCCGGTCGGCAAATGCACAATCCGCACCGCCGAATCCGTTGTGTTCACATGCTGCCCGCCGGCACCCTGCGCCCGGTAGGTATCAATACGCAGATCCGATTCCACAATTTCAATATCAATATCGTCATCAATCTCCGGCGTAACATCCGCCGCGACAAACGAGGTATGCCGGCGCGACTGCGAATCGAACGGGCTGATGCGCACCAGACGGTGCACGCCGCGCTCCGACTTCAGCAGACCATAGGCATACGCGCCCTGAATCAGCAGCGACACACTTTTAATGCCAGCCTCTTCCCCGGCCTGATAGTCGAGAATCTGAACCTTGAACGCTTTACGGTCCGCATACCGCGTGAACATGCGATACAGCATATCCGCCCAGTCGCAGCTCTCGGTTCCGCCGGCTCCGGCATGCAGCGTCAGATAAGCGCCGTTGCCGTCAAACTCTTCACCCAGCAGCGACTGCATTTCCAAGGCCTGGAAACCGTGCTCCACCTTTTCCAGCTCCGCCGCCGCCTCTGCAACGGCCTCTGCTTCGCCGGCCTCGGCCAGCTCCAGCATAATCTCGGAATCATCCAGCCCGGCACTGATCGATTCAAACGGATCGAGCACCATTTTCAGCGACTTGGTCGCCGCAATATTTTTCTGGGCCTTCTGCTGGTCATTCCAGAAATCCGGTTCCGCGGCCACCGCCTCAAGCCTGGCCAGCTCTTCGCGTTTGGCGGCAATGTCCAGATAGCCCTCCATCTCGGACAGCTGTTCCCGAAACGCCGCAATTTTTATTTTGAGTTCGTCCTGCATAAAATTCTTCCCATCGTTGGAACCCGGAAATATAGCCGAACCGCTCTCCGGCCTAAACCCCGCAGTACAGAAAAATTCCCGGAACGAACAGATCCGCCGAAATAAACCGGCTCTTATTCCGCCGTCTTTTTCCGCCGCTTTATGCGAATGCCGCCGCGCAGAATAACGAGCACACCGATGCCCCCGACCAGGCCCGCTTTGCCAACCACATTGCCCTTACGGGTGTAGAAGGTTTTTTCCTGATTAATCTGTCTCGGATAGAGCAGTCCCGCCGTAAACCCCTCACTCATTGGTTTAAGCTGGCGGCCCACCACGCCGAAAGCATCGATGATCCCGCTCACACCGGTGTTCGTACAGCGCGCCATCGGCACACGATTTTCCACACAGCGGAAAACGGCATGGGCGAGATGCTGCTCCGACTGTGCCGACGGATCGAACCAGCCGTCGTTGGTCTGATTCACCAGCCACCGAGCCCCCGCCAGTACCGCCCGGCGCGAAAGCGGCGCAACGGTATCCTCAAAACAGATAAGCGGAGAAAACGAAGCCTTACCTTTCAGCGGAATGACCGTGCTGCTCTCCCCGCGGCCGAAGTCGATTTCAATCGGCGTAAATTTCCGCATCAGCCCCGGAAACGGAACATATTCCCCAAACGGCACCAGATGCTGTTTGTCATAATGCCCCGCATAATGCCCCTTGCCGTTAAAAAAGATCGAACTGTTGAAATAGCTGCCGTCGCGAAACGAATTGGCACCGATCAGAAGCGGAATGCCGTCCCCCGCAGCAAATGAAAGCTGATCCTGATTTGCAGCACTCAAGTTCACCGTCTGGGGCAACGCCGTTTCCGGCCAGATAATCAAGTCCACCTCACCCAGTCGCGAGGCGGTTGCGGTAAGTTCCGACAAACGTTTTTTAATATCCGGCTCCAACGCCGAATCCCACTTGGCCTGCTGCTCGATATTGGGCTGAACCAGGGCCACAGTGACCGTTTCGTGCCGCGGCTGACGGTTCATCAGAACATTCATACCCTGCGCGACGGACAGCGCAACCGGCATAATTCCGATCATCAGTTCAAAATGCGGTTTATACATTTTTGCCCGGGTGCCGTGCGTATACTGACGGAAGGTGATAAAGGCACCGGCATTCATGAAAACAATGCATGCCGAAACAATCGAAACCCCGCCCCACTCTGCCACCTGAATCAGCGTGGCATTCGCATACTGCGAAACGCCGAGCGGATTCCACGGAAATCCGGTAAACGCAATACCACGCAGATATTCCGAACCAACCCAAACCAGCGAAACCGCAAACATGAACCGGATATTTTTCCACAGCACATTGCCCACCCACTTGCGCGAACCCAGCGCAACCGCAATACCGAACGGCACAAAATAAAGTGCACAGTACAGCGCAAGTACCGCAAAACCGAGAACAGCACTGACCTTCAGCCCAGCTCCTTCGACCCGGCCGGTCAGGTTGATCAGCCACCACAACGACATCATAAAAAAAACAAAACCCGACAGGAGCGACAGCCCCGCCGCGCGTTTCACCGAAGCCGAATGCACCGCAAACATCAGCGGAACCAGCGCCACAAACATCAGCGTCGCATTTCCAAACCCTGGAAATCCCAACGCCAGCAGGACCCCCGAAAGAAGACTTCCAAGATATGGAAGCAATGGCGACTTCAACACCGGATGATCCAGATTTATCCCCGGCTTACCGGCCTCAAGCTTACGGCGTTTTGCATCAAGTTGTTTAAACGATCCAATCATGGAAATCCTGTGGTTATAAATCGAGATTCAGCAGCGAAGGCACCGCCGACCACTTCCGGGAAACGTTCTGCCGCCCGAAAAGATCCGCGATATAGTCCAGCAGATCAGCGCGCTGTGTGAGCGTTTGTTTCGACCGAACACCTTCTTCCACATTAAACGAATCCAGCCCCTTCAACCCCAGCACACCTTCACCGGATGTGGCATCCCAGAAAACATACATATGGTCCACAATCGCGCGGATGGTTCGGTACAACATCATCTCATGCTTTTCGGCCTCGCTCAGATGCAGTATGGAAAAATCCAGCGTCCACATCCGGTCCAGCTGTGCACCCGCCCAGTCCGCCGGACGGATCACCCCGAGAGAAAAATAAGGCAGCAGCTGCGGGAAGTGATCAAGCTCGGAAAGAATTTCAAGCCAGCGGTCCACATGCCGGCGATGCGGATTCAGCGACCCGATCGCCCGCTCCGCAACAGCACGCTGATTAACCGCAGAAAACGCACGCGCAATCAGCAGCACCAGATCGGCTCGCTGAACCCCCTGCGGATGATACTGGCGGCAATACACTGCAACACTCGCCGCCACATGATCAGCCAGCGGGTCCTTCGGAATTTCCAAGGTCTGGAAAACCTCCTGCAGATGCGCCGCCCAGGCATCCTGCACATCCAAGGTCTGGAAGGCGGAGGATCTCATTCGCGTCCAATGAGGCGCTCAACCTCGTTCATAAACTGCCCCGCATCGCGGAAGCGACGGTATACCGAAGCATACCGGATATAAGCCACTTCATCGATTTTCTCGAGCGCAGCCATCACTTTTTTCCCCAGCATGATGGAAGGGATTTCTTTTTCAAATTCAGATTCAGCTTCCATGATAATGGAATCCGCTACACGCTCAATCTGCTCCACACTGATGTGCCGTTTCCGACAGGCAATGTTCAGGCTCTTCACCAGCTTATCCCGGCTGAGCTCCTCCCGACGTCCATCCCGCTTGGTCACTTGAAGCTGTGCGCGCTGAATCTCTTCATAGGTTGTGAAGCGATGACCGCACCCCACACAAACCCGCCGCCGACGAATCGCATCGCCATTACGCACTTCGCGGCTGTCAATCACGCGGTTTTCCCGGCCTTCACATTTCGGACATCTCATGGAGCATACCCCTTCGCTAATTTGGCCAGAAGATAGACCTAAAGCCTGAATATGAACAATAAAAAACGCCCCGCGAATGCAGGGCGTTTTCGATCTCTACTTAAAGCCGGACGTTATTTTTTGCCACCTGCTTTTTTCTTTGCAGACTTCTTTTTCGCAGGCGCTTTCTTAACGGCCTTTTTCTTGGCGGCTTTTTTCTTCGCCGGAGCCTTCTTCACCGCTTTCTTTTTGGCGGCCTTTTTCTTCGTCGCCTTCTTTTTCGCAGGCGCTTTTTTAACAGCCTTCTTCTTGGCGACTTTCTTTTTCGCCGGGGCCTTCTTCACCGCTTTCTTTTTGGCGGCCT